>NZ_CP139303.1:359184-718368 GCF_034092465.1 Prochlorococcus sp. MIT 1223
TAATCGAATTTGCAATTGTATCCATATCGAAAGGCTTAAGACTTATCAAGTCAATTAACTCAACATCTATGCTTTCTTTTTCTAAGATTTCTACAGCTTTAAGGCAATGATGCCTCATCCTTGAGTAAGTAATTATAGTCAAATCACTACCTTCTTTAACTAAATCTGCCTGGTCCAAAGCACAAGTATAATCCCCTTTTGGTATTTCCTCTCTTAAATTATAAAGAAGAACATGTTCAAAGAATAGAACTGGATTGTTATCTCTTATAGCTGCTTTCATCAAACCTTTTGCATTTGTAGGGGTACTACATGCAACAATTTTTATTCCTGGTACTGCATGAAAATATGCCTCTAACCTTTGACTATGCTCTGCACCCAATTGACGTCCAACTCCTCCAGGTCCTCTGACAACTGTTGGAATAGTGTAATTTCCTCCACTGGTATATCTCAACATTCCCATGTTGTTTGATATTTGATTGAATGCAAGTAAAAGAAACCCCATATTCATTCCTTCTACAATTGGCCGTAGGCCTGTCATTGCTGCGCCTACTGCCATTCCAGTAAAACTATTTTCTGCTATTGGAGTATCTAAAACTCTAAGAGCTCCATATTTTTCATAAAGATCCTTTGTAACTTTGTAGGATCCGCCATATTGTCCTACATCCTCTCCCATAACGCATACAAGAGGATCTCTTGCCATCTCTTCATCGATAGCTTCTCGAAGAGCATTAAATAAAAGTGTCCCTGCCACAGAAAAAAGTAGAAAGTAAAAATGCTTTATTAAGCCAAGCTATAACAATGAGGGCCTATTCATCCTCCTGCAGCAAAAGTGGTCAATATTAGGACAGAAAGCAGCATGCCTGGACTAAGAAGCAATACTAATAGGCCAAGATCATGCAAATTCATCTTAAGGGAAGAAGAAGTTTTGAATTTTAGATAACATAATTTTATTAGGGATTAGCTTGATTGCCAGGCAACAAACTTCGAATAAATACAATAGTTAGCCCCAGCCCTATGAAACCAAAAGTAAACGTAGCCAAAAAGCACATACCTGTAATTAGGGTTTTAAATCCAGAAGCAATGCTTTGAGCAATTGCGGAACTATAATTAATTTGGTGAAGAGCAAAATAAATTACAACTTTTTTACTAATAATTAGAGATATCCATGCAAATAAAAGACTCGTAACAGCTCCACTTAGAAAGTTGATAGGTCCTTTTTCAGGAAGAGGTGAATTCTCCTTATCAATATCTGCAGAAGAATCGTTTTCATTCACGAGGGGTTCTTGATCAGTTGATTTAAAAAGATCTTTTGATTCTTTCATTTCTCTATACAAGGACCTTTATTTACAAGAGAACAGCACCAAGATTCAAAACCTGCAGCTTTAAAATTATGAGAATTAGCATGCAATGCATTTTTTGCAGTATCTAAATCTTCAAAAAGAGCAAAGCAACTAGGGCCCGATCCACTCATGGCAACAGATAAGGATGTGGGTATAGATCGCAATAAGGTCAAAGCGTTTTCAACAGAAGGGACTAGAGGTGAAATTGTCTTTTGCAGATCATTCCGTAAAGGTGGAGAAAGTTCTTGATTGTTAGAACTTAACCAAACAGCAGACCTTAAATTAATTCTTTGATCTTCATACTTTTCTTCTGAAGATAAATATTCAATTTGGAATTTTTCTTTGTGTAACTTATATGCCCATGGAGTAGAAACATTAACAAGAGGATCTTTTAGTAAGATTATGGACATCTTATTACTTATCGAGGGTATCTGTTCTAATAATTCTCCTCTACCAAAACATAACTGAGTTCCTCCAGAAATACAAAAAGGAATGTCTGAACCAAGTTCAGATGAAATTTTCTCCAAGTCATTTGTGCTGTATCCTAATTTCCATAAATTATTCAAACCAATGAAGGTTGAGGCTGCATTGCTAGAACCTCCTGCAAGCCCTGCCCCAATAGGAATTCTTTTTCTTAGAGAAATATCTACACCTAGATCTGGGCGCTTTGCGTAATGCTTTAAAAGCTTAGCTGACCTTACTATTAAATTATCATCTCCGTCTGATAAGTTTGGGCTATCAGAAGATAGTTTAATGATGCCATTGTTATTTAAAGTTAAAGTTATTTCATCACTTAAGTCAATAGACTGCATAACCATAGCTAATTCGTGATATCCATCTGCTCTAATTCCCAGTATTTGCAAATGTAAGTTTATCTTTGCCGGAGAATTTACCCTAATTGTCTTATTGCTGGAGGTATAAATCATTTCGCTGATTTTAGATCAATGCCCTTTGCCAAAGCGACCCAATTCTGAATATTTAATTCTTGGGGTCTTTGGTCAAGTGTTATTCCAATATCATGAGATAATTTCTCTAATAAATCTACTCTATATAGTTCATTCAACGTATTTCTTAACTTCTTGCGCCTTTGCATAAAAGCTACAGTAATTATTCTCTCTATATTATTTTCAATTTCTATGGAAAGTCTCTGATCCTTCTTTAAAGGTTTTATCAAGATCACCTTAGAATCAACCTTAGGAGGCGGAACAAAATTAAAAGGTTCTACTTTACATACTTCTGTACATTCTGCTTGTAATTGCATTCTAATACTTAAAGCGCTAAAGGATGATGAGCCAGGGGGAGAAAGAATTCTATCTGCAACTTCTTTTTGAACTAAAAGGACAAGTGAATCAAAAGTAATAACTGATGGCCTACCTAATCTACCAACTAATTTATCTAATATTGGACCAGTTATATTATATGGAATGTTAGCTACAACCTTATTAGTAAATATACCTTCAGGAGGAGTAAGAGGAAATGTTAAAAAATCTCCTTCGATCAATTTAAAATTAGAGTAATTTGAAAATCTTTTCCTTAGGTTAGGTATTAAATACTTGTCTATTTCTATTGACAGTAGTAAAGCTGGATTTGATCTAATTAATTTTTCTGTAAGATAACCTTTACCTGGGCCAATCTCAAGAATACGATCTGTTGGTATAATTTTAGCGGCATTAATAATCTTACTTAGAATTGATTCTTCAACAAGCCAATGCTGCCCAAAATACCTACGTGTTAGTAATGGTCTATGGTTCATAATAAATTAAACAAATTTTTTACAGTAAACATGTTTAAGAGTTTTTTATTCTATATTATCTACGCATTTAAGATATTATACTAAAATAGGACAGTGCACGTTAGGTCTTTTTTGCTATATTAAAAAAGTTTATAATTAAATAAGGGATTCAATTTGCTAAAGACAATAAGAAATATATTATTATGGCTTCCTTTCTTATTGTATTTTGGTGAAAGAAGCTATATAGCTCAAGACGAAGGTTACTACGCTCTACAAGCGAAATGGATATTACAAAAAGGTGAATGGATTGCCCCTATGTGGTGGGATGAAATTAGTTTTGATAGGACTAATGGGATTCAATGGTTAATTGCTATATCACAAAGCTTATTTGGAGAAACAATATTAGCTTCTCATTTACCATCTTTATTAGCAGGCTTTATAACACTTCTCGTAACCTATAAGTTATCAGAAGAACTTATAGGGAAAGAATATAATTGGTTAAGTCCCTTGATACTTTGTACAAGTTTTATCTGGATAAACAATTTACATTTAGCAACTCAAGATATGCCTCTGCTGGCCTTAGAAATGATAGGAATTTACTCCTTATTAAAGAGCTCAGATAGAAGTTCAAGGTTCTATAATTTAATATTTGGCCTATGGATTGGACCAGCATGCCTATTAAAAACAGGCATGGTATTAGTACCTCTGATTTGTATTTCACCCTACATTATTACAAAAAAAAGGTATATAATCAATTCATTATATTTCTGGTTGGGGTTGCTTATTGGATTAATACCATTGATTACATGGCTGGCTATTTCTATACAGTCATACGGATTACAGTCTGTAAAAGGAATTATAGACAAAGTATATTTTCTTTCACAAAGTAATAATTACCACAAACCTCTTTTATACTATACTTGGAATATACCTATCAATTCTTTTCCCTGGATATTCTTTTCTATAATAGACGTAATAAACAAATTTAAAACTAATAAGATTTCTTCAAACTATCCTCTCTATATATATCCACTTTCTTTCATAATTCTTCTTAGTCTTTTTAAGACTAAGACCTCATATTACCCCTTACAAATAGCTCCCCTTATAGCAATATCATCATGCTCTGGTATCAAATTAATTGTTAAGAACAAGCATATATTATCAAAATATTTTAGGAAATATGTCATTACCTTATCTCTATTCTTAATAACAATTTTATTTTATCTTCTTTATTCCTCTAGTAATATTGATTTTATAGACCAAAATAGAACCACAATAATGTTATCAGTAATTCTATTTTTTGTTCCTTGGTTATTAGTTTACTTTTTCGAAAGCCCAAGGAAAATTATAACTTGCCTAATAATAGGTCCCTATCTCTCTTACTCCTTAATAATACAGAATGGTTTTCTAACAAATAGAGATCCGGCAACAAAATATTTATTTAATTCAAATCCACTGCTTTCAATAATAAACAAAAATACTATTGATGTATTTTATACTAATGAATTAAATAGTGATGACTTTTCCAAATTAGTCAAGATTGGAATTTACACAAAGAAATTAGGTAAAAGGATAAAGTCTATTAACCATAACGAATCAACTAATCCAATATGGATACATAGTGATAGTACTACTTTCTCAGAAGATGATCTGAGTTTAATTCTCGATTCTAAGGAATTAAGTCCATGGGTACTTGTTCGAAGAAAAAATCTACAGTCTTCTAATAGATGACTGTCATGTATAGTTGATATATATGAATATAAATTATGGATAAAGTCTCAAAGAAATTTAAATTCCAAAAAAAAAATAGGGCATACTATAAAGATTTAGAGTCAATTCATAATCTACTTGTCCCTAAAGAGAAAAGGATCCTAGAGATAGGCTGTGGTACAGGTGACCTCTTAAATGGCTTATCACCATGCTACGGAGTAGGGGTTGAAAATGACGAAATCATGGTTAATTATGCAAAAGAAAAGCATCCAAATCTGCAAATAAAATACGCTAACGTAGGGAACATAACTCCTAAGAGTATCAATGAAGAAATACCATTCGATATAATTATTATAAACAACTCATTAAATACAGTTAAGGATGTCCAAGGGTTACTAGAAAGATTAAAGTTGTTTAGCCACAAAAACACAAGAATAATAATAAGTTTCCATAACTGGTTATGGCAACCTCTATTAAAAATAGCAGAAAGAGTAGGGCAGAGGGTGCCTCAACCTCCTGAGAGCTGGTTAACTCCGAATGATATTAAAAATTTACTTGATCTTTCTGGATGGGAATTAATTAAACATGGAAATAGATTTTTAATCCCTAGAAATATCCCACTCCTAACATCTTTCGTTAATCGATGGATAAGCCAACTACCTGTTTTCGAGACTTTAGGTTTAACACATTGGATGGTCGCAAGATTAAGCCATAGAGAGATTACTCAGACAAGTGTAAGTGTAATTATTCCTGCAAGAAATGAATCAGGTAATATATCTTCTGCTATTGAAAGAATGCCTGAATTAGGAACATCCACAGAAATCATTTTCGTAGAAGGACACTCTACAGATAATACATGGGAAGAGATTACAAGAGTCTGTGAATCCTATAATGGTAAATTTTCCTTAAGTAAGTATAAACAGTCTGGGAAAGGCAAAGCAGATGCTGTTTGGTTAGGTTTCGATAAAGCAAAGGGAGATATATTAATAATTTTAGATGCCGATCTTACCGTTAAGCCAGAAGATTTACCACGGTTCGTGAAATCCATGCAAGACGGTAGTGCAGACTTTATAAATGGATGTCGTCTTGTTTATCCAAGAACAAATGAAGCAATGCCAATATTAAATACAATGGCAAACCGATTCTTTGCTATTGTATTTTCATGGTTACTTAGGCAAAGACTTAAAGATACCCTTTGTGGAACCAAAGTTATTTGGAACAAAGATTATCAAGATCTAAAGAAAGGAAGAAGTTATTTTGGGAACTTTGATCCGTTTGGAGATTTCGACTTATTATTTGGCGCAAATAAACTCAATCTGAAGATTTCTGAAATACCGATACGTTATCAAGAAAGAACTTATGGAGCATCGAACATAGCTCATATAAAAGAAGGGATAATTCTTTTCAGAATGTGCTTAGTAGCAGCTAAGAAACTACGTTTTATAAAATAAATGAATCTTAGTAAGATTAGATTGTTAAAACTAGTTATAACATTTTTTTTATTATATACGGCTATAAAATTATATCCAGAATTTTCAAATATAAAATATTATATATCACTTGTGCCAGATAAGTTATGGATCTATTCCCTAATAATTCCTATTCTAAGTCATTACATACTAAGTATAAGGTGGTTTTTCCTAATAAGATTCCTAAAATATAAGATAAGTTATTTTGATAGCCTAAAAGTATACTTAGCCGGTCTTACGTTTATGGCAGCACCCGCCAGGAGTGGAGAAGCAATAAGAAGCCTCTGGTTATCAAATCGGCATTCGATACCCATAAAGATAGGTATAGGTATAACTATCAACGAAAGAGTTACAGACTTAATAAGTGCTTTAATATTAATTATTTGGTCTACAAATAATATAAAACTATTAATCGTACTTATACTTTTTTTATTTACTATCATTTATACAGCAAGATCCTATAAAATCTTAAGTATTGTAAATACTACTTTAAAGAAGTTAAGTATATTTTTAATTCGGTTTATGCCCTTTATTAGTAAACATAGAGGAAGAACAGGTTTTAAATCAAAATTATATAAAATATTATCAGGTATCAAAGAAATAAATAAGCCTACTCCAGTAATTATTGCAACCTTTTTATGTATTATTGCGTGGCTTTTAGAAGCATTGTTAATGTATTTTGTTTTTAATTCATTAAATGTTAATCTATCTTATAAGCAATCAACGTTAATTAGAACAGCCATGGGAATAGGAGGTGCTCTTTCAATTTTTCCGGCTGGACTACTTACTAGTGAATCTACTTCAATAGGATTAGCGGTTGCATTAGGTTCAGGGAAAGTAGAAGCACTAGCATCTACTTTATTTACCAGGATTTACACTTTATTGATTCCTAGT
The DNA here is from genome assembly GCF_034092465.1 of Prochlorococcus sp. MIT 1223. NCBI lineage: Bacteria > Bacillati > Cyanobacteriota > Cyanophyceae > Synechococcales > Prochlorococcaceae > Prochlorococcus > Prochlorococcus sp. MIT 1223. The sequence goes on from NZ_CP139303.1 coordinate 366,330, forward strand.
TTAATAGGCTTAATATCTATGAATTCTCAAAAAGACTTGAACTTCAAATCAAATAAAAAATTTTATTAGATTATGAGCTTCAATTCTGATGATCTTAAGAAATTAAAAGAACTAGTTAAAAAGTTACCTAATGAGTTAGATAAACCCCTATCAAAATCTGAGTGCAATTTACCAGAATCAAGGCAATATAAATTTGAAACAGATGATGATCCCGATAATATTTTTCATTCCATTATTGATGCCAGTACTGATGGCTCAATTCCTTCTCATCTAATTGATAGAATTAAAGAAGCAGAATGTAAACAATCTAATAGCAGAGAAGCCTCTGATATTAGTATTAATCAAAGAAAACAATCTAATCATTATAGATATAAAGAATCAGCAAGTGAAGAAGACAGTCTATACTTCAAGTTCAAAAATCTCCTCTTAGATGAAGAGGAAGACTAACTAAATATAAATAATCTTGTTAAATACATCGCGTTATCGAATAATTGCTGTTGGCAAAGTCAGTAAGACATGGATTCAACAAGGAATAAATCTATATATCAAAAGAATACCTGGCTTAACTATTAATGAAATTAAAAATAGCAACCCTATTAAAGAAGGTAAGTTAATTCTAAAATCTATAAAGAAAGGAGAGCTTGTTGTTATTCTGGGAGAAGAATTTAAAGCCATGTCATCGCTACAATTTGCAAATAGCCTTAATGCAAATTCTAATCAACGTATTGTTTTTATTGTCGGTGGAGCTGATGGGATATCACCTGAAGTAAAAGATATTGCATCTTTGAAAATCAGCCTATCACCTCTCACCTTTCCTCATGAATTAGCTCGTCTATTACTAATAGAACAAATTTATCGTGCTCAAACTATTTTACAAGGTACTCCCTATCACAGAACATAATCTTCCAAAAAAATTTTCAGAGTAAAAAAGCAAAACAAAAACCTTAGCCGCAAACCAACACTATCCGCTATAGTACTAGAGTACTATAGCGGATAGTGTTGGTTTGCGTTTCTCATGTGTTCCGTCTCCTTTTACCAAAAAAAATCTCGTCTTTCTCTGCCTTTAGCAAGCGAGAATGTATCGGCTGGTTTTCCTTCTCCAGCCGATGACTATATGGATGTTGGAATTGACCTCAATGAAGAGCTAATTAAACATCCTGCTAGCACATTCTTTCTAAGAGTAAGTGGTCATTCAATGACCAATGCAGGTATCTATGATGGGGACTTACTCGTGATTGATCGTGGGATCAACCCAATTCCTGGCCAAATTGTAATCGCCATATTAGATGGTTGTTTTACATTAAAAAAACTTACAAGAAATAATGAAAAGCTGTATCTAGAAGCAGAAAGTCCTAACTATCCCTCTATTGAGATAAGTACATACGAATGTGTGCAGATATGGGGGGTAGCAATTTATAACATCCATCAATTAAGCAAAATTTCAAGATTCTCATGACTAAATTTATAGCATTAATTGATGGAAATAACTTTTATGCATCTTGCGAACAAATGATTAATCCTGCTTTATCAGGTAAACCTGTAATAGTTCTTTCAAATAATGATGGATGTATTATATCAAGAAGTGCAGAAGCACGAGAGTTAAATATAAAGATGGGACAACCTTACTTCAAGATAGCTAATACAGTAGACGCTCTTGGAATCAATGTCTGCAGTTCAAATTACTCATTATATGGAGACATGAGTAATCGATTAATGAGTTTAATAGAAGAGAGGTCTGAGAAAATAGAGGTATATTCAATCGACGAAGCCTTTGTACAAATATCTCATTCAAATAGAAATAATCTAATTTATTGGGCACAAGAACTCCGTGCGATTGTCCAACGTAATATAGGCTTAACAGTAGCTATTGGTATTGGGAAGAATAAGGTTCAAGCTAAAATTGCTAATTATCTATCTAAAGAATTAGAAACACATGCTGGTATTTTTAATATTTGCATGGAAGACAGGAAAGATACTTGGCTAGAAAGAGTAGATGTCGAAAAGATATGGGGAATTGGAACAAGCATGTCTTCCTGGTGTAGAAGAAAAGGAATTAATAATGCAAAACAATTTAGAGATATGTCAACTAATTTACTTAAAGCTAAATATGGAGTAATTGGAATACGTATTCAGGAAGAACTACGAGGTAATAAATGCATCAATCTTTTGACAAAACAATCATCTAAAAAAGAGACTTGTGTAAGTAGAAGTTTAAAAAAGCCAATAATTAACAAAGCTCAACTCAAACAAGTAATTGCTTCTCATATTATTTTAGCAAGTGCAAAACTAAGAAAACAAAAACAACTTACTGGAAGTATAACTATATTTGCAAGAACAAGTTTATATAATCCAAATTTCCATAGTAGAAGTGCTAGTAAAAAATTGAATGTTCCATGCAATAATACTAATACTCTGATAAAAATTTCACTATCTTTAATTGATGAAATTTATTCTGAGAACTGCAGATTTACTAAGACAGGTGTAATAATGCAAAAACTCCAGGGTATCGACTTTATTCAACTATGCTTAAATAATCAAAATGATATTGATAACTTTAGAAGGCAAGAAGTTCTAATGAAAACAATTGATAATTTAAATATGCGTTATGGGAAAGATACTATTAAATGGTGTATCTCATTTATTAACAAAGGTTCTCATGTGAATCATCTAAACTTAAGCCCTGCCGCCTCTACAAGATTTAAAGAAATTGGAATTGCAAGAGCATAGATCAAAGAAGGAGAACGCAATAAGAGATTTCAGCATAAACAAACAAAATACTGAATTTAAAAGGGTTTTAGATATTTGAAAAGCAAAACATAAAGAGATTAAAGGTGTTAGAATTAATAATAAACGATAGTCCTTACCAATTAATAAAGATGGAATTTCTTTTATTTCTTAAACCAAATGAAATTGAAATATTGAATATAATGCAAAAAATAGATTATAAGGTAGAAGAAAATACTCCTTTATGCTTAATAGGAGATCAATATTTTGGATTTCTCAAACACAAACAAAGAAGAATAGTAATTTGTACGAATAATGCAAAGGTAAAAGGTGGCTATTCTTTTTCTAATCAAAGTCAATATGAAGGATTTAATAAGACAGGGATATATATTAGGAGAGCTTTGAGGCATGAAGCAGTTCATGTCGCTCAACATTGTAATAACGGAGATCTTATAAATATAGAAACAAAAAGAAAGATGAAAATACATCCATATAAATTAGACTCATTAAAAGGTTCAACAAGAATTTCTGGAAAAAGAGAACATGAATATCAAGCTTATATGATTGAAGATAAACCTAAGATAATAATAAAGGCGTTAAGAAAATATTGCTTATAAAAACTACTCATTAAAATTAGAATTATTATCATTTAAGCATCTCTGTTTGTCCAGGTAAAGTATATGCTTTCTTTCAGAGTAATAAAGTTCTTGAAAGTTTATAGCGTCATTATTAAGTTGATTAAACATTAGATTTATTTTATCCTCAATCTCGACTGATTCTGAGGTGTCTAATCGATTATTTTCTATAAGTGAAGTTATGCATTCTTCAAGAGTTCTAAGTCTTTGAGAGCTCCATGATTCAATAAGATGTCGACATCTTTTAATTGACTTTTGCCTTTCCAAGGTAGCCATTGCCCCCCGAAAAAGATGAGTAGGCTGCGACATAGCAGTTAATTGAAATTCTCCAGGAGTTAATAATTGAGTAATTTTTGAGAGGGTTTTACTATCTTCATTAATTAATTTATCGAATACCAAGTCGTTTAAGTTAATTGCAAACAATTCATCTCCTGAGCTATCACCTCTATTTACAGATTCTAAAAGATCAGGTCCAACTTTTTCCTCTTCTAATTCACTAATCGCAACCCAGAGTAGCCGATGATGATGAAAAGCAAAATCTTCAATCTCTCTAGCCCTCATTTCTTTTCGAATTTCTCCTCTATGAATTGGAAAGTGTATATATATTCTGAGTATTTCAGCTTCGCTCTTTTCTCTTAAAGGAGCTTCACCAGGTTGATCAAATTTACGAGAACGACCATGCCATCTTTGACCCTTTATTTGATTACGAAGATCTTTCTCTAATTGAATTGCAAAACGCGAATGACCTCCACTTAGAAGTTCAGAAACCTTTTGAAGATAATGAGTTCTTAAAGCCGAATTAGGAAGTTTACCTAATAATTGAACAACTCCACTAACTGCTAATTGAAAGTGATCTGACTTATTTAAATCAAGATCTTTTATAACATTATCAATCTGCCAATCCAACCATAAGGGTGATTTATCTAGTAAGGCCTTGTAATCAGCTGAAGAATGTTGTTTAAGAAACTCATCAGGGTCTTTCCCTTCTGGGAGATGAAGAACTCTTAATTCAAGTTGTCCTTGCATCGAAAGTTGCTCAACTTCTGTGATAGCTCTATTTGCTGCTCGTATGCCAGCACTATCACTATCAAAGTTCAAACATATTCTCTTGCTTTCTGTACATCTTGAAAGTTTTGTAATTTGTTGATTGCTAAGAGCTGTTCCTAAAGAGGCTACAGCGTTAGAAATTCCTGCTTGATGAAGAGCTATTACATCAAAATAGCCTTCAACAACAACAGCTAGATCTTCGGTTCGAATAGTCTTTGCAGCCTTATCAAGACCATAAAGATGTTTTCCTTTTTCAAATATTTCAGTCTCAGGTGAATTTAAATACTTTGGTTCTGATCCATCAAGACTCCGGCCACCAAAACCTATAACTCTATTTTGTTGATCAAAGATTGGAACAATTACACGATTCCTAAATCGATCATAAAAGCCATTTCCTCCTTTCCTGGGAACAATTAATCCTGAAGATTCAAGTAATTCCAGAGAAATATTTTCGACTTGATGTAGATAATTAAGAAGACCATCCCATTGATCAGGGGCATATCCAAGCATAAAGTTATCAAGGGTTCCGTCTGATAAAGATCTTTGATTAATCAAATATTCATATGCGTTGTGACCTCCTGAACTCTTTAGTTGGCATTGATACCAACCAGCAGCCAGAGACAAAACACGAAGAAGGCTCTCCTTACGACTTAGTTGTTTGCGAAAACGCTCCTGCTGCGGAGCATCAAACGTCTCAATTGGTAATTGATATCTTCTAGCCAATTCAAGTACAACTTCACTAAAACTTTGGCGTTGAAACTCCATCAGAAATTTAATGGAGTTTCCGCCTGCTCCACACGAAAAACAGTAGTAAAACTGCTTAGCTGGTGAAACCGTCATAGACGGTTTACTGTCATCATGAAATGGACAAATCCCTACAAACTCTCTTCCTCTTTTCTTAAGAACTACATGTTCACCGACGATATCGACAATATCAGCACGTTCTTTTACTGCTTCGATCGTTCGCGGGTGAAAACGTGGACTTGTCATTTTTCTATTCTGATGGGCTATAACAGATTGGTCTAGAAAAAAATTTTAAAATCAAATGATTTAAATATTTTTGGGAATTGATCTAGAGGTCAAATGAATTTAACCAGAAAATGAAAAATCATTCTAATAAATTAGATAACCAAAACACAAAAGAGCTTCAAGGGGTTAAAGCACTTTTAATCAGTGCTTTAGCTTTTAGTATTATGACTGTTTGCGTTAAACAATTAAAAGGACGTATTCCAGTTGCTGAAATAGTTTTTTTAAGGGCATTATTCAGCTTGATAATCACAAGAGTAATGCTATATAACAAACAAGTAAATCCTTGGGGGACAAATAGAGGACTTTTGCTATTGAGAGGTCTTTTAGGAACAATAGCTCTATTATGTATATTCAAAGCATTAGAATTTCTACCACTAGGTTCAGCCACAATTATTCAATATACATATCCAACATACGTTTCTTTAGCCGCATGGATATTTTTAAAAGAAAAAATCAATTTACAGATGATTTTATCCGTAGTAATTGGATGGATAGGAGTCTTATTAGTTGTACAGCCAAACTGGATAATCATTAATGGAATGGAACTCCCAATTGAAGATGTTGCAGTAGCTATTAGCGGCGCTTTATTTACAGCTCTTGCGTACATATGTGTTCGCAAACTATCTAAAGATGAACATCCTTTAGTTATTATTCATTACTTCCCGTTGGTTTCTGTTCCATTAACTTTTCCATTTTTTATAAGTAATGGAGTCACTCCTTTAGGTGGAGAATGGCTATGGCTTATTGGAATAGGAGTTTTTACTCAAATTGGTCAAATAGGAATTACAAAAGGTCTTAAGCATTTACCAGCAGCAAGAGCTAGTTGCATCAGTTATTCACAAGTTCTTTTTGCAACTATTTGGGGAATAATCATTTTCTCTGAGCAAATTAACGAGTATCTTATTATTGGAGCAATGCTTATTCTTGTTGCCTCTCTTATAAGTATTAACGCCAAACTAAAAGTTATCTAAACTTAACGCAGAGGAATAAAAACCATGAAACTAATTCTTGCAATTCTTGTTCTCTTCGGTTCAACATCACCTTTATTGTCAGAAGAAATTGAGACTTATCGAAAACCTGGGTATTCGAGCACTCGAACATGTACACGTCGTGAATACCGAGAAGAATACATACCAGGCACCCCTGAGAATCCAGGATATGTTAAAAACTGGTATGAATATGTAGAAGTTTCTTGTAATCCCAATAAGAGCGAGGTCATAGATGATAACGACTGCAAAGAGGGAAGCTTAATAGGTGGACTCCTAGGTGCTGGTTTAGCAGCATCTAGCTCAAGAGGTAAAGGAAGGATGTGGGCAATTCCTGCTGGAGGTGTTACTGGAGCACTTATTGGATGCCAAATTGACGGTGGCTAAAAGCTAAATAATCAAATGATTTGTTGGCTAAAAGGTAAAAAAATTGATGCTTGGAGTACCGGAAGCAAAAGTGGCGCAGTAGTTTCTTGCGGAGGTATAGGTTATGAAGTACAGCTTTTACCAAGAGATCAAGCTAAAAATAAAGAACTAGAAGAAATAACACTATGGATACATCAAATTTTTAGAGAAGATAGCTTTTACTTATTTGGTTTTATCGATAAAAAGGAAAGAAATTTATTTCGGAAATTAATCAAAATAAATGGCATTGGTCCTCAAAGTGCTATTTCACTTCTTGATAAATATATTTTCAATGAACTGGTAGAAGCAATAAGAAATTCGGATATTTCAAAGTTAACTAAAGCATCCGGCATTGGCAAAAAAATCGCAGAAAGGCTAACAATTGAACTTAGAGATAAGCTAGATGAGTTTAATCAATCAAGTTCACAAAAAACTCGGTTACTAGCTTCCTCTATGCCAAACGATGAGGCTAAGGATGCTGATATTAAAAATGAATTAATCTCTATACTGGCAGGACTGAACTACGAAGAATTTGAAATTATACAGGCTATAAATGCAGTCTCAACGGAAATACAGCAAGCAAATACAGCAAGCAAACTAGAAGTAGAAACACAAAAAGCCGACACAAAAGACCTATATCTAAAAAGAGCTCTTGTATGGCTAAGTCAAGATGTTTCATCAAAAGGAACTTGAGGAGTTAAATTACTATGAGTTCTATAAAGTTCAGACAAAGAGCATGTCACTGAATACAGAAGAAAAGCAAAGCCTAATCAATCAACATCAGACTCACCCTACAGATACAGGTTCTGCAGAGATACAAGTCGCAATGCTTACCGAAAGAATCTCCAAGCTAAGCGACCATCTTCAGGGAAATATTCATGACTATTCATCTAGACAAGGACTTTTGAAAATGATTGGACAAAGGAAAAGACTATTGAACTACGTAAAGGTTAAAAGTGAGAAAAGATATACACAATTAATAAGTAAGCTTTCTATCAGAGGATGAATAAAAAGGATACAAAATCAACAGATTTTGAAAATCAAATCACTCAAACAGGTTTTAAAGAAAAAGCCTTAACGAAAAAGAAGCAGAAGAATTCATCAGGAAAAAGAGAAACAGGTATTCCCAAGGAAGTTGCCAACAGAATGGCAAGGAGAATAGCTATCACGACTGGAATACCAACCTTATCTGGAATGGGAGTATTTATTGGTAGTTATTACCTTATAACCAAAGGTATAGCTGATATAGCACCAGTAGTTACTCTCATGACTTCAGGAGGATGCTTCCTTTTCGGACTTTTAGGTTTAAGTTATGGAATTTTATCTGCCAGTTGGGACAAAAGTGCAGGTACTTTTCTGGGACTTGAAAATATAAATCCAAATATAAGAAGAATGAAAGAAGCATTCAAAGCTAAAGAAAGTACCAATTAAACATAGTTGGATTAAGTCAACAAACTCTCGCTCCTAGAGGCTTTAAAAGAATTTTTCTGTAAAGAATTTATAGCGGATTCTGCATCTCGAACACAAAACTGATGACCGAATCTTACATAACTAACTTTTGAATTATTGCGTATGGCTGCCACAACAGGAATTCTTACTCCTAGTTCTCCCTTGTTTGGTCGATGTTGATTTAGACATTCCCTAAGTTTATGTTGTATGCCAATATCATTTGCTTCTTCAGGTAATAAGTCAATCAAAACAACTCTCAAATCATCAATTGCTCTACAGTCATCAACAATTAATTGAGTAGTCTCGTCCCTACGATCAACAGACCCCCAAACAAGCAATCGGGTTTCAGCTATCAAATGCTCAGATAACCTTATATAACTTTTAGGAAAAACTACAGCATCACAAGTTCCAGTTAGATCCTCTAATTTAATAATTGCCATTGCATCTCCTTTACGAGTTATTACTCGCCTAATCTCAGGAATCATGGCAATACAGCTGATTTTAGCTTTATCTGATTGCTCCTCAAGGTTTCCAATACTTATTGGTGCAATAAGCTTTGCAGGCGTTGATAATTGCTTAAGAGGATGATCAGACAAGTAAAACCCAAGTAAATCCTTCTCATGTTTTAATTTTTCCGTTGCCGAGTAATCATTAACAGAAGGTGCTTTCGGGGCAATAGAGAAATCGGAACTTGAATCAGAGGTGGCTATGGAAGATGAAAAATCAAACAAATTTCCTTGCCCACTAGATTTGTCTCTAGCTCTTGAATTTGCCCAGTCAATAACAAAATCTAAATCTGCAATAAGTTGAGCTCTATTCGCCTTAGGTTCTAACTTATCAAGAGCTCCACAGTGAATTAAAGATTCAAGACCTCTGCGATTGAGAGAATTGGAAGGAATACGATCACATATATCTGCTAATGATAAGAACTTACCATCTTTATTACGAGCTAATATTAATTCTTTAATAGCATTATCTCCAAGATTTCTTATAGCTGATAATCCAAATAGAATCTTATTATTGCTTGGTGTGAAATCAATTCCAGAGGTATTCACATCTGGAGGAAGTACTTCTATCCCTATAGAATTACAATTAGATATATAACGATGAACTTTATCACTTGCACCAGAATTGACAGTTAGTAAAGACGCCATATATGCAACTGGATAATGTGCCTTTAAATAAGCAGTTTGATAAGTAACTGCTCCATAGGCAGTCGAATGACTTTTGTTAAAACAATATTCTGCAAACAAAACCATCTGATCAAAAAGTTTATTTGCCAATGTAGCGTCAACTTTTTTATCACTTGCTCCTTTAACGAATAACTGGCGATGCCTCTCCATCTCCTCAATCTTCTTTTTACCCATGGCTCTTCTTAATAAATCAGCCTGTCCAAGCGTATAGCCAGCTAAATCTTGAGCAATCTTCATGATTTGTTCCTGGTAAACCATTATTCCGTAAGTGTCTTTTAAAATTGGTATTAACAAGTCATGAGGAAAATCTATTTGCTCTTTTCCATGTTTGCGATTTATAAACTTAGGAATAAGACCTGCATCTAATGGACCTGGTCTATAAAGAGCAAGAATTGAAGAAATATCTTCTAAAGATGAAGGTTTTAAATCTTTTACAATATTTTTCATCCCACTAGATTCAAGTTGAAATATCCCCTCAAGATCTCCTCTAGATAAAAGATCAAAAGTATCTTTATCATCTAAAGGAAAATCATCCGGATCTAACTTACAACCTATAGAAGTCTTTAAAAGCTCAACAGTTTTATTAATCATGGTGAGATTTTTTAATCCAAGGAAATCCATTTTTAGCAAACCTAATGATTCAATATCTTCCATAAAGTATTGGGTAATTATTTGACCATCATTATTTCTCTGAAGAGGCACAATTTTATCTAAAGAGTCTGAAGCAATTACAACACCCGCTGCGTGAACTCCAAATGTTTTATTAGTTCCTTCTATACGAATTGCCATATCAACCCATTTCTGAACTTCTTTATCATTTTTATACTTTTCTCTAAATTCTAAATTTGGTGAATCTTCTCCTATCATTGCTGAAAGTTTAGCTGGCTTACCTCTTACAACAGGTATCAGTTTAGCTAATCTATCTGCATCTCCATAAGGAATATCTAATACTCGTGCAACATCCTTTAAAACAGCCTTAGAAGTCATCCTGTTAAAAGTTATTATTTGTGCAACTTTGTCTTCTCCATATCTTTTAGTAACATAATCAATAACTTCGCTTCGCCTTTCAATACAAAAATCAGTGTCTATATCTGGAAGTGATTTACGCTCTGGGTTTAAAAATCTTTCAAACAATAGTCCATTCTCTACAGGGTCAATGTTAGTGATGTTTAAGGCATAAGCAACCAAGGAACCTGCCGCCGATCCTCTTCCTGGACCTACTGGAATACCTTTATTTCTTGCGAATCTAATGTAATCCCAGACCACTAAGAAATAAGTTGGAAAGCCCATTTGATTTATAATGCTAATTTCGTGTTCAAGCCTATTTAAGTAGTCTCTCTTTATATCATCTGGACTTTCAACATTAAATCTTTCCTTAAGTCCATCTAAAGCTACCTTTTTTAAATAGCTGAGAGCGTTAAATCCATCTGGGATAGGAAACTGTGGCATTTTATATTCACCAAGGATGTTATATTCTTCAACTTTATCTGCTACTAATAAGGTATTATCTATTGCCTTCCGAACAACTTTAGAGTCCAAGTGATCAGAGAATAATGTAAACATTTCTTCTCTACTTTTTATATATTCTGTACCTGTATATCTTAGGCGTTTTTCATCACTAACTAATTTACCTGTAAGGATGCATAGCAGTGCGTCATGAGATTCAACATCATTCTTCGATAAATAATGTGCGTCATTAGTTGCAATTAAATCTATATTTAATTCTCGTGCAATTCGTACAATTTCTACATTTACTATTCGATCTTCTATTGATCCATGGTCTTGTATTTCGAGATAGAAATCATCATTAAATATACTTTTATACCAAGAAGCTATCTCTCTTGCCACATCACTGCGACCTCTTAATATGGCTTGGGGTATTTCTCCTCCTAGACAAGCAGTAGAAATAATCAGGCCCTCGCTATAGCGCTTTAAATTTTCCTTATCTATACATGGTCTTGAAAATATACCTCTTCCACGCATTCCTCTTAAATGGCTAATTGTTGTTAGTTTTACAAGATTTCTATATCCAACAGAATTCTTGGCTAATACAACAAGATGGTATCTGCGCTCTTTCTTAGGCTGAGGGTCATCAATAGATCCATTTACAACATACATTTCATTCCCAATTATTGGTTTAATATCGCAAGCTCTACAAAGTTTAAAAAGTTCTATAGATCCATACATAACTCCATGATCTGTAAGAGCAAGAGCAGGCATGCCAAGTTCCTTAGCCCTCCCAACCATCTTGGGCAACTGACTTGCACCATCCAAAAGACTGTAATCACTATGATTATGTAACGGTACGAATCCCATTAGAAAGTTAATTCTCAAGCACTACATAGAGTGTAGTATCAAATTCAAGCCTCTATATAAAGTGCCAGACTTGCTCAAGAAATGAAATCTGAATCAGGTTTATTTTTCATGACATTGGCCGTTTGCTCATATTGATAAGCAACTTGCAATAATTTTGCTTCATCTAAAACATTTCCAATAAATTGCAGTCCGATTGGTAATCCATTTGAATCAAAACCACTTGGAAGGCTAATCGCAGGCAATCCAGCTAGATTGGCAGGTATTGTCAATAAATCAGAAAGGTACATCGATAAAGGATCATTAGTATGTGAACCCGCTTTAAAAGCAGTTGTTGGGGAGGTAGGGGTTAGTAATAAATCAACCTTATTAAAAGCAGATTCAAAATCACGACGTATTAAAGTTCTAACTTTTTGGGCCTTTTTATAGTATGCGTCTACATAACCTGCTGATAGAGCATAGGTTCCTATTAAGATTCTCCTTTTAACCTCATTACCAAATCCTTCTGATCTAGTAAAAGAAGTCATAGAAGAAATATTTTGTTCTTCATTAGATCTATAACCGTATTTGACCCCATCGTATCTAGCCAAATTAGCGGAGGCCTCCGAAGGAGCAATAACATAATAAGTAGCTATACCTTCATTGAAGCAAGGACAATCAACTTCTATAAGTTCTACGCCTAATTCCTCAAGATCCTTGGCGGCTTTCATTGTGGCATTTTTCACATCCAAAGATAACCCTGGCTGATCAAAGCACTGCTTAATCAAACCAACTTTGAGTCCTCTTATTGGCTTACATAATTCTTTTGCATAATTTGGCACGGATGCCTTTAGACAAGTCGAGTCCTTACTATCTGCTCCTGCTATAACTTGCAGTATTTCTGCTGAATCTGAAACAGAAGAGGTAAGAGGACCAACTTGATCTAATGAACTTGCAAAAGCTACCAAACCCCATCTGCTAACTCTTCCGTAAGTCGGTTTCAAACCGACAACTCCACAAAAAGATGCTGGTTGCCTAATCGAACCTCCTGTATCTGAACCCAAAGCTGACATGCACATTCCAGAAGCCACTGCGGCGGCGCTTCCTCCGGAACTTCCTCCAGGGACTCTACTTATATCCCATGGATTAAATGTATTCCCAAAGGCTGAGTTCTCAGTGGAACTTCCCATAGCAAACTCATCTAAATTAGTTTTACCTAAGAGAATTCCACCTGCTTTCCACAACTTATTTGTGACTGTTGATTCATAAGGTGGGATAAAGCCTTCAAGCATTCGGCTTGAACAAGTTGTTTTTATTCCTTTAGTGCAAAGATTGTCTTTTATGCCAAAAGGGACTCCTGCTAATGGAGGTAACTCATTTCCGGCTATTCGGTCATTATCTATTTTTTCAGCTTGAGCAAGAGCTTGATCAAAATTAAGTGTTAGATAAGAATGAATGCGATCATCGTTTAATTGGATTTTGTCTATATATTCCTTAACTAGCTCAACAGCAGATACATTGCCTTCGTTAAGTTGCTTTCGCCAATCGGATATAGACATTATCTTTAAGATTCAAAATTAAACACTAAATATATCAGAATCAACTATGTAGTAAGAGGCTCTGAGCGACGACCTCTAATCAAGTTGTGACTTATAGATTGAGCCCCTTCAGTAGACAAGTCTTGAACGAACAAAGACAGATTTCTCTTTAGACTTCTACGCGTTAGAAATGGACCAAACCAATAAGTAACATTAGGTTCGGTAGTTTCCACCCTGGCCCACCATGCCAGACCAAAACTATTCCCCAAACTCCGAATCGCCCTGATTGGGCCCATGGTAATCAAAGCAAATTTTTCCCTACTTTACTTAGATTATTGAAATAATCAAAAAACCTTTTCGTTATTAACTTATGAGATCTTGAATCCAAAACTAACTCAATAAAACTAACTCAATAAAACCAAATTAATTTAAAAGCATTTTTAAATTGATAGGATGAAAATCCTAAATATAATTAGTCGTTATAATTCCGGTAAAAAAATTATATTAACTTATCAAAATTAATTATTTTTTTTGATGTGCAATATTCTATTTACTAGAAAACTTGGCTCTAAGTAATTTAGGGGATGGTGATTGACCAAATATACCCTTCATCCAAGAATTTCTAGCTATCTCGTATAAGACAACAGAAGTCGCAATTGAAGCATTCAAGCTTGTAGTTACCCCTCTCAAAGGAATTCTTACGAGATGATCGCAATGCTTTCTTGTTAATAATGACAGGCCTTTGTCTTCAGAACCAATTACAACAACTAAAGGACCATCTAAATTAACTTCTTGAAGAGTTATTTCTCCTTCCTCTGCTAGTCCGATGATTTTATAACCTTCATTCTTTAACTGAATTAAGGATCGATTTAAATTCACCACTCTCGCAACTGGCAAATGTTCTAATGCTCCAGCAGCAACCTTTGCAACTGATCCTGTTAATCCAGCACTGCGTCTTTGAGGTAAAACCAATCCATGGGCACCAAGTGCTTCAGCTGATCTGATAATGGATCCTAAATTTTGTGGGTCAGTTAAACCATCTAATGCCAACAAAAGAGCCGATTCATTAAAGGAACTACAAGCATTAATTAATTTCTTCAAATCTAAAGTTTCAGCAGCAGCTATTTGCAAAGCAATTCCCTGATGAACTGCACCCTTAGTAATTTGTCCTAGTCTTGCCCAAGAGACCTCCTCAACAAGAACACCTGAACTCTTAGCATCTTTCAGAAATTGAAAGAATTTAGATGAACTTCTAATTTCTGTAGTGCACCAAACTCTATGTATAGGACGCCCTGATTCAAAAGCTGCCTCTGTAGCATGTCTTCCCCAAAGCAAATCAATGGATTCTTCCTGTAAATAAACACAGCCTTCTAACTTATTGGTTTCTATATTTCTATTTGAGCGATTAATTCCTGAATTAGATCTTAAAGAATAAGGTTTATTATTTTCGTTGAAATTTCCTCTTCTATCTTGACTTTTAATCTTATATGTTGAATTATTATTTCTTCTGTAAGGACTAGGGATATTTGATGTTGACCTGGTTGAATTTATGCTTGGATTTCTTTGACCAATGTAAGTTCCAAAATTCTTATTCTGTAAGGAGTTTTGCTGATCGTTATTTCTATTCTTTATAAAACTTTCTTTGGAGGTACCTGAAACTGGCGAATTCCTATTTGAGCGATTTAGATCCTTTTTTACATAATTATTCTCATTACTGTTCCGATTGAATTTTCTATTAGAACCTTTAGAAGAATAATCTCTAGAATTTGTTCTGTTCCTTCCTGATCTGTTATTCATTTATTTAAAGGATGATTGTCAGAAGGCATTTCATTAAGTCTCTTGAATAATTCCGCAAGTCTCAGAGGGTCTTTTAAAAATAGCCACCCAATCATTGTCTCAAATCCTGTAGCCATTGCATAAGTTGCAGCCTCTACTTTTTTTGGCCCCCTTCCAGAACTATTCCTACCACGCCTTACATAATCTTTTTCAATTTGCGTTAAATAGGGTTCCAACACTAAAAGCGCTTCAGCCTGAGCACAGGCTCTTACTTCTGAAACAACTGCTTGATGTAAATCTTTTGACCGAGCAGGTTTTTTGCAAAATCTTAACCGTTGATGCATCTCCCAAACAGCGTCTCCTAACCAAGCCAATTGCAATGGGCCTAAAGTTTCTGGTGACCCAGAAGGAGTCTGTGAGCTTATCCAATCAGTCAAGCAGTTAACTGTCCCAGGGCTGAATCCAAATCCTCAACTAAGTGAAGAAATTCTTCTAGCCGAACTAATTTAATAGTTTGCTTAACTCGTGGATTACCAACTACTAAAAAGGAGCGTTTTTGCTTGTTGCAATCCTTTGCTATATGAACCATTGCTCCAAGACCAGAAGAGTCGATGAAATCAATTTTGGACAAATCTATTACCACTGATAAATCATTAGCTTTAAGAACCTCATCCACAAAATCTGTGAACTGCTTCTCTGAATAAGCATCCAATTGCCCAGTGAAATAAAACACTAAACAAGCCTTGCGTTTTTCGAATCCGCCTCTCAAAGAGACAGTAAGTCGCTGCAATTCTTTTATGGGTTCAATCCCCCAAGACAGACGTATCGTTCGAAGTGTAGTTATTTAAACGAAACTAAACCACGCTTTTACGTCGTTGTTCCATTAGAGAAACAAAACGATTGAAATGATGATCAGCGTCATGAGGTCCTGGACTAGCCTCAGGGTGATATTGAATTCCAAATACAGGCTTATCTAGCATTGATATTCCAGCAACTGTTTTATCATTCAGGTTTAAATGTGTGATTTCAACTATACGTTTATCCAAGGACGATTTGTCTAAGGCAAAACCATGGTTTTGACTTGTGATTTCCAAGCGTCCTTTTATTCCACAAGGATGATTTAAACCTCGATGTCCATAATCTAACTTAAAAGTCTTTCCACCTAATGCTATTCCCAATATTTGATGGCCTAAGCAGATGCCAAACAATGGAATACTCTGATTAATAATTAACTCCTTAGCTAAGGCTATTCCTTCATGTACAGAGGCAGGATCACCAGGTCCATTAGAAAAGAAAATACCTTCAGGATTAAAACTCATAACTTTATTAATATCTGAGTTTGCTGGCAATACATTAATTTCACAATTATGCGCAACTAAACGTTCAAGAATGGATTTTTTTATTCCGAAATCAATCGCAACTACTTTGTATGGTTTATAAGACTTGTGCTTAATGCGTTGATCAAATTCAACTGAAGATAAATTGTTCCAAAAAAATTCCTTTTTAGTAGAGACCTCATCGACAAGATTCATACCTGCCATTGATCTATGTCTATCAAGCTGACTTTGTAATTCAAGAATAGATATATTCGCGTCAGAAGATATAACTCCATTCATAGAGCCTGAACTTCTTAAATGACGAACTAAGGCTCGTGTATCTATTCCATAAATACCTACAATATTCTCTTTCTTGAACCAATCATCAATCGAAAAATTAGATCTCCAGTTACTTGGGGAATGCGCATATTGACGAACTATTACTCCTTTAACAGAAGAATTCTCAGATTCATTATCTTCATTATTTATTCCCGTGTTACCTATCTCAGGATAAGTAAAGGTAACTAATTGCCCGAAATAACTTGGATCAGTAATAACTTCCTGATAACCAGTTATGCCTGTATTAAATACGACCTCACCAAAAACTGTTCCTTTTATACCAAATGATAATCCTTCAAAGAAAGTACCATCTGATAGTAAAAGAACTGCAGAATTTTGAGAATCTAACTTCATAAAAAAGATAAGAGGTGTTAATGAAAATCAATAATTTATTATTCAGATAAATATCTTTTCAATTTATCAAAGACATTCCAGGGCAATCCTGACTCTAAACAACCAAGTGATTCCTTAAAACCTAAACCCAAGTCCTTCTCTAATCCAGAAGCCCACAAAACCAAAGTATTATTCAAGGTAAGGGCATATTTCTGTGCTTTTGTACCTTCTCCCTTAAGTAAAGAAACTAAAATATCCATGTTCCTATTTAAGTCTCCACCTCTTAATTCATTATTAGAATAATTAGAAATACCGAAATCAGAAGCGTCAATAAAAGAAGAAGTTATCTGTCCATTTTCTAAAAACCTAATTTCATTAGGTCCCTGAAGTGACGCTTCATCAAGTCCTCCAGAACCATGCACTATAACTGCGCGACTTAGTCCTAATTGTTGCAAGGCCTCAGCCATTGGGTCTAGCAACTCAGACTTTGCCACTCCTAACACCTGATAAGTAGGCCTAAGAGGGTTAACTAATGGACCCAACAAGTTAAAAATTGTTCTTACTCCAAGGCTCTTTCTCAATGGAGCAAGATTTATCAAAGAAGAATGCCATGCAGGGGCAAATAAGAAAGTAACTTTTGTTGTAGAGACTGCATCTATAACTCTATCCAAAGGCGCATCCAAGCGAATACCAAGTCCTTCAAGAACATCTGCTGAACCAACACTACCGCTAGCGCTACGATTACCGTGCTTAGCTACATTTACTCCGCAAGCAGCAGATAAAAAAGCAACACCCGTAGAGATATTAAAAGTATCTGCACCATCTCCTCCAGTACCGCATGTATCAACTAAAGGGAATTGAGGTATTGGTAAAGGTAATTTGCATGCTTGCCTTAAAACTTTTGCCATAGCTGATAGTTCTATCCCTGAGACTCCCTTTGCTCTGAATGCGGCAAGCAGTGCACCTGTCTGAACTGGCAAAAACTCCTCTGAGAGCCATGAGTTCATTAGTTCAGTTGCTTGCAATTCGCTTAAGTCACTTCCTTGTAAGAGGATTTCAAGAATTTCTGGCAATGCAAGCGGAGAAGACATTTGAATCAAAAAACAAAAATTTGTCCACAAAAAATATGATAGAAACGGTTTGTAAAAAAACTAATAAGTAAATCAAAAAAGAGTTTTTTTCTTTAAGGAATTACGTTATCTGAGGTATCAAAACCTGATCCAACTATTTCCGTCGGATTTTTTCCAGGCCTAAAGCCATCTTCCCAGATTTTCTTTGTTTTGGATTCCAAGGATCCTTTAGTAAGTCCCCATAAACTCAAGATTCTCTTCATATCAGATTGAATATCCTCTGCCCCTGGGAAGTCGTTATAACGAATTAATAATCTTCCAAGATCTACAAGATCTGCCTGGTCAGGTAATTTCTTAGCCAACAAACGATTTAAATTATCTCGATCGACCTTATAAAGAGGGTGATTTTGCTCTTTGTTCATGATCTCAAGTAATTTCTATAAAAAAATAATCGCAATTATGGGCTCTTTGGTCTTAGGTTTAAGTACAGAAATACAAAACGATGAATTCATTGCGATTAGATTTAATAAATAAATACTTAAAGTCTCACAGAAGAACATTAATTCTTGGTGGCATCACACTTTTGATCGTAAATCTCCTAAGCGTCGCCATCCCAATGGAGGTAAAGGAAATAATTGACGGTCTTAAAGATGACTTCACTCTTGCTGATATTTTCAAACAGGCTGGCTGGATTATCGTTTTAGCAACAGCTATGGGTGTTGTAAGACTTTTATCAAGACAATTAGTTTTTGGAGTTGGTCGTCAGGTCGAAGTAGAGCTTCGACAGAAACTTTTTAATCATATGATTCATCAGGATCCCAATTGGCTGCAAGAAGTTGGTAGTGGTGAAATTATTACTCGTTCCACAAGTGATATAGAAAATATAAGAAGGCTATTGGGATTCGCCATTCTCAGTCTTACAAATACTTTTTTAGCTTATGCATTCACATTGCCTGCGATGCTAAGAATTGATCCCTTAATGACCTTGGCATCGATTTCCTTATACCCTTTGATGCTCGGAATTGTAGGAATGTTTGGGGGGAGGATGGTCCGACAAAGAAAAAGACAGCAAGAGTCCCTGTCAGCATTAAGTGAATTAATTCAAGAAGATTTATCTGGAATTAGCGCCATCAAAATATATGGACAAGAGAAGTCAGAGATAAAAGCTTTTTCGACTTTAAACAATAATTATAGAGATTCGGCGATTAAGTTAGCAAGAACTGCAAGCACTTTATTTCCACTATTGCAAGGAATTTCCTCAATCTCGCTATTAATACTAATTGCTATTGGTAGTGGAAGGATACAGGAGCAAACAATAACTATAGGAGGGTTAATTGCATTAATACTTTATGTAGAAAGATTGGTTTTCCCAACAGCATTATTGGGATTTACATTAAATACTTTTCAATTAGGACAAGTCAGCTTGGATAGAGTTGAAAAATTACTTAACAGAGAATCACTCATTCAGGACCCAAAAGATCCAGTATCTATAAATAAAAAAATAAAAGGAAAGCTAGAAGCAAGGAACCTGTCATTCAAATATGAAGGGAGCAAACAAAATACTCTAAATAATCTAAATTTTACTATTGAACCAGGAGAGTTAATAGCGATAGTTGGACCAATTGGATGTGGCAAAACCACACTTTCAAGAGTGATAGGCAGAATGATTCAGGTTTCCAAAAAACAATTATTTTTAGATGGCTATGACATATTAGATCTAAGACTTCATGACTTAAGGCAAAATATTGCTTTAGTACCTCAAGAAGGATATCTATTCACAAATAGTTTGGCTGATAATCTCAGATACGGAGATCCAAATGCATCTCAAAAAAGAGTAGAGACATCGGCTTCGCAGGCAAAATTAATAGACGATGTAAGAGGATTCCCGAATGGGTTTAATACTCTTGTCGGAGAAAGAGGCATAACTTTAAGTGGTGGGCAAAGACAAAGAACAGCTCTAGGAAGAGCTTTATTGATTAAGGCCCCATTAATTGTTCTGGATGATGCATTGGCTAGTGTTGATAATAAAACTGCTTCTGGAATATTAAATTCAATAAGAAACCAAACTAACAGCACAGTAATTATGATCAGTCATCAATTGTCTGCTGCTGCTGCATGCGACAGAGTTTTAGTAATGGAAAATGGTGAAATAGTTCAAGAAGGGCATCACTCAGATTTAATTAAAACTAATGGTTTATACAAAAGACTTTGGGAAAGGGAAAAAGCCGTTGAGAGTATTAAAAAGGTTTAATGATTATATATTATTTAAATTAGTATATGTTTGATCTAACCATTTAAAGTAGATGTATTATTAAAAAGTTCGAAGTGGTTAATTCTAGTTTGCTATTTATGACAAAAAAAAATGGCTATTCGTTAAGATGTAATTTGTCTTTTGGTGACATTTACATACAAATACTTGCTTGGATGGGCGTTATATTTGTGAGTCTAGCTGCTGGCCTAGGATTAATGGGTTCATCAAGACCTGTTTTTGCTCTTGTTGGAGTTGGATTAATTTTAGTTCTTAGTTTACCGTTTTTATTATTTGCATTTGTAACCACACTAATAAACAATATTGAATTAGAATCTTTAGAAGAAGTCAATCCTTCTTAAATAGAAACCAACATGATACTTTCATGGCTGGGAATAAACCCCATAACAAAAAGAACAAATTCAACTACTACATTGAAGCATCAAGTACTTGGAACTAACTTACAAGCTCCACTAGGATTAGATCAAGATGAAATACTGTTTGGCTGCGGTTGTTTCTGGGGAGCAGAAAAAGGCTTTTGGAGATTACCAGGAGTAATTACTACATCAGTAGGTTATTCAGGAGGTTCAACAGAGAATCCTTCCTATAATGAAGTTTGTAGTGGATATACAGGACATGCAGAAGTAGTAAGAGTAACTTGGAATAAGGATTTAATAGATATTAGTGATCTTTTAAAATTATTTTGGGAATGCCACGACCCCACTCAAGGGAATAGGCAAGGCAATGATAGTGGATCACAATATCGTTCTGCAATTTATACATATAATGCACATAATTATGAAATTGCAATTAAGAGCAAAGAGTCTTACCAGGAAGAACTAAATAAAAAGAATTATAGAAAGATTACTACTGAGATAATAGAAAATCAAAAGTACTATATTGGAGAGAGTTATCATCAACAATACTTAGCCAAGCCAGGAAGCAGGCCTTACTGCTCTGCAATGCCGACAAACATAAAATTAGGAAGCTTTCCCGGCTCTAATTATAAATTAGAGTCAGAGATATGGAGTCATTATGATTGGTCAATCAAGCATTGTGTTCTACGAAGTGATGTAAATCCTATTAAAGTGAAGGGTATTTAGTTATGAATGATCCTATGAATGACAACACCGTAATCTTAATAATACTTGCAACTATTTTACTAATCTTTATAACTATATTTTCCAGTATACCTCGACAAGACTCAGTGAATCAGCAAATGCAATGGAGAGATAGCAGTAACATGCTCTATAATCAAGTAGATAAAATATAAAACAAATAGAGCCATAATTATTAAATATCAAAATTATTATACTTTATGAATTCAAATACAGACAAACAGGAAACCTTTAAAACTGATACTCCTAAGTTTCTAATAAATCTTTATGGTTTTATGGCGATTATATTTGTTTTAATGCCAGAATGGATTGCCGAATTTGGTTTAGTTCTAAAGAATAATGAGTTCAAAAGTGACTTTTCTATAGATGAAAGTTTATATCACAATAACCCTCAAATATTCATATCAGGTTTAGACATTAAGCGGTTAAGGTTAATTGGCTCAGAACTAAATCTATTTGGGTATTCCGCAGATTCGAGAATAGTATTAGAGAAAAGAATTATAAGAAAATTAAAGCACAAGAAATCAGTTAAAACACTAATGAAAAAATGTAAGATGGAATAAATTATGTTAGCTTAAATATACGGGGCGTAGCGCAGCTTGGTAGCGCACCACTTTGGGGTAGTGGGGGTCGTGGGTTCAAATCCCGCCGCTCCGATTAAATAGAGTAAGTTCAACTTATTATTCACTTTTCCTCTCTATTCACTATTGCTGATTGAAATAATTTAAGAGAGCTAATTATGACTGCTACAAAAGTAAAACAAGTTAGAAGTGATAAAATAATAACTGTGAGTAATGAAAGCTCCATCTCACCAAACGAAATGCTCGAAAGAGTTAAATACATAAATGAAAAATAATATTATACTTTTTCAAGTCTAATTTATATGCTCTTAATAAGAGTATGTACAATTTGCAATAGTATACATAAAGAGTAACATTAAAAATTTACCTAAGAAACAAAAGAATTATAATACCAAATGCGACTCTGTAATATACAAAACTAATCAATGATTTTCTTTTTAGGTAACTAATAAGGAAATCGATAGATATCCATGATGTTATTCCAGCAGTTATAATACCCACAAATAAAGTAATAATGTTAAATTCTGATGGTCTTGCAATTGCTGATTGTATTTCTACTAAAGAAGATAAAGCAATTGCTGGTATACCAATCAAGAAGGAGAATCGAGCAGCTGAGTGTCTGTTAACATTACGAATCAAAGCACTAGATATAGTCATACCAGATCTAGAGGCCCCAGGTAAAAATGCAAAGATCTGGGAAATTCCAATGATAAAAGAATCCATAAAAGTAATATTATCTATATTTTTATTATGACTTCCTATCTTTTCAGAAAAAGCCAGAAACAGACCCATAAAGATTGAAATTATAGCTATTGAAGTTGGAGTTCTTAATACTGACTGTTCATAACCAGACCATTTTAATTTAATTATTATACCTACAATTACGATTGGAATATTAGCTATTATTATTGTCAATGCTAATTTAGAGTATAATTTTTTTGAATATCCCTTAAGGAAAAGACTAACAAAGGACTTACTTAGGCGACAAAGATCATTCCAGAAGTAAATAAGAACAGCTATCAAGCTTCCAAGCTGTATTGAAGCAATATTCGTAATTCCCGGATCCTCAATACCTAAAAGCCTAGGAAGAATTGTCAGATGAGCAGTACTACTAATTGGGATAAATTCAGTTAATCCCTGAATAATACCAAGTAAAACTTGAATTAAAAGTTCATTGATGAAAACTGGTGAGGCTATAAAAAGATTCATATATAGAAATATACTAAATTAAAGTTATCTAATTCAAGTAAATAAAGTAAAATCTATTTCATTGTGACTTACAGTAGCACTAAAGTAATGAATCAGATTCAACAAAAAATCTCATTTAAATTTATACCATCATTTTTATTTTCACTTGCTTTTCTATTGAGCACAGCTCAGATTGCAAATGCACAATACAGGCTAGTAATTGGTAGTTATAGACAGGGACCAGGATCTAAGCCGCATGTTAGCGGCATAACAAGTCCTTCATTATTTGCAATTCCAACAGAAACATTAAAGCAATGCCAAGATGCTGGGGAAAAGATAAGTAAAGAGATTTATAAACCTGTATGGCAGTTCGATAATATGTGGACTTGTATTTACACTGGAAAATAATCCTTATCTTTTAACATCATGTGCACATCCGTCACCTTTATAATCATCACTGTTATAGAAACCATTTTTAGTACCGAAATAGATAGTAGTAAACGCAAAAGGTATTGACATTACTAGTAAGAACGAAGACAGGTTCATAGAGACGTATAACTTACACAATCAATATATATTGATAGATTCTTATATGCTCTGGCTTTAAGGATATCTTTCTTTTTTATTAATTTATTTAGATACTTATAAAAATAATTCTATCTTTTGAGGATTGGTCAATTATTTAGGCTTAGTTATTGTCAGTATGTATTACTTGTCTAAATTGGTTTAAGACTATAGTGAAATCAGACTTTAATGATTGCAAACTTTGCAAGGGAATACTCGCTTGTATCATTCTTATGAAAGAATTCAATCTTTCACCTCTAAGTGAATTTCCTTTTAACTTAAATAATTGATCTTCTTGCTGCTTTTTCCAAATAGAAGTATAAAAGAAATCATAAGCCTTTATATGTACTATTTTATCAAGAAAACTCCATAAAGATGAATATCCTTCCAATGAGTTTTGCACATTAATACGGTATTTACACTCCAAATCACTTAAAGGAGGTAGGAATAATGCTCTGTATTCTTCTTTATTTAAATCAGAACTATCAATTGGATAACAGCCAAGAAACCATCCTTCAAGAATCAAAACTTTTGGATGCATCCTTATCCATCCAGTACGGTCACCAAGACCGCCACGTAATGATTTATCGAACTGTGGTGCTTTTAAAAAACCATTATCTACAAAATTATCCAAAGATTCTCTGATCTCTTCTATTGAATGACTACCAGGAAGGCCCCTTGGAACACCCCAAGGATTGCCTCTCATCGCAGTTTCCAATTGCGTCGATTGCATATAGAAATCATCCAATGAAATACTCTTTACATCTATTCCATGACTTAGCGCAAATTGCTCGAAATTACTTCCAAAAGAAGATTTACCACTACCTGGTAAACCTGAAATACCTATAACTAAAGGTTTTTCTGATCTTCTAAGTTTTAACTTAATTGACAATAATAGAGGTAAGTAAAGTGACCATAACCAATCTTTTGTAATAAGAGGACTTTTTAATATATTCTTTTGTATAGTATTTTGATTTTGATGGAAGTAATTTACAAGTAAATTTTTATCTAATTCTAGTTTAGCCAACATTTCCTCATAAGGCTTAATTGGAAATAAGAACTCGGATTTACTATTATCCTGCCACGGATTAATTAAAAGATTAGTTTTATTATTAAATTTCATTTAATTTAAATAAATTTTATCAAATCTTCTAGTACATAAGACCAACCTTTTGCACCTTCATAAGGTGCAACTATATAGTCTTTATTATTCATTCCAGAAACTAAAGCTTTATTTGGTCCAGAACTACCAGGAACTATTACAGATATATCTGCAATTTGCAGCAAAGGTAAATCATTAGGTGAATCACCCAGTCCTATAACTTTAACATTTTTAGCCTTAAGAAATTTCTTCAGATGAGTAACGGCCTTTCCTTTATGACTTCCTCTTCCAAGAAGGTGACTCATTCTGTTCCCTTGAAATATATTTATCTTATATTTGTCTAATAGCGTATTAAGTTTTTGGTGATACTTCTCTGGAGGATTTAAAAAAGGAACACTCCAATGTCTTTGCAAAGCAAGGTCAATTTGGCTATTATTTAAACCTGTAAGCTTATTAATCTCTCCATTAGATAGATCATTTAAGGCTATAAGCGAATAGCCTATCTCAGCTGATAAGCTGTCAAATATTTTCCTAAGCTGTTTATAACTACTACCTAATACAATCTCCCATTCTTCATTCGTATTTTTATGATTTCCATAGATTGCACCTCCATTTTCAATGATGAAAGGATCTATATTATCTATTTCTTTTCTTATTAATCTAACCTCTGCAGAGGTTTTGCTTGTACATAATATAACTGGAATAGAGTTCTTCTTTAACAATGAAAGCGTAGGTAATGCAGGGGAAAGATCATAATGGTGATCCATTAATGTTCCATCAACATCTGTAACGATCCATACTTCGCTGGTGAGATCTAGCATTAATTAATTCTCTTTAACCACATAACATTATAAGGTGGCACCTCTAGAATATTATTAATAATTAATTTATCTTTTAAAAGATCAGACCATTTAGATGACGAATCTTCTGAATAAGAAAAAATACTATCAAGTAAAGAAATAGTCAATCTAGAGTTTGTCATATTATGAATAGCCCAGATCTTATCCTTATTTTCTCCTCTAGTGATAATAACCACATCACTTCTATCTTTCGTTAAACAATGCATTGGAGAATCAGGATGAAATGAAATTTCTTTTGTTCTTTTTTCCATGGCTGAATTTAATTCTCTAATAATCTGATTAGGGAAAGATTGAATATCTTTTAATTTCAAATAAAGTTTTTCAACATCGAATCTCTCTCTATTAAGATCCCTTCTTTCACCAGAACGGCCAAAGCTTTTTATATCATTTTCAGAAGCTAAAACGGCAGGCAAGTAAAAAGCGGGAACTCCTTGCAATGCAATTGTAAAAAGCTGGCTTAATAAGAACCTTTGAACTTGTAGATAAGATGGATCTATTCCGCTATCAGACATTGCACTCCACCAACTGATATTTAATTCATAAGGACTATCTTCACCATTTTCCATTTTTCTATGGCTTATTAATCCACCCCTTTTCTCACAATTTACTAAAAGTTCATGAAGTCTATTTTGTGTCATAAGGCCTTCAAGAGGTCTCAATCCAATGCCATCATGAGATGCCGTAAAGTTTAAAAATGTTGTTTTAAAAGGAAGAGAAGGCCAAGAACAAAGCCATTTATTTAATAAATCTGCTTTATTACTTACCAGAGCCTCAAGTAATAAAGGAGGTAATGGAAAATTGTATGCCATATGAGCTTCGTCTCCGGATTTTAGGTATGAAAGGT
The DNA here is from genome assembly GCF_034092465.1 of Prochlorococcus sp. MIT 1223. Classification (NCBI taxonomy): domain Bacteria; kingdom Bacillati; phylum Cyanobacteriota; class Cyanophyceae; order Synechococcales; family Prochlorococcaceae; genus Prochlorococcus; species Prochlorococcus sp. MIT 1223. The sequence continues at coordinate 392,967 of NZ_CP139303.1, forward strand.
TTTCTGCCTCTGGAACATTGGTTTCTGTAATAATTACTCCTTTGTTAACAAGGTTCTCCAAATAAAATCTAAGTAGTTTTACTATTTGATGAACCTGATCACGATGCAGACATGATGTATTCTTTTCTTTCCAAATAAAAGCTATTGCGTCTAATCGAATCCAACTAACCCCATTCTTTAAGTAAAGGACTATAAGTTTTAAAAATTCAATCAAAATATCTGGATTTTGCCAATCCAGATCAATTTGGTCTGGCCCAAAGGTAGTCCAAGTATTTTTCAAGCCTTCTTTAGTCGCTAACTTTATAAATAAAGAAGTGTTCCTAGGTCTAATAACTTTATCCCAACCATTTAAGTCTCTAGGAGACAATATATATGAAGTTCCTGGATTGATTGATTGTATAAATTGCTGAACCCATTTATGAGAAGAAGAGACATGGTTGAGAACTAAGTCTGCCATTATATTATGATCTTTTGAAAGTTTTTTAAGATCACTCCAATTACCAAAACTAGGTGCTATCTGGTCATGATTAGATACAGCAAATCCTCCATCACTTGTAGAAGGTAAAAAAGGTAAAACATGAATTATCTTTGCTATGTTTCCTAATTTCTTATCAATAAAATCTGAAAGTGTCTTTAAACTATCTTCACCCTTTCTAAAAACTGTATCAGGATATGTAATTAAAACAACTGAAGAAGAGTCCCATAATTCTGGGCTAGAAGCACTCTCAACATCTCTAATATCACTATTCTCTTGGAGAATCTGCAACATTTGACACGTCAGCTTCTCAATCTTTTCTTCAGACTGTTCATTGTAAATTTGCTTAAGGCAGCACCTTAGGATTTGATACTGCTTGTCTTCGTTTAACATGATGTCTCTACTTCCGGTTAACTCAGGTTCGTCCAAGGTTCGTTCCTAATTCTGTTGCACTAAATACCCAATGGACTTTCAACAGGGTTTAATTACAACAATTCATGAGTATGGGATATCAAAGGATTCCCTTGAAGAGCTAAGCCTTGAGCTAAAAAAAAGACCAACTGCCATATTAATACCTTGTCTATTTGAAGAGTTTGGAAGACCCGCATTAAAAAACATCAAAAATGTTTTATCTAAGCTTGATGGTTTAAACGAGTTAGTAATAGCACTATCAGCAAAATCGGAAAATGAAGTAACTCAAGCAAAAGCATTTTTTAATGAAATGCCTTTCACTGTTCATGTTCACTGGACCAACAGTCCTAAAGTAAAAGAACTCCTAAAAAGTCAGGAGGGAAGTGGTCTAGATCTACTAGTTACACCTGGAAAAGGTTGGGCAGTGTGGCAAGGTATTGGAATAGCTTCTATCACATCTGAAGTCATTGCTCTTTTTGACGCTGATATAAGAACATTTAGCCCTTCATACCCAATAAGAATGCTCCAACCACTATTAAATCAATCACATGGAATTTCATATGTAAAAGCTTTCTATAGTCGCCTTTCACTAGAAACGAATGCACTTAAGGGAAGAGCAACAAGACTTTTTGTAGGTCCACTCTTATCAAGTATGGAAGAACTTATAGGGCATGGTCCATTTTTAGACTATCTACAAGCTTTTAGATATCCATTAGCTGGAGAATTCGCTTTCAATAGAGATTTGGCAATGAATTTAAGAATTCCCTGTGATTGGGGTCTAGAGATAGGACTTTTATCTGAAGTGTATAGAAATGTCAGAATATCTAGAATAGCCCAAGTGGATTTAGGTGTTTTTGATCATAAGCATAAAGAAATAGGAGAAAATCCATCTGAAGGATTACAGAAGATGTGTACAGAAATTCTTTCAAGTGTTCTTAGAGGAATAATGGAACACCAAGCTGAAACACTCAATAACTCACAACTATCTACCCTGGAAGTTTTATACAGAAGAATTGGTGAAGACAGAGTTATGCAATTCAGCCTCGATTCTGCAATCAACAAACTTCCGTATAACCTTCATGATGAGAAGTTATCAGTCCAAAGGTTTGGAAAACTTTTACGGCCGGCCATAATAAAATTTCTTGAATCTCCAGTTAGCCAACAACTTCCTAGTTGGGCAAGGGTAATATCATGTGACAGAAATCTGCCTATAAACTTATTAAATGCAGGTAAAATATGAATTATTCACTAAAATAAAAGGAAAAGATTTAGAAAATTAAATTAATAAGATTAAGCTGTTGGGAAGTTATCTGGAAAAGGAGTTTCTTGATTTTTAACAGCTGTAGTTTCGCTTTTCAACCAATCCTTGAATCCATTGGGTTTGACAGTTTGAGAATTACGCGCTGCAAATATTATCACGTGAAATGGTATAACAATTGCAAAGAAAAAGAAATGGAGTAAATACAAGTCCCAAGGTACGCCATTTGCTCCGTAATCTGGGAAAAATAAAGCTGTAAGGAAAGTGAACGCCATAACAAGAAATGGTTTTTATTTTATATCCTGATTTTGGACCAGAAACCTCTTAATTTTAAACACATCTAAAAAAAGTTTACGTCAATACAAAAACTACTGTTTTGAGCTAATTGAGAAAGCCTCTTGCAATAAGGCTTATTCCCATCAAAACAGAAATGTTTTCAAAGATTTTTTTTACGAAAGTATTGCCTTTAAGAAGGGACAAGTCTGCCCCTAAATAACCTCCAATCAATGAGCCAACAAAAAGCATAGGGATCCATTCCCACATAATTTGACCACCAAAGCCAAGTACAAAAGCACCCGTTCCATTCCAAAACAAGCCCACAAGAATAAGTGTATATGCAACGGCATTTGTGTAAGTGAGGCGAAACCAATGAACAAGCCACATCGTCACGAAAAGTCCTGTACCAGAACTTAATGATCCGTTTAGAAAACCAATAAAAAAGAGGACTAGACCTCCAAAATAAAAATTAATTTTATCAAGTTTTACTTCTCTATCCTGCAGTCCAAGATTAGGTCGACGTAAAGAATAAAATCCAAGAAATAGTGTAAGTAAACCTAATAAAATTGAAGAAAATTTATTGGAAAGATAAAGAGCTGTTTGAGAACCTAAATAAACTCCAGGCAATCCAGACAAAAGAATAAATAATGATAATTTAAAATCTAGTTTTCTTGATTGTAGATGCCTAACTGTAGCTCCAAAACCAAGTGATACACTCGCAACCTTATGTGTTGCAAGGGCTATATTGAAAGGCAATCCCAAGAATATAAGTATTGGCAATTGGACAAGTCCTGCTCCTCCCCCTGCTAAAGCTGATAGCAAATTGGCTAATATTGCCACACTAAATAGTAATATTTGAAAAAAGATAAATTCTAAGCTCATATAAACCTAAAGCCAAACTCCTTAATTAATTAACTTTATTTATTACGTCTTTTATATTACATGCTGAATGATTTGAAGCATCAATTTTCTAATCTAATTAAGTCAATGCTGTTTGGATGATCATGTATATATTTATTGAACTCCATTGCTAACATTCTAGCTTCATAAGCATCTGAAGCATAAAAACAATTTTCTATCCTTCTGTTTTCACAGGTCCTGTAGTGAACTGTATAAGCCCTTAAAGAGTCTTGAGCATCAAGCGACTTATTAGACTGCATTCACTTTGATTTGATATATATATTATTTATGCATCTAAACCATTTATTTATCTACAGATATGTTGTAATCAGAATATGTCTTTAAAAATGTCTTTAAACCAAAGTAAAGCTCAGAAAAAATGTAATTGTCAATACATAAGGCACGTAAATCCTATGACTGATAATAGATCTACCAATTTTTGTATGGAGAAAACATGTCTCTTCGTAATTCAGGAAAAACATTATTCATATTTTCATTTGCCAATAAAATATTTCTAGAAAGCTTAATTTCGCATTTATTGCTAACAAGAAATTAGATATCTTTAGAATATGGCTTTCTTAAAGAATTCTTCAGACAATTCAATTGCAAAATTCTTATTTTCGCTTGCTAAACAAAAATCTATATCTAGTAGAGACTCAAAAGCTGAAAAAGGTATTTCAATATCAAAAAATCAGGAGAGATACTTCGAATTACTAAGAGAAGGAGGTTTCTGGCTTTCCTAAGGAATGGTAACAACCAAGTTAGGCTCCAAAATTACCTGTAGTTTTGAAAATATGAATAAGATTATCCTTCCTTTTGATAAAATAATCTTATTAAATGACATCCAGAAATGGATATATTAAAGAATTTAGACCTAGGCTCAACGCTACTATCAATAGCCATAGCATTCGGTCTGATAGCATTTTTCATCTTAATTGTTAGGACATTGTTAATCGGAATCAGTTACATAACCGAAAATATAAAACAAGCATCACAAACAACTGATGAGGACATTTTAAAAGAAAGAAAAAAAGGTTTCTAGAAAAGATTTAAACATTAAGCAGAAATCAAAAAATCAAAGAAATGCTTTAAGACAAATTATTGCCTACAGAGCCTTATCAGAAAAAAGACAAGATTCACATGCTATTGTTAGGTAGATTTACTTAGACTAATTGGATAGGGTCGGGGCAAATGATGTTGTGTTCTCTTTAGGCTCAATGGTTAAAATTGACCTAGTGAAGGTTATTGAACATTTACCCGCAGGGATAGTTGATCAATTAAAAAAAAATCCCATTGGAAAGGTTATTGATTACAAAATGACAGACGCAACAGGAATAGGAGTAATAGTTCAACTTGAAAATGGGCAAACTTGTTGGTTCTTTAAAGAAGAAATAGAAATAACAGAAGACAATTTAATGCTTGGTAAAAATAAAGAGATAAATAAGGATAAATTAAGTTATCAAAAGGCTTTTAGAAACAATCAAGATACTATCAATACTTCAATTTCTATTTCATACAACAACGACAAAAATATTAAACGCTTAATTAACCCAGTAACTTTTATTAAATGGCTTATATATAGTACAAAGGATATCGTCTGAATTATAAGTATTTAAATTGTGTAATTTATGTCTATTATCTTTTATTCCTATTGCTAATGCGCTCTGACCCTCCAATATTCCTAGAATTGGATAATTGAAATATCCTCTCATGCAAGCTATCAGGAACTTGTCTAGAAGAGTCTGATATATAGAACCATGAATCGTCATATAAAATATCTACTTGATTTCTTATTCCCAAATCGCAAAGAGTGGTAGACAAAGTGTTCCATTTACCATCAAACGATCTATAGCCAACTTCTAAAAGTATTTTTCCATCATTAATAGGTGAATAAAAGCATGTGCTATTAAGGTTTTTATTAACTTCTATCTCCTTCATAATACAGGTTCTTTGATTCGTTGTATCAAATTTAGTAATATCTGCTATTCGAATTCCCAAGCAATATATACTTTTATCTTTAATAGTCTTTTGATCGCCTTTAGAGAAAAACCAACTACACTTAATTTGGCCCTCATTATATGAATCGAAAAACAATTGACTATTCTTATAGTAAAAAATATTTCTTATATTACTAATATTATTTTTAGCTTTATTCTTAAATTTATTTTTTAACATCACAAACCAATTAATCTTTTTCGAAACAGACCTTCGTAAAGACATCTTGAAAAAATCAATAATTTAAAATTTTAGTTGCCTAGAATTGAATTGCAAGAATGATCTCATTCAATAACAAGCTACTAACCAAAATTAAAAATGGATGCTTTTGACCCGGCTCTTCACTATGGACCAAACGACGCAGGCATATCTGCCTTAACAATAGCAATAGCTATTGCATCGCTAATTTTTGGTTCTTGGCTGCTAGGGGCCGTTTACACCTATATCGTAGGGATTATCCAGAAAATATCTAAACCAGGTGAGTAATCAATACTGGTTTTAAAGAAAGGAGTTGGCAGTAATTTACAAATTACCATTATTGAATAAAATTATGGTATTTATAAATAACCTATAAAATATTTATGCTTACTTCAATGCTTCACAGTGAGTGGTCAGCTCCATTAGGTTTACCAGCTCCAGTATGGGGAATCTTAACTTTAATTGGCTACCTTTTATTTTGGAGGGTTGCATTAAAGAGATAGTCATTAAAATGAATTCATTTTTAAAAATTTTAGTTAGAAAGCTAATAAATATAATAGGACTGAATATTTTTTTATTTTTCAATCTTTATTCGTATAGTCATTCTCATCTATACGAAAATATAAACAATGAAAATGGAACAACTCAAAATGAAGCTGGGGTTATTTGCTATGAAGATGGTTCAAGCAACAAAAAACAAATGTGTCGTGGATAAATAATACTTTAAGCCTTAGAAAATACCAATAAAAGAAATAAATACTATTAGGACCATGGCAAGTCTTCCATAAAATACCTCTGCCTTAGCTAAATTTGCAAAAGACATAGTAATTTCTCCTATAGAGTTAAAGAAAGGACCTCTTGAAACAAGGTCATTTTTTACCAATGCCGTTTGATCCCCATCACCCGGCAATCAAAAAATAGAAGATTAAAAAGCTAATGCCATGAGTAATTAGTCCTAGAAACGCTACTGATGGTGTCATCAAGTGCATAATACAGCGCTACAGGTAGATAAATTAGGAATCGTTCCCTACCACATTGGATCTATCTTAAAAATTGAGTCATTGGATAAAATGGGTCGAAACTTATGGAGTTGGTCTATCTGACGTTCCAATTCAGCGCTAGATCCAATAAGCCCTTTAGAGAAAGATGTTTTTTGGAAATTAAGTTCCCCGCGACATTTCAATAATCCAAGACATTTACTCCATAAAAATTTATCTTTATAAAGATTAAACCAAAAATCAAAAATTTCTTGAAGCACATCCAAAGGTATGTCATAAGAAAACCCTCTTGAAGGTTTATTTAAAATAAAACCATCCAATTCACAATCTTTTATGAGATTAGTAATATTCAAAGAAATCGTATTTGATATCTCCTTTGCACAAATACTAGTTACTTTTTCTTTTCGATAACATTCCAAAAAATGTTTTTTATCTAATTTTAAAGGGTCCTCTAAATGAGTAAAGCCTATTTTCCAGAACTTCTCTCCTAGTTTTTCACCATTAACAAGATAAAGCATCTTATTCTGTATCAATTGTTATAAGATGGACTTTAGTATATTTCTATTTTTATCTTAAAAGTCACAATAGGCAAGTATATAAATACTTATAGAGTACTCTAATTAATATTTCTATGTTTCTATATTTATAAGTAGGTTATAAATATAGAAAATTAATAAGATTGAAATGAAACAAATAGACGAACAAACAATTATCATTATTGGAGGTTTATTAATTATAAAAGAAGCCTATAAAGAAATGGCAAAAGTCATATCAATTAAGGCTAAGCAAGCCTTATATATTGTTAATGTAAAGAGAATTGAATGGTTACTTACAAATCTTTAATTGGCACCTCAGATATTTCTGGAGATGGTTTAGTTCCTATAGATTAAGCACTATTAAAAGGTTCTAAAAAAATAATACTTAAAAAGACTTCAGATGGAGAACTATTTGGTAAAGAGTGGTATTGTTCTAAAATTAGAGTAGAAGAATGGTGGGGAAAAATTAAAACTAATCATTACATTAAAGATAGATAATTGTGTAAATTAATTTCCAACATGATTTTCATACAAATACTTAGTACACAAAAACTATATAAACAGTGAGACACACGGGAAAACGATAGTAATTATTGCTTAGGTACTTTATCTTTGTTAATTAATTTGATCAGAATGATTAATTATATGCTAGAAGTGTATTTAGTTAGTATTAGCACGGATGAGCCTTCATCAGAATGATATTTTAGACAAAGATGATATGGACTCAATTGATTCATACTTTGAGTGCGTCACTGCTTGTTCTATAGAAGATAAGGGAATTGAATGTATATCTGAATGCGTTGAGGTTCATCTAAAGTCAGAGAACAGCTGATTTCTAAAGTATTTATACTATAATTTCTTTTAAATTAAATATACAAGTTAAAAAATTGATTAAATACTTATATATATAAGCATTACTTAAATTTGGATATAGCTAAAGCAATATTTTCTAAGATTTATTCTAATAATATCAAGCTAAAATTTAGAATATTAATGTAAGTTTATAAGAATTTAATTAAATCATCAGATATATTCCTTGGAGCCTTTCTTGTTTCAGCTATTCGTCAGCTGTTTTCTCCTCCTGCTTTGATGAAGCGGCTTGAGCCTTTAATTCCTCATACTCTAATTGGTGCTGCAATTTACCAGTAGAACGAAGCCATCCATTGACAGTCGCTTCTTTCCCCTCAGCCTCACATTGCTCTTGATATCTTAAGAATGGGAACCAATGGTGGTTGGCACTTCTAGGGTCACTTGCATTTTGAGGATCAGTAGCCACTTTAAAAATACTCGTTTCAACCATCATCGCATTACAATTACAAGTTCAAAACATTAAGTTAAAACAATTAATCGATCTATATATTAAAACCAAAATTCAACTAAACAAACCCGGTTTTAAAGGAGTTGCTAAAATGGTGTGAATAGGTTAAAATACCGATACGCAAATGAAATTATAAGGATGAACCCTATAAAACAACATGCCAAACTGCTTAATCTTCAGGCTAAGGCGCAAGAATGTCTCTCTAGAAAAGAAGCTCAAAAAATTATAAAAAAAGCTGATAAGGCTCATAAAAAGCTTTCTAAATAAAGTTCCAACGTAAACTAAATATATTGCTAAATTAGGATAATAAAGTTGAGAATTTTCGACTATAAACTATACTTCTTTAAACATGATTCCATCATACTTAGAGAAGTTAATACTTTTAACTATTGTAGATATATCTTTTAATTCATTTATAAAAACATCTGTTTCATTAGTTTCTATCCATTTGTTTTTTAATATAGGTAGTTTTGATCTCATTAAATCGAAGGAAATCTTTATTACAAAAAGGCTATGATTAGTTAATATTCTTCGAAAATTCTGTGTCTCACATTTCTCCAAAACCCTAAATAATAATTCTAATGATACTATCTTGGCCTTATTTTCAGGGAAAATCTCTTGGTCTTCTTTTAATGTTAATGATTTACCCCCAAAAGGCATTGCCCTTTTATCGGAGTTCTCAATTAAAGAAATAGCTACTATATAATGTGGGTTATCCATCATCATTTAATCCAAATTCAACACTAGATTATCTTAAAGCTTCTATAAGATATGCTTAAGACTAGCAATACATTATTTATTGATATAATGAAAAATTTACTAGAAATTCTTAGTCTTAACATAAAAAAAACTAATGAAATGATTTTTTATCACTGCAATACTAATAATGATTAAAAAGGATCTCATAGAAGTTGAGCAACTAAACAAGGTGTATAAAGTTGCGAGCAAAAGGCCTGGAATTAAAGGTACTTTCTCACATTTCTTTAAAAGAACATATGAAGAAGTTTTAGCAGTAAAGAATATTAATTTCTCGATCAAGGAAGGTGAAATAGTTGGATTTCTAGGGGCGAATGGAGCTGGGAAGACCACTATATTAAAAATGCTTTGTGGACTTATTTACCCAACGTCTGGTTATTTGAGAGTGTCAGGGTTTTTACCACAGAAAAGAGAGACGGATTTTCTAAAAGCAATCACTCTTGTAATGGGGCAAAAGCAGCAACTAATCTGGGATCTCCCCCCAATGGATTCACTACAAGTAAATGCTTCAATTTATGGAATATCTGATAAAGAAGCAAAGATCAGAATTAACGAATTAGCGGACATGCTTGAAATAGGAGAAGAATTAACAAGACCTGTTAGAAAGTTATCTTTAGGCCAAAGGATGAAAGCAGAACTACTTGCGGCCCTCCTTCATCATCCAACGGTATTGTTTCTTGACGAACCAACTTTAGGTCTAGATATAAATGCTCAATCGAGAGTTAGAAACTTTTTAATCGAGTATAACCGCAAGACTGGAGCCACAATATTGCTTACAAGTCATTACATGGCTGATATAACAGCATTATGTTCACGAGTTTTATGCATTCATAAAGGTGAATTGTTCTATGACGGCGAATTAGAAGATCTTGCAAATAAACTTTCACCTAATAGACAAATTATAGTTGAATTGAAAGAAAATATAAATCGAGCTAATTTGGAATATCTTGGCAATATTGAATACCATTCAGGGAGATATATTCATTTATCAGTTGAACGGAAAGATCTAAAATCTGTTGTAAATAAATTGCTTGAGAACTTCGAGGTAATAGATATTAAAATAAATGAGCCACCTATTGACGAGTTAATTGGTGGTTTATTTAGGAGTGGCAAAGTTTAATACATCATGAGATTAGGAGGCTTAAATTTACAAGTGAGTAAGGCGTTATTGTCAACGCAATACGCAAACATGCTGGAGTACAGAGTAGAGATAGCACTATGGGCACTATCAGGAGTACTGCCTTTCATTATGTTGACTTTATGGAATCAAACTGGAGCAAGCACTGATTTCGGATTTAGTTCTATAGATTTATCACGCTATTTCCTAAGCGCCTTTTTAGTAAGACAATTCTCTGTCGTTTGGGTAGTATTTTCATTTGAAGAAGATGCTCTATTAGGAAGACTATCTCCATATTTACTTCAACCTCTACATCCTCTTTGGAGATATGCCTCAGCACATTTAGCGGAACAATTTACCAGATTACCTTTTGCAGCTCTAATTACCTTGATTTTCTTCATTATTAACCCAAAGAGTTTTTGGGTTCCTTCCCTTAGTAGTTTTTTATTAGCCTGGCTATCAACATTGTTAGCATTTACTATTGCGTTTTTACTACAAAGTCTCATTGCTTCCTTTTGTTTTTGGAGTGAAAAAGCCAGTGCTTTTGAAAGGTTACTTTTTGTCCCGTATTTATTTCTATCAGGACTACTGGCGCCTTTGGCCTCTTTCCCTATAGAGATCTCAAAATTAGCTTTATGGACTCCTTTTCCTTACTTAATTAATTTTCCTGCAAAGATCTTATCAGGTATAAATGTAAATATCATAGAAGGATTTCTGGCCCAAATTTGCTGGATAATAATATTACTTCCACTAGTTATAATATTTTGGAGGCTAGGTGTAAGGCATTACACAGCAATGGGGGCTTAAATGAAACGTTATTTTAAAACATTATTTATATTCTGGAGCAACTCTATAGCAGTGCAATTGGAATATAAGATAAACTTTTTCATAGAGTTTGTATCAATGTTTGGAACATTATTAGGAAGTATATTTATATTATCTTTGTTTTTTATGAATAATAATCAACTAGGAGAGTGGACTTGGGAGTCAGCACTTGTTATTCAAGGAGTATACACATTCTTAGATGGTATAACTAATACATGGCTAAGACCTAATCTTACTGAGATAGTTAATCATGTTAGAGAAGGCACTTTAGATTTTGTACTTGTAAAGCCAATAGATAGTCAATTTTGGATATCTAATCGTACAATATCCCCTTCTGGTATACCAGAAATGTTACTTGGTATTATCATAATAGTTTGGTCAGTAACAAGAACTAGTAATAGTTTTAACCCTGGATTATTGCTACCTAGTATAATAATGGTATTAGCCGGTGTGGTTATACTTTATTCTCTATGGTTTCTTGTTGCTGCAACAAGTATTTGGTTCGTAAAAACATGGAATGCCACCGAAGTACTTAGAGCCGTATTATCAGCTGGTCGTTTTCCAGTAAGCGCATATCCCAATACTTTAAGGATAATATTTACATTAATAATTCCAATTAGTTTCTTAACTACTGTCCCAGCAAATACAATACTTGGATCTATACAACCGCTAACAATATTACTTGGTATATCTATTTCTATTATATTCTTTTTAATTAGCAGATATTTCTGGTTATTTGCTCTTAGATATTACACTTCAGCATCTAGCTAACTAATATAAAAATAAAAATATTGTGAATTCAAACTAGTTTTTTTATACATATTCAAGAAATTCTATTCCCTACTCACGATAACTTAATTTAATAGCTAAAGTAGTAATGAACACTTAAAGGCTTTTTTTTTCAAAGACTAAATAGAAATCTATAGATAGATGAAAGACTTCAATGCTACAAACAAAAAACCAATAATTGCAGTAACCATGGCCACAGGCCGTCAGGGAATGGGGGTTGTAAAGGAACTTTCACTAAGAAATGAATTCCAAGTCAGGGCAATTACGCGAGATGCTTCCAGTAAAAGAGCTATAGCATTATCTAAACTAGCAAATGTCGAAATAGTTGAGGGAGATCTGCTTGATAGCGCAAGTCTTTATAAATGCTTCGATAAAGTATATGGAATATTTGGAAATACAACTCCAACAAAAGGTTTAAAACCTCTCGTAAGAGAATATGAGATAGAGCAAGGAAAAGTACTCATTGACGTAGTAACTGATTTAAAGAAAAAGAATAATTTAAAACACTTTGTATTTAGTTCTATCTGCAAGGCAAAAGACCCTCTAAACAATGAACCCGCTCCTGGTCATTTCACTAGCAAATGGGATATAGAAGAATATCTTTCGCAGAATAAACTTAATGAAATTACAACAATAGTTAGGCCGGCAAGTTATTTTGAAAATTTTGACGGTGATCTACCCGGTCTAAAAATCACTGATACTAATTTCCCTGGGGTTGTAAGACCAGATAAGGTATGGCAAACCATTGCTGTGAATGATGTTGGTATTTGGAGTGGAGCAATATTTGCAAATCCAAAAAGATTTATAGGAAAATCATTTAACCTAGCTGGCGAAGAGTTAACAGGACGACAAATGGCAGAACTTGTTCAAAAAGTTAGAGGAAAAGGGAGCAAGAAAGTAAGATATCTTATGGCTCCTAGAATATTACTAAAACTATTTGTTAATGATATTGGAGTAATGGCAGACTGGATAGAGAGAGCTGGTTATGGAGCAGACATTAGCAACCTAAAAAGAATTGCTAATGAAGAAGGTATAGAGATGACATCACTTGCTAGCTGGCTTAAAGACAAGTAAAAACTTGTACTTATTAGTAATTCTTATTACTAATAAATCGCCTAAACAATAAGAACAACATAAGTACAAATACAAGTGTAGGTAAAATATAAATCGCCGCTGCGATACCTATAATAAATATAAAGCAAATAAAACTGATTAAGAAGAATATAGTTATCAAAGAGAGTAATTTTCTAAATCTCTTAGGCCAAGTCTGACCAGTCATTCGATCAAGTTTACTCTGTAAAAATTTTCTTTCTGCAGATAAATTAACTAATCTTTCTTGATGCCAGAGCAATGAATTGGTCGCTGACGTCTCAACAAATCTTTGCTGCAATCCTTGAAAAAAATTATTAGAACCAGAGAATAATGTCCTAACCCTAACTAGCTGAGCTTGGAAAATATTTTTACTAGTTTCAGCAATCTCATAGTCTAGAGTTTTAATCCTTGTAGAGAGAGAGTCAATGGAATTAGGTAAGCTTGTATATTTTTCAATCTTCTGAAGTGATCTAATGTTTTTTTTAAAGAACAACAAATAAAAATTCAACTCATATTTATATTACATACTAAAATAAAGAAATATCTAATAAAAAGAAGTCATAAATAACGAATAAAGGCTAATCTTAATAAAGATTTAACTAGAATCTAATATTAATCTCTATACCTTATGAAAAAGATTTTAATAGACAAAAGAAGATGGGCTTTAATTATGCACAAATAATTATGGCCTCAGCCTAGATAGGCTTACCCGTAATGAAAGCATGAACAGATGGAACTGTTCTATCAAGAATTACAGCCAAAACAACCATTAAATTTAGAGCAACCACCGCCCCACCAATAAATATGTTGCCCCCACGGGTCGTGTAATCCCATTTAGGTTCACTTTCAGACATTTCCTAAAAAACGAAGATCAATTTCACTGATTGGATTTAGAAGCATTCGTTCAAGACTAGGCTTCTAATAAAAGTGATTTATTAACTATATAAATTATTTCCTCTAAAAACACAAAATTCATTTTGAGAAATGAATTTTTTAATACGTTTATTCACGAAACCCCAAAAGGCGGGGACGACGTGCGAATATCTTTCGAATTTCTTAAGGTTTAATGGATAAGGGGTACTGGCTAAAACAAGCAAAAATTGCAGATACTGATGTATTCATTGAATATGTAAAGACTGTCGTTCCCTGGCTAAGATCTGTTGGAGGGACAATTATCGCAAAGGATGTTAACCAAAACTCAGATTTAAACGAATGGGATGGGGGGCAACTGGGCCTGATAATAGAATTTAATTCAAAAGAGGCTGCTCAAAAGGCTTTTGACTCTCCAGCATTTCAGAGTTACATAAAGGGTAAGGGACTACAAACAGACCTTAGTCTCTCAATTATTGGATGATTGACATTTATGGTTACAAACTCCCAAGTGAATATAAAAAGGTCAATTAAGACAAGATCTTAATTAAATTTTGGTTAAGAAAGGAAAACGGATTATGGTTTTGTTAATTAAAAGAGTTCATTATGAACACTGACAATCTGGTTGTCATCAACCTTGCAGCTATTCTCGTAGGTTCAACCTACAATTCAGAACAGAAAGTAATTAAGTGGGGTGGGGTAATTATTGCCGTAGCTTCAGTTGCCAGCACACTTCTAGGAAGCTAGAGATCCCAAAAAAGCCCTTTTCATAGGGCTTTTTTTAATACTTATTATTTGAGAAGGCAGTAGTAAAAAAACTTTAAATGATTTGAAGTTTCTCTAAAACCTTCTCACATTTTAAAAGCATCTAAAACTACTATTTTAAAATTGTTTGCTTTATCCAATTCAGAATTAGGAATAAGCAATTTAACCAAAATTTAATCCCTTATAGTTCAGCTTTTATAGCATTCATTTTACCAATGTTTTTCCTTTTTAAGAGTTCAAGAGGAACAGCTCTTTCAAAATTCTAAGAAGGTTTAATAATAACTTTTTAGTCTTGTATAAAAGCACATGAAAGGAGATAAATTTAAATACTCTTTAAATTAATAGACAATTCATAATTAATTAGATATTAATTAAAAGATATATAATTTTTTTCAGACCTAGATATGATTAAAGACTCTTCCAAGCTAATAAAAGGGCAAAAGCTTAAAGTTGACCTAGATTCGGTAGAAGATAGACTTTCAATTAAACTTATAAATGCTCTTCAAAAAGATTCGGTTGGTAGATTAGTGGGCTATAAAATGGTAGATGGCAACCAATTTGGCTTAGTAGTTGAACTAAATATAGGCATTACTCAATGGTTCTTCGAAAAAGAACTATCAGAAATAGATGAGCCCTGAAGTAGACCTGGAATTATCCTTAAAAATACATTTCTAAAGATACCTAATTTTCTAATTAAGATATCTAAGCAAAATCATCAAAGTCAGAACTGAAAAGAAGTGATTCAGGTATATAATGTTTTTGTCCGTCTGGACATTTATAAACTCTTTCAAAAATCCCATTATTCTCTACTACTTCCTCTACATAACATCCCATTGGAAGAAGATTGTTCTCATATTTTGTTGCTCTACTCATTAATTTATTACAGTTACTCTATTAGAACAAAAAGCTAATGGATTGCAATAAGTATTTAAACTCCTATTAAAAAAATTATTCAAATAAAGTTTTGGATTTTATTAGAATAGATATTTATATATATTAAACTTCTAAAGTGATTTAGTTTAACTATGTCCAATCTGTATCTTCTAAAAGGTCAGAGTATAAAGGTGAAACAACTTTATTGAGATTTTTAATTCCCCAATCTGTATCTTCTAATAGATCTGAATACTCATTAATCTTAATTAATTGAAAAAACTCCCTGGTGAATGGATGCATTGCATTCTTAATTAATAAATCAATACTAACCATAATTCAATATATGTCATGGTAAGTATTGATTTTCTAAACTTTGCTCATATTCAGAACTATTAACCTAGTAATTTAGTTCTTTCCTATCTATAGGGACTTCACTGTCAGTAGGACCGGTCCAAATAGCCCATATAAATAGAATAGTTACCGGAGATAAAAGTATTCCGACAAGAGGAGAAAAGTATTTCAACCATCTTAAATTTTTTAGCAAGATATAAAAGTAGTTTATATTACCAAATATTTTTAACAAGGATTATAATTTAAAGCAAGCATAATTGCTTATTAACTCACCTGAAGCAAGCATCTCCCACAAGTCGAATTTTTTTTAATTTTCCAGTTTCATTCTTTTCTAAAATATATTTTGGGTTTACAGCCATTACAGCTCTCATATCAACCTTATCTTCTTTTGCACTAATAATAATATCAAGTGCACAAGCCCAATTATCTCTTCTAGCAATACCTGGCCATGCAATCCATAATCCACCAAAAAGGCCAATACTCAGAAGGAAAAAGGTTCTAAACATAATGTGCCCGTTTCAAACAGTAACGATTGAATAATCTAGATTCTATAATGTATAAGTATATAAAATTTCATTTAAATACTAATTTTAGATTTAATTTTTTATAGAATTAATTTATAAGGCATAAACACATATCAATCAAAGTATTTTGTAAATAATTATTTGTATTAACGCTTTTTACTGAATAGTATTTTAATATTTGAATATATTCAAAGTGTAAAAGTAAATTGAAGATGCTTGCAGATGCAACAATAAATAATCCTATTTTCTTAACTTTAATGATTTTGATTGTTTGGTTTGCACCTGGAATAATTGCAAGACGTATAGCCGAAAAAAGGTTTATAGACTCAAAACTAGAAGAACAAGCCAAAAAAATATCAAAATTGTATCCTAAAAAAAATCTTAAGTTAGATAATCAGTAGCTACCGGATAACACAGGTTGCAGTACTGGAGAGCCAGTTCCACCACCATCTTGGTCATCGTCATCGTCAAACCCAGACGAGAGGGCAAGTATTCCTCCTAGTGACAAAACCAGCGAAAACCCTATAGCTAGAAGATCTGACTCCAAATTAAATTTAAAAATTCCAACGACAATACACTATTTCAGCTCAAGAAGCTAGTTCTAAGAGAATTTTCTTGAATATTTAATATTTTCCATAGATTAATAAAAGTCCTAGGGTCAATTGATCATTTGTTCAGGAAAATGTCCAATGACTCAAGACTCAAGACTCAAGTTTGATCATTTTTTTCTCACCCTTTATACATAAGCAAACAAGCCAAATTCTGTACAGCTATATCAAACAACTAAGAGATCATAAGTTAGTGAAGAAGTAAATTAGTTAATCTTATCGTGAAATATGTTCTTTATTGTTTTATAAAAAGAGGTAATAAAGCTAGCTATAGAAGCCTCTATTGAACTTTGAGCATAAGGAATTGAGCGTGTTAAGGAGATAGTTAAACCTCCTATAAGACCTAAATTCATAAAGAATTTCACAGGCTCAAATGGCGATAAATGCATTATCAAAGTTGTAGGTATAAGAAAAACCAAAAGAAAGGTAGATCCAATATTCTGCTTATCACTAAAAAGAATAAATCCCACCCCAAAAACCAAACAAAATATTGCAGAAATCAAAAGAAAAAGAGAAATAGACTGGTGTATACCCTTTTGGCTGATTAATCGAACAAAGAATGAAAAGTTAGATAATTTCGGAGGTATTGATATAGCAAATGCAGCTGCCAGGCAAAAACGTCCGACAAAATCAAAAACTCTTCGATATTCGAGGATCATTAGCAAAATTACGATATCTCGAATTAAGCAGAACTCACATACTCGCGCCAGACCCAACGTCATAATTAAAATCTTTTAACTAGCAGCGACAACGTGCTAGGCTTTTGTTAAGTTAGGCAAAGAAAGATGAAGAAAATTTTACCATGTGCTTTGGCCTTGCTCTCAGCAATTTTTGTTGCTGCGAACAGCTCGAGTATTGGAATGGCTTAGAAACTGATCAACTTGAAATTACATAAATTCACCTAATTAAAGAATATCTTTTTTCTAAGCCGCTTCGGAACTGATGCCCAGTTCGTAACCACAGTCAAAAAGCCTTTGGTAAGTAAAACCAGCCTCATAGCTACTAACAGGTTTTATTTTTCCCTCGTTTTTTTGGATATAGATGAAATTCCCATCAATCCTACTTTTAGTAAAAGTAAAAACATCACCAGATTTACTTAGAGTCCAAGATTTATTTGAATTTCTCTCTAAATCCCAAGGACAATTCCTTGGAGACCTCTCCCTTAATGCCATTTTCAAAATTGTATTTACACTTTTCATATAAACGGACGAGCTGTTTTCTGACAAGAGGTCCTACAAAAATTAATTCGATTTATATTTAAAGTCTATGGTCACTCAGCTTGAGTGGATAAATCAGAATTCGTTTCCTATTTCTGCTCAAAAATCTTGAGAACAGAATATAAGGTGACATATATCATCATGTTTAAAGAATTAAATATATCCATGATCTTCTGATCAGTTTCTATTGCGATACTTAACAATTAGCCTGCAAGAAATAAAAGTTTCTACCTTTATATCTATTGTGCCAAAAGTGTATTAAGATTTAAACTATTGAACATTTAGATATATTTGCTAAGAATAATATGGTTAATATATAAAGATGGTAATCGAAAACAACAGCAAAAAAGAAGAATTACTAAATATTGCACGAGATGTGATTTCAAAAGAATTAGCACTACTAAGAGATTATGGGATATCAGATGAAGAGATTTATAAATTTGTCAACTCAGTAACTTCTCATTATCATCCTGACGAAACAAAAAGACTACAAGACCTATCCGATAAACAAGATGCTCTGTGGAGAGAAGCTAATGATTTCTAAAATTTTTTTCATTAAACATGGCTAGAATTGCTATATCTATGAATAAACTGAGTCAATATGACTAATAAATTGATTTTTATTTATGACGGAGAATGCCCTTTTTGCAACAAATTCGCTGAATTGCTAGAGCTAAAAAGTAATTTGCCCGAAATCCAAATTAAGGATGCCAGAGATAAGCCATCAGAATTACCTAAAGACTATGATATAGATATAAAAGGTGCTTTACTTATTAAAGAGAATAAAATACTAACTGGTTATGAAGCTATAAATTTCATATGTTCTCAAATCAAAGCACCTTCAGATGCTTTATTAGAAGTTATAAAAATAATATTTAGATCTAAAAAAAGATCGAAGTTATTATTTCCTATTCTCTTATTGGCTAGGCGATTTACGTTGATGGTTAAAGGTGTATCTATTAAGTTATAAAGTAAGACTTGCTAATGTGAAATATCTATTATCTAAAATAATTTTGGTTAGTAGTAAATCCTGGTTAAAGACATTTATAATAAAATATTTCTAAAATTGTTCATTGTAAAAAGATATGGAAATTTATCTTAAGAACTAATTATTGCCGATTGATCATATTGACTTACTAATGGAATGATAAGATTTTTCGTAATTTAAAAGAAGAGTTCCTTTTTTATTAAATTCTTTTATGATTACATAGTTTTTCTTTTTTCATTTTGACCGTCACTATGATTTTATAATAGTTTTAGATATTAATACAAACCTTCTTTCCATATAGCATAATTGCTATGTTACTAGAGATATTCAGCCATAGCACTCCATTTCTAGCTGTTTTTCTTCTTTTCCTAGCAATAATGCTGGGTCTCAAAGCTAACAATCAAAAGGATTCTGAAAAATGAGATGGCCTCCAAACAAAGCCTGGACATCCAGCGAGCCCAGAGAAGGTTTTAGGCACTTTGAAGTAGATAGTTACGGCGGGAAAGGAGATGAGCGATGGGTAGAACTTATTGCGATTTTAGATGAGAGCATTCGATTTAAAGTTTCATGGACAGAGTTAAAAACATTCGCTAAATGGACCAGTGGATGGCTTCAATTACCAAAACAAGATGAAAACACATAAATATTCTTGGTATTTTATAATTTAATAAATTTTTATACTGATTAAATTCAAATGACATTTAATTTAAATAGTAATAATTAAAGTTATATTTCATTAAAATGTGCCTTTTTCAAGGTTGATAGAAAAAATAATTACTTTGTAAAATATTGATTAATACGTAAAAGTTTTTATAGGTAAACCTTATTTAGGAATTACAAGTTGATTACATTTAATGATGAAGTTTGAGTTATACCCATTAACTATCAACAAGAAAGAATTAATGTCCAACGATATAAGCTAAAAAATAAATATAGTCACTTCCTAAAATGAAGATATAGTCAACTATCTAGTTGCTACATTGACGAGTAAAAAGGACTCGAGATAAATACTATGAAATCGAATTAAGTGATTTGATCTAAAAGCAAATCACAGATAATTCAACGTTAATCTTTTACAGATTTAAATATAGTATTCTACATACATATAATATATTCCGCCACTAAAATATATTTAATAATTCTTTAGCTCTTCTGCCACAAAGCAAGTCCTCCTCCTCTACCTCTACCTGAAAGCCACGAATTAGTTATTGACATAGAGACAATTAAAAAGAATGGCTTATTCTTATCCTCAGGTATTGGAATAGAACGCTTAAATACATTTTTAGAAGATAAGTATAGCTCTATAGAATCAAAATAAAATATCAATCTAGGTTGATTACCAACTAATTTACCTTCTCCGCTGAACTTAAGCTGCAACAAACCAAATTTAATAGAGTTATTAATTAAGAATGAAGTTTGATCTTCAATATTTTTAGCCTTAGAAAGCTGAAGACAAGCAGAAAATTTCCTTAATAGCAAACTTGTGAAGAAATCTTCCTTGTCAGAGAGAGGTTTCCATACAGAAACAAATTTCCATACACCAATTAATGGCTCAAGAGTTACATTGCTTCCTTCTTTTCTTGCAACTTTTTCTAGCTCTAGAAGATCATTTAAATTTGGAAGGTTAGTTAATTCTAAGTAATTAGCACTATTTTTAGCCGAATAATTCGAGTTTTTACTGAGATTAATATAGACTAATACAGAAAATAAAGAAATTATTATTATTGTTAGTTCAATTAAACTATAGGTTGACTGTACCATTTGAAGAATTTTGTTTTCTAATACTTATTAATGATAAGTGCATAGTAAAAAAAAATCAGTAAACGGATAAATATTACTAAGTTAAGTCTTATATAAATTGAAATTGAAAATAAATAGAATAATAATAACTAATCAATAGTTTTAGAAACAATTAATATTAGAGTTAAACTTTTGCGTGTTCCACAAATAAAATAGTTTTATAAATAAATTTTCTCGTAATTGAGACCTAGTCATGAATTCAATATTAAAGCAAGAGCTCCTAGAACTCAAAGGGACCACAAATTACTGGCTGTCAATTGGATGGATACTTGCCATTATTATGGCCCTAGTTTCTATCGCTATTGTAATTGTAAGAAAATCAGTCATGGAAAACTCTACCCAGGAGGTAAAAGTCAAGCCATTAGAGACCAAAGGTAAAGGTTTTACTGAATTGTAAAAATTGGATAGCTAAAACGATAAATCAGTTACTGAAAAGAAAATTATATTTAATCAGCTAACCCAGTCACTATCTTCTAAAAGATCTGAATAGCCTTCAGCAATAAAAGGGTAGTGATGCTTATAGATATCTGTAATTTCATTAAAAACTTCGGTGTCATCCTGAATTCGAGAAAACCACTCTTTAAATAAAGGTGTCATAGAAAGTAAGAGGTTATTTAAAAAATAGTTACTAAACTGGATAAGGTTGTTAAATTAATAGCTATTTCTTTATATTCTGTACAAAAATACATACATATTTTAGGAGTTACGCTAAGCACCGATCAATAAAGAAATAAAAATAAAGCAACCAAGTAAGCAGTAGCAGCATAAACAGCCCTATCAGAGGAACAAGCGATAGGTAGAATAACTTAGTTGCTGATTTTCAACGAAGAACGAGAGGAACAATGTACTTACTTATCTTATGACTTTACTAGCTATATCAATGAGTGCTCTAACAGAAAACCTTTGCCTTGCTGATAAAGAATGATATTATTTTACTGATTGAAGAAACTAAATACTTGAATCAAACATTCCTACTTACTACATATAATCAAATGTAAAAAATAATTCTTGCTTAAATATGTTTAACTTATTAATATATAAATAAATATAGATCTAACTTTGGATAAAGATTCAACACAGGAAGAAATAGCTAGTGGCCTTGCTCAAAAAATGGCTGAGAACGCATCGGAACATGAGCTAAGAAGGTTATACGAAGAGACTATGTTTCAGCAGTTTATGACAATGAATAAAAAAGAATTGCAGTCTATGCTCTGGCATGGGTAACTTAATATTAGATAAGTCAATATTTATCAAACATATTTTCTATTTAAAAACCTAAATAACATTATACTTAGTAATATAATCATGTATTTGTAAGTGTAATTTCTATTTTTACCTCTACAAACAAACTGAGGCTTCAAATCTTTCCCATATCTGTCTTCTTATCTGCGCACAATCAGAACATTTACAAACCCAGGAATCACCTACGCCCCAAGCCTCTCCTACACCATTAGCTCTGCCACTACGAGTATGAAAGGTTTCTGGGAAAATCTTACTCAGCATTTCATTACTAATAGAATCAGCTAATTCCAAATTCTGATCATTTACTGTTTTATCAAGCAAAACGTAAGGTTCCCTCTATAATTGCAACTTAACAAGTTAACCATAAAATAGCCATATATATAGGAAAATAGATGTTTATTAATATAGTAATAGATCAGAGTAATTCGAGAAGATATGTCTTTCAGAGTCAATCATATAATGTGGATGAAGCATTAATTGGGGCTTTGCGAAAGCCCTATTATTTTGGGAATTTGCTACTATTGATTTTAGATAGTAGTCCTATAGTCAGGTATACATTGAATATTTTCCTCTCCAACCTAAATCTATAATAAAGATATTTAATATGCAAAAAATCAATTTTTTTACTGTAAGCATTAATTGTAGTATCTCTAATAGGAAAACTACTTATGGGTTAATTATTCTAATTTGATATAAAAGTTTAATTCTCATTTGAAATAACCTAGCAAAACCAATCTTTTAGATATATTATTAATTGATTAAATAATCTCTAATTTGCCTTTACTATTTTCAATAAAATGCTTTTAAGAAACTTTTAACATAAAAATCAATACTCTAGAAAAATCAATTTTTATATTATAAATAAAAATTATTTTACTTCATCGCTACAATTTATTAATAAAATACTGGCAAAGAAGCTATAAATGTTGCATCATATACGTAAGCATTGAAATTCAAATGAATGATCTCAAAGAAGACCTGCTAGACACTGTTGCAATTTTGAAAGGAAGGTTAAATAAATATCAGTACCTAAATTGGGTTTACAACTTAATAATACTAATACTTTTCCCCATATTCTATATTTTACTTGCCTTTGGTTTCGTAAAAATAATAATCTCTTTTATAGGCTCTTTTTACATTATCAATAAACTTAGGAAAGATTAGCTAATTTTACTTCTCTTTTAATTTGCTCCTACTAATTTTGTTTATTAATTTTGAGATCTTTAAACTTTGTTGCCATTGTAGGGTTGTTTTTTGTTAATTTTTTTACACTGACCTCTTGAAGCTTATTATTGGCAAGGCGAAGATTTCTATCTGCTCCAAGGAGTGCATCCTTTGTTTTCTGCAAATTATTAATTGATTTATCAATTTGATCAATTGCAGACTCAAATCGCCTTGTGGCAAGCTCATAATTTTTACCAAAACCCTTTTTAAATATATCTAAATCATTTTCAAAATTTGTTATATCTATATTCTGACTCTTAATAATTTCAAGTTCAGATTTGTACTCCAGTGACCTAAGTCCTGCATTTCTCAAAAGTGTAATTATTGGAAGAAAAAACTGCGGTCTCACAACATACATTTTCTTATAACGATAGGACATATCAACAATTCCAGAATTATATAGATCATTACTTGGCTCAAGAAGTGATACTAATATTCCGTATTCACAATCTTTTTCAACTCTATCCTTATGGAGCTCTTTCAAAAAATCCTCATTTTTCTTTTTTGTAGCCGTTAAATCAATCTCGTTTTTCATTTCAAACATTATTGATACTATTTCAACACCTGAATCATCAAAATCACGAAAGATGTAGTCCCCCTTACTTCCTGTACTTATGTCACTGTCTTTCTCAAAATATGCTTGTGGGAAAGCTGTTGCCCTAAAGCGATTAAACTCAGTTTCACAATGCTGTTCTAGTGTTTCTCCTACCATTTTGGTAGATAGTCGTATTTTCATATCCCTTAGTCTCTCAATTGCCATATCACGATCCTTTATCTGGCATTCATATTTCTCTGATATAGATTTCTCAGATAATTCTTTCTCAAGTTCTGCCTTTTGAAGATCATTTTTAAGTAAATCGCATTCCTTCTGAACCTCATTTACTGCTTCAGAAATTGCTATTTTATGAGCATAGTTATTTACTTGGGTTTCTCTTTCCTTATTTGCCATAAATTGTGTGAGTTGATTATTAATTTCATCCTTTTCCTTCTCCAAAAGACTCCTCACATTGTTAACTGCCAACGTCTTCTCGAGTTCAGCTGCCTGTAATTTTGATTTAAGTTGGTGAATTGCGGAATCCTTTTCACGAGAAGATTCTTGTATCTCAATTTTTATCTTTTGTTGCAGAAGCTCAATTTCGTTCTTTTTATCCTTCTCCGCTAAAAGAAGACGTTCTTTTAGTTGGTTCTGAAATTCATCATCTCTAACTTGCTTCAAAATATCTGAGTAACTAGTTTCATCAATCTTGAAAAGCTTCCCGCAGTTTGGACAATTAATCTCACTCATTATTATTGGATTATTAAATTAATCAAATGATAGCAGAAAGTTTGAATCCTTGTTTATAACCTTTAAAGAGGCAAATATAAGCAAGTAAATAATTTAAATAATTACATATATTTATAAATTCAGTCTAAAATTATCTCAATAGTTTTTTAGATCCTAGTTGAATCTCAAGTTCCATTTTCCTTACTTCTAACCGTGGTGCGCTTTTTATAAAAGCAATTCCCAGCCAAGCAGCACCTATTCCTAATAAAGCTGGAATCCCAATATTCATAAGTTGCGTGTTTCTATTCATTTATAGACCACATAATTTACTATTTATAGCAAATAACAACCATGAAATTACTTGAATATTAAAAAAAAATTGCTATTGTATTGATATTACATAAAATTCATGGAAATAATAGAGTCTCATAAGAAATTAATCCTATGGTACAAAAAAAAGCTAGGTTTGTCAGATTATGGAATGCTATGGTTAGTATTTTTTAAAGGTATTTTCGTTACTCTTTTAATTCAATATATATTCTACTAAATCACAAGATTATGAATTTTACTCTTGCTATATTCAATATATTTATCCAATCTATATTTTATTAACGATGGATAGGATTTGCTATAGGTATTATACAGTCAAAAAAATTAGTAACTATAAAATGATAATTGATAGTTACTAATTCATTATAAAACATTTAAATTATTATAAGTAGGCTATATGTGATGAAAGAATTAATACAGAATGATGGTGAATAAGAATAACTTTATAAAATCTTATCCCTAGAATATATTAATATATAGGCAGATTAAGTGGTTTTGATAAATTTAATTAGATATACATTTATAGTCTCAAATTATCAAGCGACAATTTAATTACAAAGTATTCCAACCTTGGCCATCGAAATCAAAATTAAATTGTGAAAACTTGGTACTGCTTTATCTAATGCCACTAAGAATATCAAAAATGACATTGAGGTCATTGATAAATATTGAAGCCAGTGAATGCCAGCACCATCAAGTCCGTTCTTATCAAACCCAGTACTAGTCATTTAGGAAACGCAAGGTCTGACACATTAGCGCATTAAAACTTTTTGTGTGTTTTCTAGATAAAAGAAAAATATAAACTCAGTTGATTAAGGAATATATCTTATTAGTGCTATAGGAAATGTTTGGAATTATGTAGAGATGGACTCAGTAACAACCTTAAGTAAGTCAATGATGCTGATGGATTGGGACCCTTACGTTATTTTCGTATATTTCCTTGCCTAGGTGCCTTATTCATATGGCCTCTTATCACAGCCTAAAAAAAAGTGATAAAGGGAGATGGGTGGTTTAAGTTAAATAAAGATATTGAGGAATTATGCGAAACCTTTTACTTGCTCTATGCCTAATCACATCAATTCTTCTGACTGGTTGGAGCAGCATAAGTGCAAACTCTGACCAGCTAGAAAGTCTCATCCAAGAGCCAACCTTATCCTCAGAGGAAGAGGAAAGTACACTTGAAATGATAGTTGGACCAACTCAAGCAGATAAACCTATAGAGAAGCTATTTGGGGAACAAAAAGAAATGAGCATGGAAGAAATATTTGGGAGCGAGCAGGTATTTCCTTTTGAGCCAGGATTTAGCTAACTAATTTCGAGATATTACCAAAGTATTAGTAGACGATCCTTTAACTAGAGTAAAAAATCAATTTTACATCTAAATTAGTAGTTAAACTTATATTAGTATATAAATAGTCAATATTAATTATTCACTTCTTCAATTTGCTCTCCAAGCCTTGAGCTTTCATATTGGTTGAGACCCCAGCAAAGCCAATGACAAAAAAGGCTATGTAGAATAAGGCCGCAGAGAGTATTATTAAAGAAATCAGAAGCAATGGATTCATTTGTGTTTTAATAATTAATGATAGAGTCTAGATTATTATAAGCTTAGGAAAAAGTACTAAGTTAATTTATTATAATAGACAAAAAAATAATAAAAAAGGGTTTCTAGAAAACTTATAAGTATAGATTTGTATGATAGGTTAGCAAGCTTTTCTAATAACAATCCTTAAAAAAATTTTTTGAGAGTTCTATCGATTAAATGGATCAGGACGTTTAAGATCAAACCATGAATAGAAATATAGTGATTGCTTTTAACTCTAAGGAAAGACAATTTAAAATTACTAAGAAATTTATTTGTTTTTTAAAGTTCCATATTCAGCTGTTAATATTTTAATTCTGGTTATAAAGAAAAGAATAGAAGATAAAGTTAAGAATTAATTATAGAGAAAGTAATAAATAATTTTAAAATAATAATAGAGCGTGGCAAATTTTAAATATAATTATATTTACTAATCATTTCCATAGTCCATTTTTAGATAAAAGATCTTGTATATTAGGCCATGCTGAAATCAATTCCTTAATTGTCTTACGATTGGGAGTATAGAAAACACATGAGAATGTACTTAAGATATAAACACAAAACCAAAGATTACTAACACGGAAAATAATTATAAAAGAAAAAATAAAGCTAACTAAAAAGAACAACAATAACGAACGGTTAATTATTTCAAGAGGTGACTTCCTAAGCCTTAAAAAATGTCTATTTAAGTATTTTCTCTCATATACTAACCTCTTCTCCTCGTCTCTCTCCTCCTGAATAAATCTTGCAGCTTCATCATCTAACTCATTATTTGAGTTTACAATGTCAGCTATTTGATCATTGGATATGTTTCCAAAAGGATCGTAAGCCTTTTTTCTGTCTAACATAAATATTCAGTACTAAAAAAGGTCTTTAATTAATTTAGACAGAAACTATCATAATTATATTGAATTATGATTATACCATAATGTTTTAAAATTTATTTATTTATAGAACATCATTGATTTATCAGCAGATTGTGCAGATTTAATGATTATCGAAACTTTTAAAAATATCATCTTAAAAAAGCAGAAGATAAGATAATCATTACATTAAATTGAAGATTTGCACCATCTCGTCAAGGTATTTATAATCAGCATACGTATATGCTAATAGACTTTCATGACAAAGAGAAATTCTTTTCTTAAGAAGATTTATAAAATTAACAAACATGGATATATTACAGGATCTTCTCTTATATTGATAGCAATTTGTCTAATCCCTGGAGCAATAAAAAGCGCCAGTGAGGTTTTTTGTATAGGTCAATCCTCTAATAAAATTTGGCTTTTAGAAAATAACCACTCAGAAGCCAATATGATAGCTGTACAACGTTGTAATGGTAGAAATTAATGGCATTTTTATCTCGTTTCTTTATTTATATTGAAAGGAACCTTTTTATTATTTAATTAAGTCTTTTACCTTATTGCTAATCTTCACGCCAATTATAAGAATATTACAAATTTCTCATAGTTTAAGTTATCTAAATTTAATATTTTATTTAGTCATGGTTTATTAAAATTATTTAATAATTTTTCATATAAAAGTCTTTTAAGAATTTAAAAGGTATGAAATACAAAGAGAACTTCTGAATCAAATGTCTTGATTAGCTAAAAGTTAATGACAAAAGCAAATTTATTTATTTTTATGTGAGATGCTTTTGTTCATACTATTTAGCCTGTCATGCAACTTTATCTAGTTGACGCACAATTCCCAAATATCGAAAATCAGATTGCTGCCTATAAGCAATTTATAAAGGTTTGGGAGAATGGTGAGATGGCAAAACAAGATAAATTTGATGGATTTGAAATGCTGTTTAGAGTTCATGCTCCCGCAGAAGGTCGGGTAGTTCTACTTTGTAAGGCAAATAGTGATAAAGAGCTATTTGCTCACTTTGCTCCTTGGCGTGCTCAGTTTGGAATCGATATGGAAATGACTCCAGTAATCAGTTGTCAGAATGTAGTTGACTACCACAAAGATCTTTTCTCGAAAATGGGAGAATTATGAAAAAAATAAAAAGAACATTTTTTACTTTTTGCCTTGTTCTTTTTATCTTTCTTCAGATTATTCCGGACAACGTACAAGCAGGTTATTTGCCTTTCGATGAAATCAATGAAGCGCAAAGTAAACTCAGTTATAAAAATACGAAGGAGAAAAACTTAGACGAAATTTTAGGTCCAGAAGATAATTTCCCATTTTTACCAGATAATCATCGAGACAGCTCTAATCCGATTGGCAGAATAGGAAAGATAACTGAAGTACCTTAATTGCTTATTTAAAATAACTAATAATTATGAAAATAATATATAAAAGTGAATTCATGGAAAAACATAAGCCCATTTTGCATTTTAGTTAGTTAAATTAATTATTAGCCAGTATAACTTTAATGTATTTATTAGGTCTTGGATTATTATTTTTAAGCTCTTGGTACCTTATTAAGCTTTATAGGGTTTTCAATAATGATCCAATAGCCAAGAAAGAGGTTAATCAAGCTTGGGAGGAGGCAAAGAAAGGAGCAAAAGGAAAGAATCCATTTGCTCCTGGAAGAATAAAAAATGCTATTAACTCTTATCAGTCAGATATGAGGCCAAAAGATTCAGAAAAAAATTTAGAAAAGGATTAAAGAATAAGAGAAAATAATAAATGAAAAGTATTCTTATACTATAGATAAATTTTTATAGTAGAATATTAATTATTTTTCTATTATACTATTCTATAAAATAGGTTAACCAGATTTATCAAATGAATCCTATCTTTACTCCTATGGGATCGTTAACTTTAGCTTTTGCAATAGTTTCTATATTCTGGATTGCAAAAAATATAGTAGAAGGAAGGAAGGCAGAGAATCAAATTAGAGAAGCTAAGATTAAAAAATTTAATAATTCTTCTATTTATGAACAAAAGAAGCGTTTGAACCAAATTCTAAATAAGTAGTCATTTTATATATCTTGACAAATTTTAGGCACGTATTCGAATGAATTGATTCAATTAAACCTACTAAATATTATACATAAGCCAATCATAAGCTGATAGATTTGTCTGATAATATTTTACTTTTATGCCAATATATTAACATTTACTATTTAATTTGTTACTAAAATCTATTCTAAATGGAACAATTTTACAAATAGAAAAAGTGAAATATAAAGCATAATTACTTATTATTAATAAGATATAGTTTCCAATAGTAAGAGCTTAAAAATTACTATGAAATATTATTTAGTTATATCGACACTACCTGTAGGAGCAAGGAAATTGACTATTGCTGGTATCAGAAAAAGAACTGTTATTAATCTAACTGCATGAAGAGCTGCAACTGCTGCGCCAACTCCAAATTCAGCCCCAACTAGGCTCATGCCTATCGTCCCTCCAGGAGCTGCACCTAATAGTGCTACGACTTTTTCTACTCCAAGGAATTTACTAATTAATAGACCAACGAGAATGCCTGTTATCAAGAGTGTAAATGTAATAACTAGTGCTGGTTTCCAGAGTAATTGCAATTCTCCAAGTGTTTCTCTATTGATCCCTGTCCCAATTACTGTTCCTATTCCTATTCCTAATATTGTTTTTGTTCCCAAGGGCCATGATGCAACCTCAATCTGGCCACTAACACTTAACAAACCAGCACCAATTATCGCTCCAAGAAGAGGTGCTGCAGGAATCCCAGTTAAAAGCATAAGAGAACCCAAAGAAGCACCCCCAAGGATGTAAAGCAGCAAATTCAAGAAGGAAGGCATGTAAATTCAATTTGGCTATATTTCAAGTCTCGCTTTTAAGATTGATTTATCAAGGCCATCATCAAGAAAGCTTGATTTGGAGAAAAGAAGGTGAGGCAAAATCCATTGAAAACTCTTGTAAAAATTATTTGCCTAAAGTTGCAAAGAATAATAGTTAAAAATATTCTAAGTAAAGTCTGATTACAGGAAATATTAATGACTGAAGAAAAAAACGAATCTCCAATCAACTGGATCAAAATCCTTTTTGGAACTACATTAGCTTTGTGTGCTCTTAGTCTTGCCTTAATTGCTATAAATTTACGTCCTCTAGCAATATGGGCAAATTATCAAAGCGCATGTATTGAGAAAGAAAGTAGTAAAGCTCCAATTGAATGGGCTGTCAGGAAATGCAATGGTCGTTCAAAAGTTTATCAAGTGAAGTAAAGAATATAAAAATTAAATAAAAGAAAAAAGTTTAACAACGTTTATTAACTGTATATATTAGATCTAAGCAATTTGCTAAATAATAGTGAAAATAATATTCGATTAAAAGGTAATACTATGGGAGAAGCCAAAAGAAGAAAAGAGCAAGGACTACCTGCTAGAAAGAAAAATTCAACTTCCTATTCGAACTCTAAAACTCTTTTGGCAAAATATCCTATTTTTACTTTCATACTTATAGGGCTTTTTCTTGTTTTCTTAATTTACGACTTAATCAAATACTATGGTTCATAGCTCTGCTTAATTTGCAATTCAGGGAAACAGCTAGTTAATTGTATTAAGTCCAAGATCTCTGAACGATCATACGAAGAAATATTTTTACCTAAAATTCCACTGCCCTCTTGCAATGCTT
This sequence comes from Prochlorococcus sp. MIT 1223, assembly GCF_034092465.1. NCBI lineage: Bacteria > Bacillati > Cyanobacteriota > Cyanophyceae > Synechococcales > Prochlorococcaceae > Prochlorococcus > Prochlorococcus sp. MIT 1223. The sequence goes on from NZ_CP139303.1 coordinate 424,115, forward strand.
CGACCTCCATTTTTTCTCTAATCAATTTTTTCCGTTCTTTACTCGACATTGCCTTAAATCGTAATTTCCTTTCTTCAGGTGATTCTTGATTTTTCATTAGTATTGATTATCAGATTATTAATATTAAATATAGGCTAAATTTTGAAAAATTGTTCTATAAAAATAATGGAATTAAAAAATAATTATTAGACTTAAAAAAAGATGTAATTATAAACCCCAGTGAAACCTTCAATGCCGACACCCTCAAAAAACGTAGTTTTCCATATCTAGTGTTACGAAGTTACCAAGGCGAGAAGCATGGCGCTATATTCAGAGTGCATGCTTTTTTTGCTAGAAAAAAGAGTGAAAATTATCCGCCATTCGTTTCCATTAAAAGATGAAGCAAAATTGGTCTTCAAAATCTTTGGAAATATACCAACAATTCAAATGACAAGGTTATGAAAGACATGAACAGCTTAAATTACTTGAAAAATCCAAGGCAAAGTGGCAATAAAGTTTCTAATCCATTTGAAGCTGATATAAACATTTTCAAAATACCCCAAGGCTTAGAAAGTCCTGACAAAGCCAAAGAAACTTTACGTATGGAAAGAATCAGACTTTTAGAAGATAGTGTTGTGCAAGACGTAGTAAGCTCAAAAATCAACTAGAACTAATTTTTGTTTAAGTTGTCAAAATAAGATTATGATTAAATGCCTTTAAAGCAAATGGCAAAAGAAAAGGAAGAAAAAGGTTTTCTTAAAAAATTTGGAAAATGGGCTCCGATTATTGGTGTGGCTTGGGTCCTATTGAATATTATTGTCCCTCTAGCCTTATTACGGATTCCTTTTGTCCATAAATACCTAGTAGCGCTAACCGAAAAGCTTCCTTTTGCTATCCCTGGGGTTAGTTAGATGAGAGAAGAACTTATTTGCTTTTCCTTGCTTGGTATTTCAGCATTGCTTCTAAATGCTGGACTCTCCTCTCAAGCTCTTCCACTCTTTTGGATAATTCTTCCATCTGTTATAAAAATCTTTTCAGAGACTAATAAAAGATTGGGACACTATGAAATATCTTAAGGAAGCAGAAGTATTGGTCCAAAGGCTAAGAAGTTTCATTGTAGACTATAGATTCCGACTAATTTGGAAATTAAAAGAACAACAAGTTGCTATCCCTTATTAATGAAGGCATAGCTACAACAAAAGAGATCATATGATTTAAAAGTTATCGTATACAAAATTTGCAGCATTAATTGGACATCCTGTCCGAGTTCATAACTCTAGGTATAGCAATTGGACATCAAGCGATAATTGAAGACGAAATTAATGGTGATCAATTTCCTTTTAGATCTAGGTTGCAATGCGCAGAGATTATGATAATGAAGCCCGTAAAACTGCTGAAACAGCCTCCGATTAGTTATTCTAATTTCTGCCAAACCTCTTGAAGAGGGAACTGACACCAGAACCAGTACCTAGTACTTATTTACACATAAAGAGTATTTGCTCCAATTTCAAGATTGGAATTTCTCGCTAAGCATTAATAGTAGAACTGTTTATTGATTAATGAATGCTGATTTAAAACTAAAAGAAACCTTGCACATGGCTATTAATAATGCTGTATCAAGAATGGAAAAATTAAAAGAAGCGGCTGATAGGCGCTGCTTATTCCAGGAATACAAGGAATGGCTAGGAGAAAATATTAATGATGAAGTTTGGGCTATCCCGATAGAGGCTATTCAGAAAGATATTGGTAAATAAAACACTCAAATAAAATCTCCCCCCCAAAGCGGCATGATGGATGAAAGATACGCAAAAACACATCAATTGTCAGTAGAGAACCTAAAAGCCTTCCTACAAGAGATTCAAAAGAACAAGGAATTACTTAAATCGGTGAAGGAAGCTGCAACGGCTAATGAAATTGCTGAAATCGCTTCTAATGCTGGATTTGAATTCAGTGGGGAGGAATTGAAATCCGTATCGAATCAAAATGTTTCAGGAGTAAAAGTTAAGAAACAGGACACTTCTCCCTCCTATAGTTTTGGTGAAAGTGGAAATTAAGAACTCTCTAATTCTTGCTTTTCAATCTGATTAGAAACAAAAACTTCTGTATAGCTGCCATCATGAGAACAAAGATGTCCCCCAGAAGAGCTTGCCTTACAGCAGCAATAATGTCAGCAACACCTACTCTTCTTTTTATAATTAATTCAAACAGATTTCCAAATTATTCAGTCTTTATTGGATGCATTCTCATTAATTGGCCACTTATACGATGGCTAGATGATCGTCAGTGGTATAGAGAATGGAAGAGAGAGGAATAACTGCAAATCATAAATCCCTTTATAAATAGATTTTCTAGCTTTTCATAATCAAATTTAAGAAACAGCTAATCGAGAAATATACGAATCTCTATTACCTGCATTTATCCATCCCGTAGCGATTGTCTTGACATGTGTTGTATTTACTCTGCCTCGATGAATGTGCGATAAACCAGCCGGAAAGATAAGGAGTTTGCCGCGCTTCGCTTCTTCATGACACCCCTGCCAATAAAATTCTGTGCCTCCTTCCTCTATATCATTGCAATACAGAATCCAGGCTAATACTCTCTTTACAGGTTCAGTGGCTTCTTCACTTACAGTCCAATCGCAATGCCATTGCTTAAATCCTTCCCCTGGAGCATAACGTTGTAAATTAAAAATCGGATTAATAAACAGAGACTTCTCCGGACAGCATTCTCTAAAAAGGGGGCGTTCATCGAGATACTTTTCGAGCCCAGCATTAACACCTCTAATTATCACTTCAGAAATAGCGAATGATTCCGGATCAGTACGATCAATAGAAACAAGACTGATATCTGTAGAAACCTTTGCTGGTTCAGAACTATGGCCAAAAGCGATTCCATTACGATATAAATCCTTACGTCGATCAAAAAACGATATAACTCCATCAGCAACTGCTTCGAAACCTTTATTGCTATAACTAGCAATCAAATCCATAGGTTTGTTGCTCATCAGATGTTAATTATGTTCTTTTAACTTTAAATGTGCAAATTCAGGTGAATCATTTTTCCTTCATAGACTAAACAAGATGAAAAGAAATATAAAGAATAAATCTAGAATTCCTTTTCTAAAATCAAATATTTAGACTCTTCAGAACAAGGCTAAACGAAAGAATTAGAGCTATTTAGTAATCTCAAACTATTGATGAAAATCAAACTTTTTAGAATGAAATTGCTCAGTTTTAACAACAAGAGCAATTACCATCGCCATCATTGGTAGTAGATTCAAAGGCTTTTGCAATGTCTCTAAGCATTATTGCTACAAACTCTGGTGGACATTGAAGTTCATTGATATAACCAGCACATGTTTGGGCTATGTCCTGCATACCTGGAAGAATAATTTTATCCACTTGTTCTTGTGTTGGTTGCCACGTGATTTGACAGTTATCAGTCATTAGTAAAAGCATTTATCAATACATCATGGCAGAAGGTATAAAATATTATGAGACATATCAGGATTTTAATTAAATCCTTAATGAGCAAAAACCATAACAAAAGCCTTTAGTAAGATATGGAGACCTATATAACAGTCATATTGATACAATTGGAATTTGTACTTTTTAGATTACAATATTCTTGATGGTCGACTATGTTGTAGAATTATATTTAAGATTTTCAAATAAAATCAACTGAAGAAACCAAGTCTAATTTTCTAAATCAATCATTAAGCTACTATGAACTATAAGGGTATCTGGTTTGAATAATTTATTTGATATAATTCAATTCAAGAAAAACACCTATAGATATTTTATATCATTATTATTTATATGGGCTCTAGTTCTCATAATTGGGTTCATCTTAAGGGAGCAAGATTTTGAATACCTATGCCAGTCTTTTAAAACATGTAAGGTACAAATTGATGCGGCCCTAAGCTTAAGTGAAGGAAATCCTTTTAGGATGTTTGGATTTTGGAAATGGTTTACATATAATACAGAAACAATATATCTAAGTTTTCCAATATTTGCATATCTACCAACCACATTATTAATAAAATTTTTTGGCGCTGATTCAATTTATTTCTCAAGAGAAATACTTACTTATTCACAGATTGGAATAACTGGTACGCTTTTATATTTATTATTAAATACATCTCGAGCAAAAGATATACAAACTTCTTTAAGTACTACTGGTAGCCTTGGCATAGGACCAAGTATATTATTAATAACTAACCCAGCCATACTATCTATTCTAGTTGAACCAGTGTGGGACGAATTTTTCATTACAACGTCACTTTTGGGATTACTACTGATATACAATTCAAGATTTAAAATTCTAGGTGAAGGAATACTTACTTTTGCTTTTATAAATTATTTTCCAGGGGCCTTGGCATATATAGCGGCTAAATTTCTTTCTTTCCTTAGAAAGGGAAGATATCTTCTCTCTAGAAATATAACTCTTAAAGATATTTTTGTTTTTATATCTAGCAATTTGAAAACTCAACTCAAGACTACTTCGATTTTACGATCGGCCTATTTAGGAATAGGAATATATACAATATGGAGATTAATAACTTACTTTATACTTAATATGAATGAAATACCCGTTGGAGGAAGTTCCCTAATTACTAGAATTGGAATAGATCCTAATGATGACTTCTATGGTGGGGTAATAAATTTTGCACGAGTTCTTATACCCATACCAAACAAAGATTATTTTCAGAATTTTAATTCTGATCTATCGTCGGCTTGGAAACTGCTAAATCTTTTTACTATAATAATAGAATATCTAACTCTTACAAGTATAGGGATTTTATATGGGTTAAAGTTATTAAATAAGCGACCCAATGACAAGGCTACTTTTCTCAAAGATATTCCATTAAAAGTTCTTACCTTTTATGGGGTTATCAGTTTATTTCAAATGATATTACTACCTCAGATGGCAACTGTTCACTTTAGGACGACCGCAAGAATCCTATCTCCTTTTATTAGTATCTCTTTAGCAACATTTGTCTTAAACGTCACTAAAAGGTTTATATCAAATAAGAATAATGCTTACGCTGTTTATATTTCTATTCTATGGTTAATCACAATAGACCAGATTAGAATTTTCATGACTTTATATTTATAGTAAATTATGTATGTTTGACTATAAATTTTAGATATTTTTTATTCTTATAATTTTCCAATTACTGTATTAATAAATAGTTAGAGTTTATATTAAAGAAATAATACATTTGAAGAGAAAGCTTGATCTTAATAGCTTTATCTATCAGTTTTCGTAAAGTATGCCTATGATGGCTAACTGCTTTCCTAAAATCTCATAATTAGTAAATTCGATGACTTAGTAAATAATACTTCTTATTTCGATCAGTAAAAATATTGACTTTAGCTTTTTCAATATCAACAATATAGTAAGAAGTGGTATTTACATCCTCATAATAGAGATTAATTTAATATTGCTATGAATAACAACTAATTCAGTTCATATATATAGGTAAGAGTCAAATAAAAATGGATATCGAAGCGCAAATGTTTAAGAAGTACATTCTAATTCTATTTTGACTATTTTATATTACATATTTATATTAATGCTAATTTATTTACAAGTGACTATAAAAGACTGGGAGAGGCACTTAATTGAAAAGATAAAGCTATTTGTATCAATTCAAAGGATTATCAAACCAATATAGTTACTCTTTGAAAGATAGAGCTTTAATAAGATAAATATAAAAACTTATAATGGTTATAGGAATAAGTGTTTAATTTTTACCAAGAGAAGAATTAATGGCAAATCCATTTAAGAAGCAAGAGGCTTTACGAAATAAATAAAGAAAACAAAATCATTGTTAATATCATAAAAGTTAATTCCTCATTATGGACATAGAAAAAATTTCCTATGCCAAAACCGTTTATGGACAAGAAGAAATTAATGCGGTAATAAAATGCCTGAATGAATCAACTCAAATGGGAAGATATTCAAGAGAATTCGAAAAGAAGGTAGCAAAATTATTTAGCAAGAAAAACTGTGCATACGTAAACTCAGGCTCGTCGGCATTGTTTTTAGGTATAGAGGCACTAAATTTCCCAAAAGGCAGTGAAGTTATAACTCCAGCTTTGACATTCTCAACAACAGTAGGATGCTTAGTTAAGAATAATCTTATCCCAAGCTTTGTTGATGTAGAACCGTTAAGCTATTGCATTGATCCAAATAAGATTGAGGAGCTAATTAATAGCAATACAGTAGCCATATTAGCTCCAAATTTGTTGGGTAATATATGCGACTGGCCCAAGATTAGGGAAATTGCAAATAAACATAATTTAGTCGTAATAGAGGATAGTGCAGACACTATTGGCGCAAAAATAAATAATATCAAGACAGGAGAATATACCGATATGTCCATAACTAGTTTCTATGGATCTCATATAATAAATTGTGCTGGCAATGGGGGTGCACTATCTGTAAATGATGATTCAGTTTTTACAAGAGTTAAATTATTGCGATCATGGGGAAGAAGCTCATCATTATTTGATGAAAATAGTGAATCTATTGAAAATAGATTTAATGTTAATTTAGATGGAATTGAATATGATGCGAAGTTTGTTTTTGAAACTATTGGCTATAATCTAGAAGGCAGTGAAATAGGAGCAGCCTTTGGTTTAGAACAATTAAAAAAATTATCTACTAATATTCAGACAAGAAGGATAAACTTTGATAAACAGCAACGTTTCTTTTCTAGATATGATAGTTATTTCTCAACTCCAGAAGAACTTAAAGGTTCTGAAACAGGTTGGCTTGCATACCCATTACTTATAAAAGAAAAGGCTCCATTTTCGCGGAAGGAATTTCAAATATATCTAGAACAACAGCAAATACAAACAAGAGTGATTTTTACAGGGAATATATTAAGACAGCCCATGTGTAAGAATATTGTTAAGAGTCTAAATCAAAAAGGTTATAAGAACTCAGATAATATAATGAAGAATGGTGTCCTCTTGCCTCTGCATCACGGAATGTCTGAAAGTATGTTTAATAGATTACATCAAACAATAGAAGATTTTCTTAGCGTTAGAAAATAAAATCCAAATAATAAATTTATTTTATACATAAATTAAATAAGCTATAATAATGGTAAATTTAACCTTCCAATATCTTGAAGGCTGTAATCTTAGCTGGAGGCTTAGGAACAAGACTAAGTGAAGAAACTCACTTAAAGCCAAAGCCTATGATTGAAATAGGAGGGAGACCTATCCTTTGGCATATAATGAAAATATATAGTTTTCATGGAATTAATGATTTTATAATATGTTGTGGCTATAAAGGTTATCAAATTAAGCAATATTTTTCTAACTATTGGCTCCATATGAATGATATTACTTTTCATATGGATTTAGGGGATATTGAAGTTCATCAAAAAAAAGTTGAGCCATGGAAAGTAACACTAATCGATACAGGTGAATCAACTATGACTGGAGGAAGACTGAAAAGAATATCAAGCTTTCTAGAAGGTGATGATTTCTGCATGACTTATGGTGATGGTTTATCTGATGTCAATATTAGTAAATTAATTAAATTTCATTTAACACATAAATTATCAGCCACTATCACTTCTGTTCGCCCTCAAGCAAGGTTTGGAGCTTTAGAGGTTGGGAAAGATGGGATAGTCAATAGATTCAATGAAAAGCCTATAAGTGAAGGTGGAAGAATAAATGGCGGTTTTTTTGTTCTCAATCCTAGAGTTATAAATGAGATTGACTCTGATAATACAATTTGGGAACAAGATCCTCTTTGTCGGTTAGTAAAAAGCAAGCAACTTAAAGCATATAATCATGATGGTTTTTGGCATCCAATGGATACATTAAGAGATAAAATTTACCTAAACACTTTGTGGAATGATAATCAAGCTCCCTGGAAAGTATGGTGAATATTAATTTTGGTTTTTGGAAAGATAAAAGAGTCCTTATTACAGGCCATACTGGTTTTAAAGGAACTTGGTTGCTAATTTGGCTTATTCAACTACAAGCTGATGTTTACGGTATATCTATCTCTGACGGTCAAGATGGAAACTTATATAATTCTGTAAAAAACTCTATAAAAAATAAATTCATTAGTAGGCATATAGATATAAGAAATTCAGAGAAACTTTTTAAAGCTGTTAAAGAGATAAAGCCAGATGTGATAATTCATTTAGCTGCTCAAGCACTTGTAAAAGAAAGCTATAAAGATCCGATTTCAACATGGTCAACAAATGTTATGGGTACAATAAATTTACTAGAATCATTGCATAATTTAAACTCACAATGCTCTGTTGTATGTGTCACAACTGATAAGGTCTATGAAAATAAAAATTGGTGTTATGGATACAGAGAAAATGATTCTCTTGGTGGAATAGATCCCTACAGTGCTAGTAAAGCAGCTACAGAAATAGCTGTAAATAGCTGGAGAAATAGTTTCTGTGGCGAAAAGAATTATCAAAAATCTAATCTAGGAATAGCTACTGCTAGGGTTGGTAATGCTATAGGCGGTGGAGATTGGTCTAAAGACAGACTAGTTCCAGATTGTATAAGAGCACTAATTGAGAATGAGTCAATCAAAATAAGATATCCAAATGCAGTTAGACCATGGCAATTTGTACTTGAACCTTTAGTTGGATATCTTTTATTAGCAGAAAAACTTTCTGAGTCAACATTTACTTATTCGACTGAGTATAATTTCGGGCCGAATGATGAAAGTAATAAGACAGTTCTAGAAGTAGTTAAAAAAATAGCTTATCTTTGGGGTGGAGAATATCTGATCGAAAAAGAATTAAATAGTTATCATGAAGAAAATCTATTAAAATTAGATATCTATAAAGCAAAGAATTTATTAGGTTGGTATCCAAAGTGGGGATTTGATAAATCTATAAGTCAAACCATTAGTTGGTATCGAAATATAGCGTTAGGTTCAGAACCTTATCAAGAGTGCCTGCAAAATATAAAAATATTTGAAAGTAAGAATTAAGTTTCCTTATAATATCCTTATAATAACGCTAATGCTGATTATAAAACGCATATTACTATGAAACTATTTATAACAGGTGCAAATGGAAGTATAGGCAGCGAATTATGTAAACTAAGTCACTCAAAGAATATTTATAATAAAGTTTTTATTCGTAGAAATAGCCAATGTAATCACAATTACTATCAAGAGAAGGTTGTTCTTAATGATATATCAGATGTTAATGAAAATGAATTCAAGAATATTGATGTTTTGGTTCACTTGGCAGCTGTTGGAGTAGATCAATCAAAGTATTATGAACCCAAAGATGTTTTCAACTTTAACGTATTTAAATCGACAGAATTAATATTAAAGGCAATTAATTCAGGAATTAAAAAATTTATAATAATAGGTAGTTGTACCGAATATGGAAAGACTGCAGATATGTTAAAAGAAAATATTTCGGTAATGGATACATTATTACCAACAAGTATTTATTCGGCCAGCAAGGCTGCCTTTAGCTCTTCGTGCATAGGATTAGCCTATTCGTATGGAGTTTCAATCTATATACTTAGACCATTTAATGTTTATGGTGAGACTGAGGCAAGTAGCAGGCTATATACAAGTTTAATTAATAAGGCTGAATGTGGAGAGGATTTTCATATAACACAAGGGGATCAAATAAAGGATTTTTCTAGTTATTCTGAGACTGCTCAAAGAATTTTTGATGAAATATTAATTATAAATGAGTCTAAAGACAGAACAATAAAGATTAAAAATCTTGGCAGCGGGAATCAAATTTCTGTATATGAATTTGCTAAAAAAGTCTGGTTAGAGAAATCTGCAAAAGGAAAGATAATAAAAGGAGCACTACCGTATAGAAAAAATGAACCAATGAAATGCATACCAGACCTGAAATTAATATTCGAAGACATTGTATAAAATAGATTTAAAAAATATTATTATCAATTATAATATTTTAATTAATTATTAAATCCTTTTATTGAATAGAGTACAATATAAATATAACCTAATTTCAGACTTCTGATCAGGTATAGATCTCTACAAATGAAAATGGAAAAAACAATTAACATAGAGTTTGTTATTCCGACCTATAACGAAGAACTTAATATTGATGATTTATTTGAACTCTTATTCAGAATAAAGAAAATTATAAATACTAGTTATTTAACCAAAACATTATCTTGGGCAATATTGGTAGCTGATAATGGGAGCACTGACAATACTATAGAAAGATTAAATTCTTATAAGGACAAACTCGTTAACTTTAAGCTGCTATCCTTCCATAAAAATTATGGTTACGCCTTTTCCACTTCCTATTTGCTTCATAAGTCAACAGGAGATATATGCATCCTTATCCCTGCAGATGGACAAATACCTATTGATGTAATTATCAATGGAATAAAGCAATCTATAAATGATTTTAGGAATGTTTTATTTGTGAGGTCCCCAGATACACGATCTATGCATATTGGAATAAATATAGTAAATTTATTCAAAAGACTATTCTATTTTATAGTTAATAGATTCAACGATGATTCACCGATAGGATATTTCGGTATGGGAGTATATCTTGGACATTCACTTCTTCCTATTAGGCAAATGCCAAGAGGTTTTATACCTTTTCAGAATAGATCTATCTTACCTAAAATTTTAAGACAATATAATTTGTTGACATTTAAAGAGTTAGATAGGCGAAAAGGTAAAAGCGGATTTAATTTATCAAATTATATTTATGAAGCAATTTCAATAATTGCAAGATCTGAATATATCAGTAGATATGGGGTTCAATTAATAATCTCATTAATATTCTTGCTGTTGCTAATCGTAAGCTCAACAGTATTTCTAATAAAACTATTAATTCCAGCCGCTATTATTCCAGGATTTGCTACCATTATACTAGTTGTATTGACATCTACAATGTTAAATGTTTTAAGTATTTATTTATTTGCTATAAGAATAGAGAAGATTCTATTAATGCCTTCCAATAATGAGCCTATAATTAAAGATATATAGTATATAAGATTAAGATGTTTTATCTATAAGCATATAATAAATATATTAAAAGAGAATTATTTATATTAGTAAATACTATAAATAATTGATTATCTAAGCTGCAACTGAATCTCCGACTTTAGATGCAACCACTCTAAGGCGTTGTTCTAAATGTGGTCCATAGGACTCTATTCCCCAAATTTCTAACTGTGAACCTTCTGGTGCCATAGATGAGAAAAGTTCTTGAGGGAAAATAACTCTTTCTAAAAAAAATCCATCTGGTCCAATGCATTTCAAAACAACCATATTGGAAGTTATGTTTTGATAAGAGAAATCGACCATAAGCAAAATTAATCAAATAAATTAAAACAAACTATTTATAAAATATTTGTGATTTCTAATACCAAAATCAACTCTTTAATTCATAAGAAAAAAGATAGTTGTGAAACAAAGGATTTCCTGGGCTTCTTGTCTGAGGTGCGACTTGATCTTGTCGATCCTGTAAACAAGGCTGCCGCCAAGAGATATAACAATCTTATTGCACTAATAACCAAACTCCAAAAGATTTACGAAGGGAATCATCTTAAAAACAAGTAATGGTGTTGCTACCCTTGCTATCCTATTTTTTATTAAAGATTTATTAGTTGTTTTTTATTTTCTATTAATTAGTCGACCTAAATTTTGCCTTGAAATTCTTAAAGAACTTTTTCCAGTACTCAATAACAGAATCAGGAATGGGTTTGTTAATTGGCATGCTATAGCTTTCAAAAATTTACTGTTTTAATGAGTCACATCGCCATCCATGATGGTGATGTTGGTATCTGTTGAAGTAGCCCAGCGTAACTTGCTTAGTTCTTGATATTCGGAACTGTTATAACAATCAATAGCAGCCTGCTTTGATGGGAATTCAATAATAACTGCTAACTTTCCACCCTTTCCTTCGACAGTTTGGCCCTCCATATCTTTTGCGAAAACCGAACCACCTACTGATTCAACCCAGGGTTGGAAGGCTTCAACATATTCAGCAAAAGCTGGATTCGTAACTGTTGTAGTAACGAGCCAAAAACCCTTAGCCATCAAATAAAAATCAATTCAAATGATTTTTGCATACTCCATTAGGTTTTGATAGAAATATCAGAGAACTAAATGCTGATCTTTCTCAATGTCGAACGCAAGGCAACCGAGTAAAAGAGCACTTTGGAAAGAGGATGTACTGGTTGTGCGTCTACGGCAAATAAATGAAGGAGGTCAGTCCATTTTTATGTAATACCTGATTGAACTAGATCAGCTATAACGGACTAGTATTTATATAGCTTTATGCGACGTTTTTTACTTCTTGCACTAACAGCTGGAATTTCTATCCCAATAGTTGCTTGTAGTCCAAAGAAGCAAACATCCCTTGAACCTGTTGTAGTAAAAACCCTTATTAGTGCATCTGAATCGTGGAATGGAGATTCTTTTAGCTATCCAAAAGGGCAAGCAGAAATGAAACTTGAAAAAATAACTGCTCAACCAGGTTTTAAAACACCTCTTCATTTACATCCACAGCCTGGGATTATTTATCTACAAAGAGGAACTCTTTATTGTGAAACGAGTGACGGACAATCCCTGACGATAAGAGCTGGTGAAAGCTTCGCTTCATCCCAGGACACTGCTCATTATTGTCAAAACATTGGTAATGAAGAGATGGTGGTTTTTAGTGCCTCAGCAGGATCTAAAGGTAAGAAAACAACTGTCCCGACTGAATAAATAAATGCTTTCTGATTAAATAAAGAAGGTTGACTGCCGATTGCTATCGGAACCAGTGGCGCTCACTTAGATCAGTCCTTTTTTATGTGATCAACTTGAAATTCTAAATGACTATTCAATGGAGAAGAATCATATTCCTTAGTCATTTGCCATGATGTTCAAATGAACTTCGCTGATAACTGGGCAAGGGTTTTTGTTGTGATTACGTTTCTGACTTTTGGAGAAGCTCAGATCATTGGTGGAATCGTTCCCAATCTGATTGCTTTTAGCTTATTTCTTGGAGCGATTGGATATTTTGCTGCAACAGGAAAAATGGCTGAGATGTTCGGCTGGAAAAACAAGAAATAAAGCTATTACTAGCAAGTTAATACTCAGGAACTCCCACTGAGATCCCAGTCTCACTTTCCCATTAAAAAAGACAGGTTGGGAAACCTGTCTCTTACTGATCGGGGCGACAGGATTCGAACCTGCGACCTAGTGCTCCCAAATCACTTGGTCTCTCCTAAGTAATTGCTGGGCTCTCAGTCATAAAGCCAGTTATAGAAATAATTAGCCATCCAGCATTGTCCAGAAAAAGCCATCAAAACTTGATTCTTTCCCACGAGGTTCCCACAATAAAACCAATCAGCGACCAAGTGCTCCTTTGACTGACAAATGGAAACCGACTCAAGATCAACAGGCAGGTGTCATTTCTGGAGTCAATGAGTTTATTACTGATGAACTGAACGAATTGCAGGAAGCATTGGATTGTCCAGATGAATTTATTTATGACTTCTTAGAAGAAATTAGAAATCGTTGGTCACCTGATAGTTGCCACTCCAAAGCAAGGCAACACAAAAGGGATAATCCAGATGCCTATTAAAAAAGAAACTGAGCCTTGGGTTATTAATTTCAGGCAACTTCTCAAAGCCTCGTTGCATCCTGGTGCTCAATGGTTTGTATCCAATAGCCGAGGGCAAATGCGCTTGGAGATCAAAGAAGGCGGTGCAAAACAATCTAGAATCCTTCCCTTTGAATGGAATCAAAAGGCCGCTGCCTCTGCTCTACCTAGGCTTCAGCAAATTTATAAGAACTACATCAAGTCCAAAGGTCAAAAAACACTTGCTCAAGCTTGTGCTCTAACTGAAGTATCTAGTTCAAAGCATCAAGTGGATTGGGATGACTTAATAAGTCAATACAGAAAATTTGTTCCTAATGCCAGTGATAAGACTTGGACCAAAAGTTATTTACCTGTTTTAAGAAAAGCAGGTTCATTAATGAGACAAGCAAAAAGCAAACCACTTGATGGAGAGCATCTAATGATGAAAGCTCTTAATCAATGGCAACAAGGTAGTCGTTCACGACAAATCGCTCGACGTAGTCTTAAAGGCTTTCTTGATTGGGCTGTTCTAAGAGGGAATTTAATTGCCGCATATGCTCCACCAGCACATATCCCAGAGACAAGAACACCCAAGCAAATAGGGTATGCAATTTCAGATGAGCAGATTCTCTATTTACTTGAATCAATCCCCAAAGGAAGGCATCCAGCAGAAGTAGAAACTTATAACTCATGGAAATTTGCGATTCAGTTATGTACTGTTTATGGCTTAAGACCAGAAGAACTCAGGCATCTTTATGTTGAAGAAGGCCCTGAAGGTAAAGAGCTATGGACGTCTTATCAGAAAAGTAAAGGCGGTACAAAAGGAAATAGAACAGAACCCAGGAAATTACATCCTTTATTTGTACGAACTCCTAAAGGACCAATTGATTGGCAATTGTTAAACAGGTTTGAGATAGAAGAAAAGCTTCCACCTCTAGGTCAAGAAGGCAAAGGTGGAGAAGCCTTAGGTACTTTTCTAAAACGTCGCAAATATTGGAGTGATTTAAAAATATGGATCAAGAAAAAAAAGATTAAACAAGTTTTAAAGCCTTATACATTTAGACATCGCTATGCCAAAGAGTCTCATGCGGCTGGATTCCCAATAGCAAATATCTGCAAAGCAATGGGACATTCCATCGAAGTTCACTTAGGCAACTATGCGAGATTCACCCCTGATGGGACGGCTGATCTTTACGCCAAAAGAAATAAAGCTGCTAAGGCTGCATGTAAAACAAAGGTCTTTTAATTCTTATGCAAGTTAAAAGATGGATCTACTAATGAAGATAAGATAGACAAATGAAGAGCATCCCTATCAGCTGTCAAAGATGTGGAGCACCTATAAAGTGGAAAGAGAATGCTACTCAAACAACATGTGAGTTTTGTGGGCAACTTAATAGTTTAACTCCGGTTTTTGTAGAGAAGAGAAGTAAAGCAAATTTATTAGATAAAACTATAGTCCCAATAAAAAATGAACTAAAGAATAATATAAAAGCATTAATTAAAAAGCAAAACATCTTATCTGATAAACAGGTTGATAAAATAGGTAAGATAATAAGTACTAAAATCTTTAAAGTTACTCTAGTTGCTATACCTATTGCTTTAATTGCTAATTCAATTATTAATGATCCTGTTAGACCTTATAAAGATGAAATAGCACAGGGATGTAATAGAATAGCAACAAATCAAAATACCAGTTTTAATGCCCGAAAAGTATACGGTGATTGCAGGAAAGAGATTAAAGAAATTATTAGGTCCTTACATAAGATAACAAATGGAAATCCAATTAAAATTTCAGACAAATTAGATGATTTAAGCAAACACTTAGAAAACAAAAAAGGGAACTTAAGTTCTATATCTTATGACGAGACTAGGTATATAGACAAAGATATTTCGATTCGCTATAAGATTAGTGGTTATGATAGAACAGTGAGTTTATACATTGTTCCAGAGAGATTAATAAAAAAGATAGAAATATCAATAGAAACAGAAATTAAAAAGATCGATAATATAATAAAAACCAATCCAAACAATGACAAGGCTTATTTTAAAAGAGCTAGAAGACATTATATTCTACGTAACTATACAGAAGCATATAAAGATTTTGCAGAAGCTGTTCGTATTAAACCTCAGAATAAAGATTATTTATATTATGCGGGAAGTGCGAGCGCCAAATCTTATCGGGGAGACGACAATAAACCTTGTGAATACTGGCAGAGAGCAATTAATTTAGGGGATGAACGTTCTGCTAAGTTATACAAAGATTATTCATGGGTAGAAACAACATATTATAAAACTAAACATAAGGCACCTTTCAGCCATCTGCTCAAGCCTGAAGATAATTGGAAAATAATAAGTCGTCCAATCCAAACAAACAAGTCTTGCCCATATATAAGCTTTGAGAAAGTTTCAGAAAATAAGCCTACAAAGTCTTTCAAGGAATATTCTTCATTATTGATATATTTTGGAGTTTCGTTTATATCAATAGGAATAATAATAAGTTTTTATAATGTTTGGAGAAAGAGATAATGATTTAGAAGGTGCTTGTTTAGACTACAAAAAAGCTCTTCAGATCTATAGTTCCAAAAGTTTAAGCGATACTATGCAGTCACAGGTGAAGTATGTGAAAAGTAAAATTAGAATAAATTGTAGCAATATAAAAGAAGAATTATCACCATCCAAATCGATTGACAATCAGTCTAGCGAAGCAAAATTATAACCATTTGGATATCAATCATTTATTCAAGAGGTAAAAGAATATAAAATTGTTAGGGTATTAATTACTCCAAATAATGGGACAGCGGAAGTGATAAGAGTTAACGGAACAAAGTATAAAGTAAGACTAAAAAAAAATAAAAATCTATTGCAATTACTTACGCGTCAAAAGGTAGATATTGGAGTTCAACCTTCTTCCTCTAAATAACTGAGAAAGTAATTTCTTTACTTAGTTAACTCACATAGAATGGAGTGTTTCATGAGTAATAACGTTCAGCCATTTCTTTAAGCATCTTTCTGATGTGCTTATCTTGAGCATTGTTTTATTTACAAGCGAATGGATGGGTCCTTGCTAGGGCTTTCCAGTTCTTTAAACCACTTTTAAAAGAAGCAAAGAAGAATGGTGAATTAAGAAGTTGGCTAAAGTGGAAATTAAGTATTAACAGGGTGAAATGAAACGCTTACTACTTCCCTTAATCGCTGCTCTTGCTTTACCTACAGCGGCTAGTGCTGAGAGTTATAAACTACTTGTGAAGGTGGATGAATTTGGAAAGATCTCTACTTCTGTTCTGACAATGTCTAGCAAAGAAGCATGTGAAGCTGGAAAGAAGAGAGTACTGCAAAAGTCTCAATGGGAAGGATATAAAGCACCTAATTTTGGTGTGGCTGCAATTTGTATAAAGAGTGAATAAATGAAACGCTTACTACTTCCCCTACTCGCTGCTTTCGCATTACCTACCGCTGCTAGTGCTGAAAGTTATTGGTTGCTACTTACGCACTCAAAATACGAAACATTTGAAAAAATTGAAATGGGTTCTTTGGATCAATGTGAAGAAATGGGAGCTTTATTTGTTAGTAGTAAGCGTTTAAATATGCCTATAGCACCTGCATGGAAGCCAGGTTTTGAATGCTTTGAAGGCAAATGAAAAGATTTCTCTTAATATTTGCTTTGATTAGCTGTACTTCTTTTAGCCCTAAAGCCAAAGCTGATTTTGGCGACGCTGATTTCCCTGTTGGGATGTTTGACGATGGGCCAAAAAGTTATCACGATGCATGGTGTAGAAAAATTAAAAATAAATGTCGCATTCGATTTCAAGGACCTTCAATGTGGGTTGAAGGACAAGGAGGTATTCAAACTTCTCAGTATGTGAGATACAGGTATGACAAAGACGGTGAAGAGTATTACAACTACATCACTTATAAATCGGGTGATGGCCAAGAAAGAGAAGCTCTTTTCTTATTTACGAACTTCTATGCTCAAAGGAATTTTACAAAGGCTCTTCATCTTTGGAGGAAGCAAAACTCAAAACCGTTCCCCAACCTCCGTCTACCAGCAAGCCAAGGTCCACAAGATACACAAGGTAGAGACAAAGGAAATAACCCTTACGACAATCCAGCAATTACTGATTGGAATAAGAAAACCACTGATTAATGAAACGCTTACTACTTTCGCTAATCGCTGCTCTTGTATTACCAGCATGTACAACTGAAGTCGTATATGAAACTCGGGAGCTTGCTTGGAACGAATGCAGAAGTTGGATGAAGGAAGGAGGTGAGTTTTATATCCAAGAAGGAAGTGACTACAACATGGTTACTAGGTGGTTGCCTAGAAGATTCTGTTTCTACAACGAAGACAAGATGGAAATGGTTGGGCAAGAACTAATTCAAATAAAAGAAGGAGACAAGTTCTTAGCTGAGAATTTTCCTGATATAGGGGAAGGTATCGCCACTCCTGTTAATCAAAAAACTTTTAAATTTCAAAAACCTATTCCATAATAAAGAAGACACACTATGGTTGATCTGGAAGAAACCACTGTGGAGGGGCATAAGAAACGATGATTCCTAAAAATAATAAGAAAGATCGTGAGCGAGACGAGGAATATTATTCAAAATTGCGTGAAGTAATAGATCGAACAAGAATTGTTGACCCACCCCTAAAGCCAGATATTGATTCAAAAGGTCTTCTTGAAAGACTTAAAAAAAATCTTGGCACAATAAAAAAATTTCGTTTGATACTTTCACGTAACCCTGGTTTATTTGAGACAGAAGAAGACAGAGAAAAACGTCTTGCAGCTCAGAAACTTAAAGCAAAAAAAATAAGACGGTATCTATATGTAGCTTTGATAATTATTGGAGCTATTCTTGTGATCTTGATAGGTTAAATGATACCTGATAAATTGCCTAGATTAATACTTTCCTCACTTTTATTAGTCGTTGGACTGCAGACCTCAATGAATGCAATGCCTTGGGGAAATGATTTAATACTCAAATCAAAATTAGGCGAGAAATATATAATTAAGAAATCCACTCTTAAGTTTTACAAAAAAGGCTATGAAAACCTAGGTATGGCAATGAGAAGAGAGATAGGTGATAACAAATGGTTGGCAAAAGATTATCAAAAGAAGATTGATAATGAAGGAGAAAGAGATGAATGTATGGCAAGGGAGAGATGTTTAGGATATAAGTCCTATGATCCTGCTTGGACAAAGAATGTAAAAAAATATACTGAAAAGGCAGAAGAAGCAGAAGCTTTTTATAATAAAAATAAAAATTTCTTAAACCTTTATAGAGGCCCGAAAATCCATTTAATTAGCATTAATTACACCCCTATTTTTCAAGATATAAATGGAATAAAAACTATAAAAGAAGAGAAAAATGTAAGTTGCTTAAATCCAAGACTAAGTAGCAAAGCTAAAGAACTTTGGGAAGGAGTTATTGCTTATAGATCTTTAACTTCTTATGATAAATATAATGATCCTCCCTTGCACTCAGCAGTATGCAAAAAGTTCGCCAAGTTTTAATAGGTACTTCTGAAGGATTTTTGCTGTGGGTCATCCGAAGGCTCGAAATCTTCCTAGCGACAACCTCTCAAACTTGTAGACAATTAACTTACGCGTCCATATAGTTCATCTTTCTAGTGGGATTACTTGGTCGCCATTGGAGGATTCCTTGGAGGTGTACATCTAATGGACAGTGCCCTCTTGGATTTAGATCTAGATATGTTTTCCCTTCAATACTGACTTCGTAAGGCTTTAACCAACCATCACGTCTGACTTTATATAAAGTACTTCGACTGGAATATCCAAGGATGCGAGCAGTTTCTGAATAGGTGCAATAAGGCATGGACTTAATTTTGTAGACAGTCAGTGGCTTTCCTGACCATTACTCTTATACCCCTAAAACACCTTTTATTAACAAGAAGTGTCCATGCTTTTAGAACTAGAGCCTAGAAAAGGAAATTGCGTTAACCAAGGTTCTGTCTGACAGGTCTCATCATTCCTCCATCGTCATCATCATCTCCAAATCCAAAGAACAGCCATGTAATAGCAAACACTGCAATTGAGCCAGAAAGGGTAAGTACTTCTAATTCGTTCAAAACGTACCCAATGCAATTTCAAGAACACTAGCTGTTATTTCTAATTTTGCTTGGATAGATAAGTGGGATTTATAGGACCTATGAGAGTTCTGAAACTTACTGGCGATGAGTTGCTTGATTCGTTATCTTTTTAGAAATCAGTCCCACCTGTCTGAGCAATGACAAAAGAGGTCTACGAAGCAGTACTTGAAGCATCAAAGAATGGTGAGCTGTGGGGCGTAAACAGAGTTCGTTGTTAATTTTATTTGGTTCGTTATTTTCTGATGAGATAGAAACAAAAGATAAAGATTGCAACTCGGAAATTCCCTCTGTAAACAGATTTAGTAAGTAACCATCGTTTTTACTTAGAATTGCAAGAAAGTTTCTGCTTTCTGTAAAAGGAAGGGGCCTAAAATTTTTTGATGATAAGTTCCACTGCCAAAAAAGAATTAATAAGTCAAATAACTCGCCTATGTGAGAATTGGAAGAGGGATAAGAATTTAAGAGATGAGGCAAACGAAGCTGAAGCAGAGCCTTTAGCTAGAAATCTATTGCAAATACTAGGAATAACTCAGGAGAGAGTCTTCCCCCAATACAAATGCTCTAGCAATAAGAAAGTTGATTTAGCTGTCAAATTTCAACCATTAGGAGACTCAGATAAGTTCACAAAGCCAGATCTAATTGTTGAAATCAAAAGACCTTCCTGGATCTTTTCTGAAGGCGAAGAGAAATATTCTCAAACAGTTTCTCAATTACAGTCTTATCTTTCGGGAGAGAGGTGCAAATCCGTAAAGTATGGAATCATTTTTAATGGGTGCCAAATTCAACTTTTTAGAAAACATGGAATGCTTTCTTACCCAATTAGTTCAATATTGTCGTTGGACAAAGAGAATATAGATTTAACTATTGCCTACTTGGTGGAACATATAATGCAAGATAGTGATCTAAGAGGAACAATTCTTACTGTTTGGAACAATAAAGGAGGTGTTGGTAAAACAACCATTGCTCAGAGTCTGGCAATTCTATTAAGTGAGAAAATCTCTTTTGGTAAGAAAGAGAAGAATAAAATTCTTTTAATTGATTTTGACCATAACCAAGGAGATCTAACTGCAAATTGCAAAATGGAAAGAAGTGAAGGAGAGACAAAAAAACTTTTAGACGATGACTATCAAAATAATTTGTCTAATGAAGGGATCATTAGGTCGCTTAAGTCATTCACGAATATTCCCAAGAAAGGGAGAAAACCACGCTTCCCTTTTGATATAAAAGTCCTAAGAGCTGACTCAGCATTAAGCAGAGCAAGTATTAGCTATATGAAAAATTTTGATGCAAAGGATAGGTTGCCTTTAAGAAAACTAAGCCTAAACCTATCAAAGTCATTCGATTACATAATTATCGATGCGCCTCCTAATTATGAACAAAGTATATTTTCACAAGAAGCCGTAAGTGCAGCTGACTGTATCCTTCCAATTGCTCTATTCCAAAATAGTAATTCAATCAGAAATTATGCTAATGCCATCTTTGATTACTTAAAACCAGCTCAAATAAAACGTGCCGATGGTGGGCCTTTTAGTTTAGGAATTTGGTTTAATCGATGGAGAACAACTTGGACTTCAACACCAACTAGTTCTTCTGTCTCTAAGCAAATTAAAGATGCTGAGAAGGCAGAAGAACGTATGGAACTTAAACGCATCTTTTATAAACCCAATACTCGTCAGTTAAGAAAAATAGATGAGACTGCTGACATAGCAAGATCAATTATGGATGCCAAAGGTTTGCCAGGTGTTGTTCGCTATATGAGAGCAAGAAATACTTTTGACTCTTTAGTTAAAGAGTTCTCTGATTAATCATGTCCCAATCTTCAATTGATTTAATTCGGATTCCGGTTAAGGATATTTTCACAGAGAATGATCCTGATATTGATGTAATTAAAGTTCTTGGGCTTTCCAAAAAATACCTTAAGAGTAAAGACTCTTTAAATTTTGTGCCTATGACTGTTGTCGCTGAGAGAGGAGGTAATTATCGACTTATCCAGGGGCATGATATTTTCCATGCACTCGTTCAAGCAGGAAAAGAATGGGCGATAGCGCTAAGGATTAAAGAAGATACAGGGTCTAGCGACCAATGGAGATATGAACTTGATCTATCAACAACTCAATTAAATATATGTAACTTAGATGCCAATGAATTTGAGCGTGCATTGGATTATTTCCAGACAACGATCAAGAAATTCGCAAAATTAAAGGTAGACAAACTAGTGTCAGATTTTGCAAATGACCCAACAAGAAAATACTGGTCAACTCTAGAAATACTTGTTGAAGCTAAATGTGGTATCACAAAAGGAAATCTGCCCTTACTAGAAAAGTATCTTTATGCCTCTCCAGATCTCTCAGAATTAAAGCCAATAACACCTATCAACATTAATCGTTCCTCCGAAGAGGATATTTTAGATCAACTACAGCGATTAAAGATTGAACCCAAAGCAGGCAAATTAAGGAAAATCGATTCTGTTGCTACAGCCAGAGCAATCGTTGCAGATGATGATCGAATCTATTGGTCTTTAAGTAAGCATCTTGTAAAAGCCAAAACTGGTATAACTACTCCGTTATGGCCACTGATTAAAGCTGGATTTTTCTTTGAACCAGCGCCAACCCCCGTACCTAATAAATCTAAGTTTTTGTTGAACCAACAAACTCCTGCGAATTTAAGAATAGAAGCAAAATCAAGAAACCTTGACCCAACAGGGCTTCTTAAGCCTGCTCTAGTAGAGCTTTTAAGCTCTACTTAAGTCAATGCGTTTATGTATCAAATCTAAAGGCGCTATGACTAAGTAGGAAAAGTCGCGTACTCATATCTAGAACGACCATGATTAACAAGTACTTTCCTGCGTTGAATTAATCCTTCTGAATACATTTCTGCTAAATAACGCCTTACTACTTCCTCTTCACTTGCTGGAGACAGGCCCATAGCAATCGATCGAGGATGACAATAATCACTAGTCTCCTTTAGATAATCGCTAATTCTTTCTCTTAACTTCTTACGCTTAGTAGGTAATAAATTATTTTCACCTACCTTGACTAGTTCAAAAGAATAATCCTCATCACTTCCTTGTAATTCCCATAGCGTATTGATCCTGCAATTCCTCTTTCCCAGACAGATTAGGCGAAACTGATCCTGCTTTTGAGGAACTCTTACGAGACCCCATATATCACTAATGGCATTACCGATTGTAGAAAGCCCCGCTATATCATGCGCTGTAATTGTTTGCCTCTCTTTCTTATCGATCGGTTGATTTAAATGAGTAGTAATAATTGCGCTGACCTTTGCCTTTGCAAACATTGAGCGGATCTTATAAAGCTTCCTCGTAAATCCTGTATCTGTCACTTCACAATTATCAGAAGCAAGTCCTTTTGTTGCGCTATCAATGATGATTAATTGATAGATGTTCTCATCGATTTTTTGTTGTAAACAGGTCAAATCGAGAGTGTTTTCAAGCCATGCAACATCACATAAACCATCAGGCAAACCCATCAACCGCAATTTGATTTCAGTATCTTCTTGAGGTTCATCGCATTGAATCAGTAATACCTTTAGTTTTCTTGTTTGCAGTTCATTCAAAAAAAAGCTTCCCTTGCTAACCGCTTCAATCAAACGCAGCAATAAAGCCGTTTTCCCAGAACCTTTTTCAGCCGCCAAAAGCAAAACTGCTCCTAAAGCAAGAAACTGATCCACTACCCAGACCCTTTTTCCTACTGAGTCACCCCCTCTTAATGTTTTGATCTGAATTGAATTTGATTGAGCTGAAGTCAATCTTCTTCCTACTTTTTTCTCTTCTGCTATTAGCTGGCGATCTTGCTCTTCCTGCCATGCCTGTTCCTCTTCTTTGGAATCAGGTATAGGAACAGCGCCAAAATCTCGTAAGTCCATTACTCATACTCCCATCGATGAGAAATCCTCTATTTCAAATGCAGCCTTTTCTGGGGCTGCAACTATGCGGCGAGATTGTTCAATCCTCCATTGATTGATTGATTCAATAGACCAACCAATCGGACCAGATCTCCTACCAGTTAAATAAACCCAATGGGTTCCTACTTTTAATTCATCTGATGCCTTCAATTCCATCAGACGAGAACGTCCTATACCAAGAAGCTCAACAGCCTCCTCAGTAGAGACAAATTTTTTAGTTTGCATTAATGCGTGAGGATCTAAGACGCTTTGCCCGTACTAATTGCTTAAGCCTTTTGATAGTTGGTTCTTTTTTATAGAACACATGCCCTGTTCGATTCTCATACTCAAAAACTGCGTCATTGAATAAACGAGCTTCTTGAGCTTCATCTCTAACCCCTTGGTAATGACCTCGGCGATGAGAGTTGTCAGTAATAGGTTTTCGAACAGGAAATCCGATGTCTTGCCCATTAACTCGGGTAATTTTCTGGGCCTTATCTGAATACTGATCTCTAGGCATAAGAAGTTACGTCAAAGCAGGTTGCTTTGCCTTATGACCTGACCATCAGCATCCAAACTCCAAAACTGGGAGAAGGTTACGGACCGAACCTAAAAAGGACTCTTTAGGCGGCAGTTTTGCCTAGCTATCGAAGAGGAAACCAATCTTCAGAAAAATTGGGCTTATTTACTCCTGCTCGAATAGTTCGTCAAAACATCCAGGGGAAACCAGAACTATGTCTGATGCACTAATGATAGTGAACAAATCCAATCTGCAACAACAGAATCCATTCAAGTAGTGGGAAAAAATAGCTTAGCCATAGAAAACCCCAGCATTCATCCAAGAATTATTCCCACAAGGTTCCCACAAATGTTTTCCCATTAAAAAAGACAGGCTGGGAAGCCTGTCTCTGACTGATCGGGGCGACAGGATTCGAACCTGCGACCTAGTGCTCCCAAAGGACGAGGTCGTAAAAGGTGAGAATCATTAAAAAGCCTTGATATCAAAGGGCTAGAAGACGTGATGCAAATTGATTTGAGACTCAATATTGCAAGAAATTAGAACATATTTAAAGGGGTTCTAATCACTCAGCTACCCCTACAGCTACCCCCAGCGACCTAGTGCTTTGGGAGAACCAGACAGCCGAAAATGCAACTTCTTTTTGTTTATTTAGATTAAATAAATAAACATATCTAATTCACCTTGGTCGACATTCCAAAATGGCATCAATTTATGAGACCTCTTTTGCTGGTCCTTAAAGAGAGTGGGGAAATGTACCGCCACGATGCAATTGAAGCTGTCGTTAAAAAAGAACGTCTTACAGATGAACAGCTTGCAATTTTGCAAGAAAGCAATGGGAAATGTGTTGCGAAGGAACGAATTGGCTGGGCTTCTTCTTACTTGCGTGTCGCTGGTGCTCTTGTTGGCCCAAAACGTGGATATTTCGCCTTAGGACCTAATTCTACGCAGTTATTAAATCTTGAACGAGCAATAACTAAAAGTGATCTAAAAGGAATTCCTGAATACCAAAATCATCAGGCAAAGAATGCTAGGACACGTGCTCAAGGGCTAGAAGATTCTGATAGTGATGATTTAGAAGATGACACACCTCAAGACTTAATCGATAGAGGAATTAAAAGATTGAGATCGCAATTGGTTGATGATCTTCTTGAACAAATTAAAAGTATTTCGCCAGCAGCATTTGAAAATCTGATTTTGCAAGTTCTTGCAAAAATGGGATATGGAGGTGGCGACCCAAGGAGAATTCAAGGTGTGCCTAGAGGAAAAGATGGTGGAATTGATGGAACTATTGATGAGGATAAGCTTGGTCTTGATCAAATTTATATCCAAGCGAAAAGATATTCAGACAATTCAGTAGGACGTCCAACGATCCAAAGTTTTGTTGGGGCAATGAGTGGAGGTGGTTGTAAAAAAGGTGTTTTCGTTACTAGTAGTGTTTTTACTTCTGAGGCAAAAGAATTTGCTAATGGTCTTAAAGATGTTCGTCTAGTTCTAATCGATGGAGTTGGCTTAGCAAAGCTAATGATCGAGCATTGTGTAGGCGTTCAAGTAAAAGAGACAATCCAAGTTGCAAGGCTCGACCAAGACTTCTTTAATGGCGAAGATTAAATTAATACCTAATGAGGATCTTGATTTAGCGAAGATCCCTAACCCAGAAGATCAATCCTATGACTATCAAGAGGTGTGGGGGCTATTTGCTCTAGCAATGAATGGCTATGAAGTATGTGGCGATTTTGAAGCTTGCCATGAATTAATGAGGAAGGTTTTAAATGAGCCATTAAATGCATCTTTAACCGAACTTCGATGTACATTATTTGCCTTGCAACGTCACCATCGGTGGAATGAATATTTAGACCCTGAAGATGACAAAGTCGTTCAAATCCTCAAATTAATTAGGGACAAAGTAGAGAAAGGGGAATTGGAGTGAACTAGATGAGCTAGAAAGAGAAATAAGTATTCGAAATTTATGGCTTTTTTGCTTCTGATTGTCATTGCTTTGATAACAGCATGTTTAGCCTCATCAATTGCTGAAGATAAAGGTCATAGTGCTGCAGCATGGGGGCTATGTGGATTTTTGTTTGGTCCACTGGGATTAATTGCCGCGGCTGGACTATCAGACCGAAAACTTCGGAGATACATTAGACAAATTGGAGAAAAACAAGAGGCTATAAAAGCAGAGGTATTGCCAAAGACTTTAGAAGAGACAAGAAAAGAAAAAATTATTGGAACCTTTGTATTACTCAAAACGGCAGAGGAGGATGCTGTTTTGGAGAAGATTCTCAGCTTTCTTGGCTCTGATATTGCAGATAAAGTGGATCGATCAAAATCTTACTTAAACGAACCTCTTTTTGGAGGGACAGAGTTTGTAGTAAATGATTCAAAAGGTAATTGTCTTGCAATTGCATTTCGAAATGAAGGTTTGATGAATGAATATCAGTGGGAAGTCTCTTTGCAGTGACTTAGGTCAGTCCTTTTTATTTAGAGGTGGGGTGGTCGCTGGCAAACTCTGAAAACCCTTCTGAATAGACCTATTGCAATAATCTAGCTACCCCTAGGGCTACCCTTTCTCACCTTGAGATTCTAAAAAACCAGTCGGGGCGACAGGATTCGAACCTGCGACCTAGTGCTCCCAAAGCAATCGGTTGTACACATGAGACTGAAATAAAAATCCAATCTCTGACTAAAAATATCCTAGCTATTGTAATGAGTTTGAGACTAACAATTGAAATGAATATCTATTTGTTTTAACTTGTATTTACTCAGGAGATCCCGCTGAGATCCCGCTTTAAAGTCCTCATCCTTAATGAAAGCTCGTTCAGAAGCGCCAGATTGGGTTCAAAGCATGAGGATCTTCCTTCGGGGGGAGGTTGGAGCAAACTGGCAGGTGACAACGAAAGGCAGGAGAAGGGCTTGTCTTGGCGTGAGGTTTGATGATGGAACGAGAGTTTTCAAGAATCTTCCTGTCTTATGGGAACGGGCACAACAAGCAAAGATCCAAGAGTTGGTTCTTGAAGTACATGAATTAGTGGTCAAGAAAAAGATATGTGGATTAGATGAGGCAATTGATCGAATCAACAAAGCCAATACTGAAGTTCCTAGTGCTGCAGATAGAGCAAACCCAATGCTTCTTCTTGCAGCCTGGGAAAAATACGAACACTACAAGGTCAAACAAAAAGGTGATGTCACGCAAGCGAGCTGGAATAAAGAGTATGGAGGAAGACCTAATACAAAAATCAATCCACCAAGGCCAAACGACAAAGGGAAAACATATGTAAGGTTTAAGCAGATAGTGAAAACAGCGACAAATGCTAATGAGTTATTGATTCAAATCGGTGACTACGAAGACAAGAATAAAAAGCCCGAACCAATTAAGCCCTTAGAAGCTGGCAGTCGCAGCAGGCAAATCAGAGTTCAACATGTTGCAGCTTTCCTAAGATGGGGAACTTCTAAAAAATCAGGCTATTTACTAAATCCAGAGAATTGGTCTGCACCACCAAGAAATGCAATCGATGATTATGTAGGAGTCAAGTCTGCCAAGAAGAAGAAAGAGACGTCTAATCCAACAGTTGCAATAGAAGATGATGATCTAATGGCGCTATTAGGCTCACTGCCAATAGACATCGATAAGGATGAAAAAAAGCATCGATTACGAGACAGAGCAATGGAGTGGGACTTTGCTTTAAAACTCTCTATTTGCTATGGATTAAGGCCTGAAGAAGTACGTCATGAACATCTAACGATCAAAAAGAATGACAAAGAATATTTATTTTGTACTTACTGCAAAAAGTCTGGAGGAGGAATAACTAAGCCAAGAAGACTTTGGCCGCTCCATCCCGAATGGGAAGAAAAATGGCATTTATTGGAACGTGTTAAGAAGAGAGATCCTTTACCAAGAATGAAAGCTGGAGCAGGTGATGCATTTAGAAATTACCTACGATTTAATGAAGTCTGGAAAAAATTGAAATCAGATATAGGAGTGGTGCCATATAGCTTTAGACATTCTTATAGCAAGCGAGCGCATCAAATTTATAAGTTAAGTGATACAGAAGTTGCAGCATTTATGGGTCATAGCGTTCCTGTGCATAATTCCACCTATGCTCAGTGGAGCAATGAAGCCATGCTTGAAAGTTCGATGGAACGTGCCATCAAATTTAGAGATTTAACGAGTAAGTAGGTAATGGAAAAGGAAAAAACTATATTCCCTAAAGAAAAGTTTGTTATTGGAGATCCTTATCAAAGAAAAGATATGGATGAAAAGATTGGTGAAACAAAGATAAATAATCGAAGTGGGTCTGGCGTCTTCTCTTTTAAAAATACCGTAGTTTTATTGGTGACTTTAGAACAAGATCTTACTGAAGAAGAGAACAGCTATGAAGACTTCTTTGAATATCCTGAGTTTGTATGGTCAAGTCAAAAGAAAGGGCCATACAGCAAGCCAACTACACCTGTAATGAAAGGGATGCTGGAAAGTGGAGCAGAACTTTTCGTAAGGCAAAAAGCAAAAAATGCGAGTAAAACAAATCCATATCTTTATTGCGGTTCAGTCGATGCTTTATCGCATGGGAGGCCTCAAGGAGAAGAAAGTCCTTTTAAAGTTAAATTCCAATTATTAGCGGATATTCAAGGGATTAATAGTGAAGTAGATAATTTAATAACCTGGAAACCGATTAATTATAAAAACACCAAAGCTTCTTATATTATTTCTTCATTGGATAAGAAAAAGAAGAAAAATAAAAAGAGCTCAAGCACGTCTCAAGGCTATCAAGCAGATAAAGAAATAAGGAATGCCGTTGAAGATTACGCTATGAAGCTCGCTATTTCACACTATGAATCCAAAGGGCTAAAAGTAAAAGATGTCTCAAAGGAAAAGATTGGCTATGACCTCTCTTGTGACTCAAAGACCTTTAGTTTTGGAGTTGAAGTTAAAGGTACTCGAAGCGCTGGTTCTAAAGTCATTGTCACTGAAGGTGAGCTGAGAAAAGCAAAGGAAGCGAAAGTAGAGCTATTTGTCGTATCAATGATTGAAGTTAAATATCAACTTGAGAAGAAAAATATAGTTTGTTCCTCTGGCCATTGGAGCGTAATTTCACCATGGAAGCCTTTAGCAGAATCACTCAAACCTAAAACGTATGACTATGAACTACCAACTGTTGAGTGGAATGAAATTTAAAGAACTGCGATGATCTATTTAAAGAATAACTATTTTCATTAATTGATTCTTCTAGAATATTACTTTAGTGAGTCACAGACTGGATTTCTTGACTTATAGAAAGAGCTGTATATACTTGTAGACATATTCTGAAGGGGTATCAACTCACCTCTCAGTCTTACCCAAAGCAATTGACCAAGCCGTGCTTGGTGGCACAACTTTTGCAGAGGCTAACCAAGCCGTGCTTGGGGATTGTGAGTTGAATCAACGCCAGCCGTCCGTGACGTAGTTGAAGATCAAATAATTCTTTTAAAGCTTCAAAAATGTCTACATCTAAAGGTGTCGAATGGCTCTCCACTTCTCGTGCTGCTCAAGCTCTTGGCGTACACCCGATCACCCTCAAAAGAAGGCGTGATGAGGGATACCTCAAGAATGGAATTCACTTTAGAAAAACAGGAGAATCCAAAAACTCCCAATACATTTGGAATTTCAAGAAATGCCTTGAGGTCTTTGACTTCTGGAAAGCTCCCAGTCAAAAAATCAAGGAGGAAGCGTAATGTCAGATCTTATAAAATCAATTCCTGATGGATGGGAAATTGAAAAAGAAGGAACTAAAAGATCTTGCCGATTATCATCAGGTGATTTAGTCAACCTTCTTCTAGACGTTTTTTCTAAGAAACTAAAATGGAATAATTTAACTCTTGAACCAGAATATGAAAATGCATTATTAGATAATAATATCCAAGATTATTTTCATATTTTCTTAAATCAAAAAGGCTGGGCGATCGGGAAAGCTGATGCTCAAGATGCCTTAATTTTTGCTGCCAAACAGAATTGTTATAACCCTATATGGGAATGGTTAGAGGGAATCGAAAACGACTCAAACTTCTATCAAGTCAACATCAACACTATTGCCACCGACTTCCTCGGAACCAATGATTCCCTGTACGACAAGATGCTAAAAGCCTTCTTAATAGGAGCAGTATCTAGAGCAGCAGAAAGAGGTTGTAAATTCGACAACATGCTGGTACTTAAAGGTCCACAAGGGATTTTTAAAAGTTCTTTTTTTAAAGCTTTACTTCCAAATCCAAATTGGTTTTGTGATACCTGGGAACCCAACAGAAAAGATCTTTTTATGCATCTACAAACATGCTTTATCTATGAGCTTGCAGAGCTTGAGACATTAACGACTAAAAAGGCTGTAGGAGAAGTAAAAGGATTACTATCAAGTTCAATCGACACCTTCAGACCACCTTATGGTCGCAATGTTATTAAGGCCCCACGACCAAGTGTGATGGTTGGGACAGTGAATGAAGATTGTTTTCTCAATGACTCAACTGGTAGCAGAAGATTCTGGGTTGTTCCTTTACCTCAACTGGAAGGTCAAAAGATCGATATTCAAAAAGTAAAAGAAGAGCGTGAAACTATATGGAAGGCTGCAATTCTTGCTTGGAGGGCTGGAGAGAAACCCTATCTCACTGACGACGATCAAACAGAATCAAATAGCAAAAATAAACTCTTTGTTCAAGAAAACATCTTCCATGAACCTCTGAGGATCTGGACCAATAGTCAATCCAAGGATAGATTCTTTACAACAGACGAGGCAATTATCGAATCAGGTATCAAGGAAAGAGAGCACATCAAACAATCTGACTTCAAGATGGCAGCAACAGCATTGAAAGGACTGGGATATTTTCAAGAAGAGAAACGAATCAATGGAATTAAAGCTCGATGGTGGTTTAAGCGAATGTAGGCTGAAGTGTCGCATGTCTCAGGAAAATCCGAAAAAAATTGCTGCGACACCTGCGACATTATTTTTGACAATTACTTAAAAGTTCTTCTTAAACTCAATTACTTTTAGAAGACCAAGACTTATTTTCTAATACTTCACGTAGCTGGTTTCTCAACAGCCTGTCGGGCAAACCAGCTGCAGCAATTAGTCCGAGAATATTAAAAAGGACTCCGCCAGCGAACCATCGCCAAGGGCTATAGCCTTTGTTATTTGCCAACGATGCGCAAAGTAATCCACAAGGTACTCCAAAAATAAACGTAAAAAGGAAGAGGGAACCAATTGAACTGTATGCGCCATAAAAACTTGTCATGTCTAAATTCATTACCTATTGATTACTATCTTGCTCGACTTTGAACTAAATGGAACTTTTTAAGACTTAAAAAACCTAAAATAACTACAGGAAAAAGATTGGCTCAATGAGACTAGGAAAAGAAATTGAACGTCTACGTCAACGTGTACATAATCTATCTATAGAGAAAGATCCACCGACTCTTCGTATGGTGATCGTTAAAGATAATGAGACTCCACAAGAGGTATCAGCATGGGATCTACGAGTGACAGTGGAGAAAAAGAAATGAATATGACAGATATCAAAGAGAAAAGGAACGGGAGGCCCACAATCAAGGAGATTCCACTGCCTCCTCACGTACAACGAGCACTCGTTATTAGAAGTAATGGATCCACATGGAAAGTCGCTGCTGAATCAGTAGGAATGGATTATCGAACACTTAGGAAATATGTACGAGAGCATCCTGACGCGAATAAGTTCCTGGAACGTCAAACACAAGACGCATTAGATCAAAGCCATAGCAAACTCATTGCAGCGGCACCTGCAGCGGCACAAAGACTAATCGATGTTATTAATGACGAGAACAATAGAGGATATGTTGTCGTTCAAGCTGTTGAGAGTTTATTTAGGATTATTGATCGAGGTATTACTGATCGAGAGAACGCTGAGCATATAAAAGAAATCAAAGAATCTTTATTTGCATTAGAAGGTGGGCGTGTATTGGATATTTGATAGTTAAGACTGTGATGATTACTGAAGTCGATCAGCTAAAAAGGAATAAGAGAGGAAGACTAATGACTGCAGTGCCAAATGATACTGAGGAATTTCTTAGTTCTCCTTTAGGGAAAGCCTTTGCACGACTTAATAAGGAAGGTATTCGGGCGCATGGAAAGTGCGGAGAGACTCAAAGTGAAGCGGCTTATTTAATTACGGCTGATGGATATGAAGGCCCATGGCTATGTTTTACCTCACAGGATCAAGTCGATCTATTGCAAACTG
Source organism: Prochlorococcus sp. MIT 1223 (assembly GCF_034092465.1). Classification (NCBI taxonomy): domain Bacteria; kingdom Bacillati; phylum Cyanobacteriota; class Cyanophyceae; order Synechococcales; family Prochlorococcaceae; genus Prochlorococcus; species Prochlorococcus sp. MIT 1223. The sequence goes on from NZ_CP139303.1 coordinate 456,443, forward strand.
TTGGAAAGAAAGGAACTTTTATTTGTTGTGGAACAGAACCTTCTCCAGAAGATGATGCAACAAATTTACAGCTGTATAACCGCGTCATCAAAATCTTAGAAGAAGAAGAAGGCATAACTTGTACATGGGATGGTGATTTAAATAAGAGAATCTATATTGAAGTGAACTACAACCATAATGTATATTTAAGCTTTTTCGATTTATTTACTGCTGCCTGTTTTGATGATGCCAACTACTACATGCTTTCATGTATATATGAGTCAATAGATGAAAATTTGGAGTGGTTTGATAGTGATGAAGAGTGTCTTAAAGGTTTTAATTTTATATTTAATAGCTCAAAGGAAGAGCTAAAGAAAGATTTTATTGATGATTTTAAGTGTAATGATTTCTTTAACCTCGGTATACCAGAAGGCGAATATTCATCTGAGGAAGAATTTCTAGAAGAACTGGATTGGGATGGAATCTTTGAAGCTATACATGAGTACTGTGATGAAGAAACAATCAAAGAAAAATTAGCTAAATATCTTAAGAAAAATATTCAGGAAATTGACTTTAAAAAGACTGTAAAAGTTAAAGAAGACTAATGACTCAAAAAATCAGATTTGAGCTTATCCATAAGGAACACGCCTTAGAACAAGCAGAAAAATACAATTACGAATTCAATGAGATTGAGGGATCGGTAGTTGACATTATTGTTGATGATATTGATATAGATACCCCAGGTGTTCCCTTTGATTTTGAAGATACATGCCTTTATTTTCACTTAGAACCAATGTATGTTTTTCGCTATGAAGCATTTGATAGTGAGGAAGATTATGAGCGTTTTTCAGAAGAAATAAGAGAAGAAACTAAAGATGATGATGAATTATGGGCAGAAGATCCAGAGGATGAGGAGGAAAACTAATGACTCGGCGTCAAAGTAACTTGGCCGCCTCATCTCGCCCTGCCTCCTTGCAGGATGAAGACTTGAGCCAGATCAGCTAGAAAGGGGGTAAGAAGAAAAACTTGATTTCAATAATGTCTAGCCTTCTACCTATAACTGAAGAACTAATCGAAAAGGCTAAAAAGCTAGTCGAGGAGAGTCTCAAAGAGAAAGAACAATTTTTAAAAGAGAATCTTGGCGATTCACTCTCTCATAAAGGAATCTCTGAGGAAGGTGTCCAACATCTCGCGGAATCGCTTTACGGAAACAAGACTAACTATGACTGGGTTTTAAAATCACTAAGATATTTACCAACTCCTCCATCAAAGATTGAGGCTCAATTCCCAGACGAAGAATACTTCATTGAATTCATTGATAAGCGACCTGATGATTTAGAAGAAGAGAGCTTAGATAACGCCTCACAAGAAGAAAAAGTAGCCTTCATAAAAGGATTATTTGAACCATACATAGAAGAGTTTGCAGAACCAGACGAAGAGGATCCATTCCCAGGGATATTTAATTTTGGAAATAACCAATTATATTCTCGTGATTATGAACATATGGAATCAATTATTGCTCCTAAGAATATTGCTGAAAAATATTTTCCATATGGTGAATATAAAGAGGTTGAGGATGAAGAACTTGAGAGAAATCTTTCTTACTTTAAAGATAGTGAGGAGTGGAGTGTCTATTATTTGAATCTTTTAGAACTAAATAAAAGTCCTGATACTCGAATTATGAAATATGAGTTCCCTGGGCTAGTTTTAATAGACCATTTTTCCGATCAAGATCCTGATCGTAAAGTTCTATCTTTTAAAGATTTAATTGAATTCAATGAGGTTGATCCGGAATTCGCCGTATATTGGGACAATGAAAATGATTGTTATAAACCTGCTCTCCTAAAACAAAAATCATAAGTAAGAAGGATCATTGCGTATGAAACTCAGAAACACTGCGATTGCCTTTGGTATTGGAGCTGCTACCGCTTTGGGTTTGTCTTTACTAAAGGTGGACAAACTAATTATTGTCGGATCAACTGTTGTTGTAGCAAGCACAGGATTGATCCTTTCAAGAAGAAAAAAAGAACAGAAAGACATTAAATATCAATTATCGGAAGATGAATGGGAGTACGTAGAGATTTTGAGAAACTATGATGAGAAGCTAAGCCAAAAAGAATGGCAAGAAAAATATGCTATTAGGACTAAGAAGGATTGGAAGAAACTAGAAAAGGAATTAAATAAAGAATGGGAAGAGGTGTGGGAGGGACCACCTCGCAGAACACTAAAAAAGACAAACCTAGATATTAGCCTTCCAGAAATAAAAAGTGATCTTCAACTAGCCAATTTAGGTATTCCTAGAGTGCAACTACTTTTAGGAGAGGGTTATACAACAGCTAAAGACTTAAGTGGAATGAGTTTTGATGATTTATTAAATATTCACCATAATCTCACATGGCAAGGAATATTAAATATTTATATTGCGCTACGTGCAAACAAGCTAATAACCAAGGAACTATTACTAGAACTTGAGGATTCCCTCCAAGAAGTTGAATATGAATGGACTAAAAAAGAAGTTCCTTATAAGCAGTTAAAATATAAATTGGAACCAGATAATGACCGAGAGTTGTCAACAAAATATTTTAAAGAAGCTTGGTCAAAAGAAAGCTTAGGTAACTACGAAGGTGCAATAATTGATTTTACTAAAGCGATAGAGCTCAACCCATCAAATTATGGTTATTTCAAAAGGCGTGCACATGCAAAACATCAATACAAAGATCTCAACGGAGCGATCAAAGATTATAACAATTCAATAGAACTAAACCCTATTCACGCGGAAACTTACAAATTAAGAGGTTTCACCAAAGAATTAATAGGTGATATTCAAGGCGCTATAGATGATTATAGCGAATCTATAGAACATCTATCTAAGGAAATCGCGAGAGGTCAAATTAATGACTTCAGTGTAAAAATAGATGTAGGGGGTAAAGGTAATAGTAAAAATGAAGCCATTGGCTGGTGCTATTGTTATCGGGGCAAGGCAAAGAAAAAACTAGTTGATTTTAAAGGAGCCTGCCTTGATTGGTGGAAAGCATCAAGATTAGATAATAAAGAGGCAGCTAAATTATTTGAGGAGCATTGTGATGGATATTTAGAGATTGAAGATTATGAGATTCTCGAATCTGAAGCTAAAGATCATAGTGAAAAGTATGATCTATTAACAAAAATGATCCAAATCAAGCCAAATAATGTTGACCTATATTTGAGAAGAGGACACGCTGCAAAAGAAATAGAGTTCCTAAAGGGTAGTTATTTAGATTGGAAGGAAGCAACCAACTTAGGTAGTGATGAAGCTTCTAAATTATTAGAGGAACATTGCAAAGATTACATTCATTTTTATGCAATCTATGACCAGATCTCAAATCAAAAACCAAGTTCAGAGATAGCACTGATTGAAGAATTAGATAGATGGGTGAGTCAGCTCATAGAAGAAGCAAAAAACGGAAGAGCTTCATGGGCTGATTCGAGAGTTATCAACGAATTTGCGCATTATTGTGACACGACTTCTTACGAGCCTATGCTTGAGGAAGAGAAAATAGATTGGTGGGAAGAACAAAGGGGAAACATTGCAGAGTTTTATACAGTTAAAGATGCAAAGGAACTTGTAGAAAGGCGGTTAAGCAATTGTGACTATGAAGAAACTGAGTGCTACTGGGGAATTGGAGAAGGAACACATCATGAATGTGAGTATCAAGATGAAGAATCCTTTAAGGAGGATATTAATTGGGAACGATTAGTTGAAATAGTCAAGCAGAGTTGGAATAAAGTTTGTGAAATACAAGTTAATGAATAAAAGATCAAATAATGCCAACTAATAAAAATAACAAATGGACAGATAGATGGTTAGTTAACGATCTGGCAAATGGATTGCTTTGGCTATTCAGTGTATTTTCATTCATTGCATTTATGTGGGTTGTAGTACATCTTCCCTGGTTGATTATCATTGCCATATCGATTTATATTTTTAAGCGTTATTTATATAAAGAAGAAAAGCCGAAAATCAAACGAATAGGTCATAATTCTTTCAACAAATCATTAAAAGAACCTCAATATCATTATAAGAAAGAAAAAAGTAAGCCATCAAATAATTGTATCTGTGGTTGCAAGGGAATTCCTTTTACTCATCTTCCTATAGGTTCAAAAATTGACTTGAAAAAGCACAAGGTTTGTCCAGCAAGGTGGCAGCGCAAAAGAACTGGGTTTTATACAAATGCATTAGGGGAAAGGGTCTCCTGGGTCAGTAGCGCTGGACAAAGATCTGGGCAAAGAGCATTAGAGCGCCAAAAAGAAAGAGAAGAAGCTCAAAGGCAATTGAAAAAGGCTGCCGTAGAGCTACAGATCAAGAAAGAGCTGAGAAAGAAAGAAGCGAAAGAAGCTCGGCGCAAACGAGAGGAAAATAATGAAGCCGCTCTTTCACGAACTGAGGCGTTAGAGAGAGGATTGACTACCTACATAGGGCATAGCTGCAATGTTGGGCACAGCGGCATACGTCATGTTCGAAATAGCGAGTGTGTCGAGTGTCGAAAAAACGACCAAAGACTTAGAGATGCCATGAGAAGGGGTGCCTATCCAAGAGATCTAACTCAAGAAGAAAAGCTACAAATCACAAAAATTTATAAGGAAGCAAAGTTTTTAACTAAAGCAACTGGTATTGAACATCATGTAGATCACATCAAACCACTTGCAGCAGGAGGCGAACATCACCCAGACAACCTTCAAATACTTACTGCAAAAGAGAACCTATCGAAAGGTGCTAAATGGGAAGGGGGGTAAGAGAGAAAAGCTAATAGATTTTCATGCATTTATCGCTCTATAAAATCAAATTCTTGTTTACACATTTGCCAAACGTTATTTGTATCTTCCCAATCAATCTGTTCAGAGAGAAGATTCTTGTTGCCTTGGCAAACTTTATAAATTGCTTCCAGAGGAGTATCTGGACTTTGATCCCAATATGTAACTATCGCCAGTCGAACTTTAGTTCTAAAAGTTAATGGAGTATTAAAATTAAAAAGTTTTTGAAGTTGTTTAGGCTTAAAACTATTAACGATAACTTTTATAGCAAAGCAAGATAAGAATCTACTGGAAGTAATATTTTCTTGGGTGAGTTGATTATCTAGGAACTGATTTACTCTAGGCTTATTATTCTCGTTCCTAATCCGTTCCATAGATCTATCAAAATTAAAACCACCACCAATCAGTCCTAAGAAAAGAGATAAATAAACCCAATTTATAGAAAGATCACCTAGCAAAAGAGCTTTAGGAGATCCCTTACTTAGAAGAAACAACCCTATGAAAGCAACAAAGAATGATTTACTTGAAGATCTGACTCTATCTTTCCATTTTACTCCCATTGGGTGGAAGGTTGACTCAATTAGACCTGCTAAACCACCACATAAAAAAGTAAATCCAAACCAAGTCAGAAAACCTGAAGGCAACTCTTTTAATGCAAAAAGGCTTATTAAAGATACTGCAAAAGACCAAACAATTCTTTTAGAATAAAAGGTTTCTTTGACAAGTTGCTTATAGAGTTTAGATTTGGTCAAGATAAGAAATATTGAGATTATTTAAATCAGGCTAAATCAAATTTATTAAATAACTTCAATTCGTAAAAATTTTTCGTACAACTCTTGAAAGCCCATCTAGATTCTTGATGGTTCCTGAAAGTCAAAAGATTATGGAAATATGGTTATCACAGTTTGAAGTGGCTCAAAACCCATCCATATTGCATAGTAATCGAGCATGAGACTTAGGGATACAGCAATTGCTTTAGGTGTTGGCACAGCTACTGCACTTGGCCTTTCATTTTTAAAGGTAGAAAAGCCTATTGTAATGGGTTCAACTACGGTAATCTTTATTGCAAGTATTATGATCTCTAGCAAAGAGGAAGAAGACTTAAATGAAGAATATAATTCTGACCAAGCTTATATAAAAAGAGGAGGGGAAAAACTCTCACAGGGTAACATTAATGAATCTAAAAATGATATAGAACTTATAAATCTAGGATTGGCTCAACATAAGCTTGGTAATTTTCAGAATGCACTACTTGCCTACAACAATGCTCTTAAAGTTAATCCATTATGTGTAATTGCAATTAATAATAGAGCTTGTTTGAAGATTGAACTTGGTGATTATAAGGGTGCAATTGATGATGCAAATAAAGCAATAGATTTAGACGGAGAGTTTTCATTGGCTTACCTTAATCGTGCATTTGCGAATTATTTTTTATGTAATTATGATTCTTCTATAGAAGATTACAATCAGACAATAGATCTTGACCCAGAAAATGCAGACGCCTATTTTAAACGCGCTGTCTCCAAGAGTTCAATTGGAGACACTAAAGGTTCTCTTGATGATTTTATTCAAGCTTTAGAAATCAACCCTAATTTTAAAGGTGCTTATTACAATATCGGTAATAGATATTATGAACTAGGTGAAGTTGAAAAAGCAATTGATGCATATTCAAAAGAGTTAGATATTAATCCAAGCTGTCAACTCTCATATAATAACCGTGGTATCAGAAGGCATGAAATAGGTGATTTTGAAGGAGCTATTGAAGATTACAAAAAAGGACTTTTGATTGAAAATAAGAATGAAATTGACACTGCAAGTCTTTACCTTAATCTTGGCAATAGTTTACTTTCTTTAGAAAAATATCCTGAAGCAATTGAATCATACAACCAGTGTATAGAAAACAACGAAAACCTTACTTCTGCTTATTGCAATAGAGCTCTTGCAAATATTGAAATAGAAAACTATGAAGGTGCTAAAGTTGATTCACAGAAGGCTATTGCTATAAACCCTGATATTGCACTTGCATATACTAATTTAGCACTTCTAAAAAATCTTAAAGATGATTTCTTAGGAGCAATTTCAGACTATAATAAGGCAATAGAATTAGATCCTAATAATGGAATTAATTATCGAAATAGAGGCATTTCTAAGCTAGGGATTGAAGATGTAGAAGGTGCTATAAATGATTTAAATAAATCATTAGAAATAAATCAGTATGATGCTCTTAGCTATCAGAGAAGAGGAGTAGCAAAATGTCTTTCAAAAGATATTGTTAGTGCCTGCGAAGACTGGAAGATAGCAATAGAATTAGGAGATACGGAATCTGCTAATTATTTAAATGAAGTTTACAGCAGTGATTATTTTGATAGTGAGGATATAAATTCTGGTGCTGAAGATAAAAAACTTTTTACTCGTAAAGATGATGATGGCAAAGAGTCTCAAGCAGAATTGAGCAGCGAATGTGATAGCTACACAGCCGAGGATGGTACTGAGATATTTCAGATCAACGGGAAGGAATACATTGATGATGAGAACCATACTTGCCCCGTAACTATTAAGAAGTCAGATGCCAAGAAATACCCTGAGTACGACTGGGAGGAAGATGAGGAGAACCCAGAACTTGTTTCGGATTCTTTCTTTGAAATCATCCCTTGGAAGGATGGAGAAGAAACCCGTGATTACGACACGTATGAGCAAGATTTCTGTAGTTACTATGGTCTAGATCCGAAAGACATTGTCGATATAGGACCAGGTGCAGGTTGATGATCGACCTCAAAGGTGCCTGTGAAGATTGGAAGAAAGCAGCAGAATTAGGCGATGAAGATGCTGCGAAATTATTGAAGGAGCATTGCGAATAGGAGGAAGACTAATGAAATTTCACGAATGGGGACTAGAAGGAAATCATTTAACTAAAGCATTTGCTGATATTGGTAGTGAAGTAAGTAAAGAAGAGTTTGCAGAAATGTCTGGGTACAAATCTGTTGATGATTTAGATAAAGCTTTAGAGCAAGCGGAAAAAGCAGAAGAGGAGGAAATTAAAAATAAAACCATGTCCACACCTAACGATTCAAAATCCTCCTATAACTACTTCGTCATTAATGACTGTTTAGCCCAAACCATCTATAGATGGCAAACGGCTTACATGACAGTTGAGTGCTTCAATAAAAATTACAGAGATCTTGATGAAGATTGGGAAGATTGTTGGGAAGAAGTAGAAGACGAAGATGAAATGGAAGAGTTTGATGAACCAATGATGAAATGGGATATTCCTTTATTGATGTATGTAGATGGAGAGCCTGTAGAAACTGATGATATTTTGGAGCTACATGAAATAAAAAAACAACACTTAGACCCTGACTCTCCATTTCTTAACTTCTAAGAGTAAGACTAATGACTGGAAAAAGAGATGTTTACTACCAAAAGTATTTTCCTGATGGAAAAGGAATAAAGGCGAGCGAGGAACACATGCTCAATATTTGGTTGGATGATGATGCTGTAACCAGAGATGACTTGCTAAAAGCAGGATTAGTGGAAGGTAAAGATGAAGATGATGATGAATGCGATTTTTATCTAGATGACGAGGACCTTTTATGTGTTCCTCCTCTTGCCGTTCCAATGAATGGAGATGTAGGAATAGAGCAAGAGGACTTAGATGAAGGTTTACCAGGAATAGAAGTATTGCCTGATGATTGGGAGGAAGGTGTTCCTGAACTGATTGGGTTTAAACCTGAATGGGTTGATGGAGTATCTATGGATGGTTAAAAGGTTGCCCTCCCTCACCCTGCCTCCTAACAGCATGAAGACCTGAGCCAGATCAGCTAGAAAGGTTATAGCTAGAAAATAATTCACATATGTCCACTTGGTTGCCAGTTACGGATGAAATTAAGAAAAAAGCGAATGAGATCCTTGTAGAGAATCTCAAGGAAAAAGAGCAGTATATGGAGGAGAAAAGAGGCGGTTCAATTTCAGAGGAAAATATTCAATTTCTTGCAGATGGAGTGTTTGACAACAAAACTAATCTCGACAACATTATTCGGTCATTAACTTTTCAACCTTGGGATTCATCTGAACTAACTGATGAGCAGGTTTTACAGCTTTTTAATAGCAACCCCAAATTTAAGAAGTTTTTTTATAGGCAAGAAGAGGTAGAAGAAGCCATGGTTAGTGCGATTGACTGGGACTACGTTGAAAATAAATACAGCAAAAAAGAAATAGACGAATATGACCACTGGTGGGATTTTGGATCAGAAGAAAAAGAAGATCTATTTTGGATAAGACATATGAGAGGTTGGATTGCCTATCATTGCCAAGACTTGGATCTTGTTAATTCATTTTCAGACTTAATTGAACCTATTTCTGAAGTTCGAGATCCTGAAGATGGTCTAGGTGTATATGACGATGACGATGTGGAAATTATTGAGAAATCTACTGTCGATAAAACTTTTTCTGGTCACATCTTTTCTGCTTGCAGCACAGCGGAGGATATTGTTAGTAATGATTTTTATGGTAACAAAATAACTCGAGCCACTGCTGACGCTGCTTACTATCACATCCCATCAATAGAAGGTTCTGATGGTCCTGAAGATAAATTCTTCAAAAAGTTTTTTGCCAAAACTATTTCGGATTTAAAAGAAGATTTAAAATGTGAATTTGATGATCTTCTTGGAGAATTTGAAAATGATGAGGAAGGATTGAAAGATCACTTCGAAAGTTATGGAATAGGTTCAAATTGTCGTTATAAAGATATTGAAGATTTCCTAAAAGATGTTGATTGGAATTATGTTTTCAAAATGACTATTGAGATGGAATGGAATGGGATAAACAAAACAAAAATCAGTAATAGTCCTCCTCCTAGCGGGATGAAGAATTGAGCTAGATCAGCTAGAAAGGGATAAGAGATAGTTGAGCAAACCTAATGACTGAATACGCCTCTCTAAAGATTTTCTGCAAGCTTTCTTTAGTCAAGAATCTAAAAAAAACAAAGATTAATAAGGCTAGAGGAGATTGGTCTTACACCAGTCTTTTTACCGATAAAGAGCTTTGCCTAACTATGGACTACGTGGATGGTAGTGATGAAGAAATAGCGGAATATTTTGCTATAGACCCTGATCAAATAATTGCTATTAAACGAGTAAAACCAAAGACAAGATGGAGCCAAATTCATGTTCATATAAAAGAGTCTTATGATGATGAACTTGAGGATCTGGAAGTGCCTTTTACTTATGGTGACGGTGAATTAGATGTCTTTTTAGATAAACTCAAAGGCAAAACTAATGAAGAAATTATTGAAGAGAAAGGCATTGACCTTGAATATGTCACGCAAGTGGAAGATGCAGGAACTTTAGTAGAAGACTAATCTTCTCGCTCTAGCTCCTAGCAGGAATGTCTAGTTGAGCTAAATCAGCTAGAAAAAGAATAGTTTTTGATTGATCAAAATAAGATGTCAGAAAAAAATGAACAAAGAGGATTTCTCAAGAAATTTGGCAAATGGGCACCAATTATTGGTGGTGCTTGGATCGTTTTGAACATTGTTCTGCCTTTAGCCTTATTACGTATTCCTGCAGTTCAGAAATTCCTTGTAGCAGCATCAGAAAAGCTTCCTTTTGATATTCCTGGAAATGGTTAAATGAATTTTGCTGATAATTGGGCCAGGATTTTTGTTGTGATTACGTTTCTTACTTTTGGAGAAGCTCAGATTATTGGGGGCATCGTTCCTAATCTGATTGCTTTTAGCTTGTTTCTTGGAGCGATTGGATATTTTGCATTAACTGGAAAAATGGCTGAGATGTTCGGCTGGAAGAACAAGAAATAAAGCTATCACTAGCGAGTAAATACTCAGGAGATCCCGCTGAGATCCCGTTCTTATTTTGAGACTCTTCAAAACCCAGTCGGGGCGACAGGATTCGAACCTGCGACCTAGTGCTCCCAAAGCACCCGCGCTACCAAGCTGCGCCACGCCCCGTCAAATCAAATAATAAACCGATAAACGCCATATAAGAAAGTTTTGATAATGAAAAGCAAGTAAACCTATTTCTTAAAGTCATACACATTTATTAAAATTCAATCTTTTGATTAAACAAATCAAGAATGGAGCTTAAGAAAAAATAAATTTATTTACCTTAATCAAATAAAAGAATCCAGAACCATGAGATTATTCAAGACTTTAATCTAATTAAATTTTATACCATTTGTCTTGGAAAGGTAATTTATAATCCTCTTGGTTCATGGGGATCCAACTCCAATCACAACAAATAGTTACTTGATAACCTATTACATAAATAGCTAAAATCATGTTAAATAGGTTTACATGTGCCAGTGGGGACAAGCTAGGTTCCAACTTAAATTTATCATCTTAAACAATTATATAAGAATCATCCTTGTTGCGTGGTTCAAATAATAAATCCATAAGAAAGGTTTATCGAAAAGATTATTAGCTTATTATTAGCTTAATTTAATCTTTGAAGTCTTTTTTCCAACCTTTTATAAAACCATCTAAATCAAATATCTCTGACCTTATCTGATCTATAGACCTTCCCCTTTTTCTTTCTTCAGGTGTAAGAGGTATCCAATTCCAATCGCAAGTAACAGTAATTAAATATCCAACTAGTATATGCCAAGTTAAAATAATAAAAGGATTTTCCAAATGAGGTGCCAAAGCTTTTCCTTGATAATTATTTAGAATAACTAATTAGGAGAGAAATATACAAGTTATTCAGAAAAGATTTGCTTCTTTAAAAGATCAAGAGACAGGCCTCTTGATCTATCTGAGTCTGATATGGGGATCCAATCCCAATCACAAAAGAGAGTAATTCCTATTCCAAGCATAAGAAGACCTAAGAATAGACCTGCAAAATCAAGAAAAGTAAGAGAAGACTGATCCACTAAGAGTAATCTCAAGATGCGTAATTATACTTAATAGACTTAATGAAAATATTGCCAGACCGGTAGATATAACGCTAAATCCTGTCACAGACACGGTTTTCGGTCATTCAAGAAAACAATAGAAGCAGCAATAGAAATTCATAAAGTTAAATTTAAAAAGAATTAGATGAAAAAAAGCAGAACCATCTTAAAAAATGAGATATCCTCTGCTGTTAATACATCATTTGCCCCCGTTTTCATGTTTATTCAAACATTTGCCGCTCTAGCGTCATTCAACCAATCAGCAGCTCTTGTTGGGGTTCTGTCTATGGTTCTTTTTGCAATAGTTGGTGTAGTCGTTGGTCCTGACTACGACGGAATGAATGCTCCTGCAGTAAAAAAAGACTAAGTATTTAAAATACTAAGATTTTAACCGTAGGAAAAAGGACGGCAATAAGAAGCTGTCCTTTTTCTATGGTTGCACTAATTTTCCTGCAAGTCTTTTCTACTAAAAGAATTCACCTGCAAACCTATTTCAAAGAGCGATGTAATACCAGCAATACATTTGAGACTTACTTGTGTAAAAGTTTTTTCTGATTAAATATACTAACTAAGAAATTAAATTTAACTCGAACAGCAATTGTAATTTCTACTAGATAAAAATGAATTTAATATATAATGAATAGTAATAAATGATTATTTCACTTGGATACTTCATTTAATATTCATGGTAAATCTTTGCCTAATGGAACTACTTTATTAATAGTAGAAGATGACCAAAACATTTTATCGATTTTAGAAAGAACTTTAGAGACAGAAGGCTATCTCGTTAAATCATGCAAAAATGGAGAAGAAGCAAAAGATTTATTATATTCTAATAAAGGGAAATCAATAAGCTTAATAATTATGGACGTAGTATTACCTGGAATAAATGGATTAGAACTTTGCCACGAATTACGCAAAAACGGTAATCAAGTGCCAATTCTAATTATTAGTGGAAGAGATAGCGAAATAGATAAAGTATTAGCTTTAGAATCTGGAGCTGATGATTATCTTGTAAAACCATTTGGACTTAGAGAGTTAGTAGCCAGATGTAATTCTCATATAAGGAGAACCTTATTCAGAGATACGTATAAACTTGCCGAGGTCAGGGGGCCCTATAAGCATTCAAATATTTGTTTATACCCACAAGAGTATAGAGCGACTATAAAAGAAATAGAATTAGAATTATCTCCCAAAGAGTATAAACTACTTGAATTATTTATCCAAAGTCCCAAAAAAGTATGGAGCAGAGATAAGATTTTAGAAAAGATCTGGGGTATTAATTTTACTGGAGATAGAAAAACAGTTGATGTACATATCAGATGGCTAAGAAAAAAAATAGAGGATGATCCTTCAGACCCAAAACTAATTCAAACTGTAAGAGGGTTTGGCTACAGATTTACTTAATGGCAGATGAACTGGTTTTCTATAACAATTGGCTGAAAATTTATAATCTGAAATTAACCTGAAAAAATTTATTTTAAACATTTTTGCTTTTTCTTTTATCAATACTACTAATCTAAAAAAAATATCTTTTTAATGAAGATGACCTGCATCAAAAAGGCAATTTCATTTTTTTCATTTTTTGTGGTTGGGTTAAGCGCTAATGCATTAGCTGGAATGAGGATCAGTGGAGCAGGAGCAACTTTTCCCTCCAAAATTTACACTCGATGGTTTGCCGATCTATCCAAGTCTCGAGGCATAAGGGTTAACTACCAAGCGATAGGTTCTGGAGCAGGTCGCAAGGCCTTTATGGATCAAACTGTAAATTTCGGAGCTTCTGATGATCCAATGAAAGATGAGGATATAGAAAAGATAACTCGAGGTTTAATCCAAATACCAATGATCGGGGGAACAATTGCTTTTGGCTACAACCATAATTGCGACTTACAACTAACACAGAAACAAGCCGTAAATCTTGCTCTAGGAAACATCAAGAATTGGAGCGAACTAAACTGTCCTTCAGGGAAAATACTTTGGGTTCATCGTTCTGATGGCTCTGGAACTACCAAAGCATTCACCAGTTCGATGCAATCATTCTCAAAAGACTGGTTTCTTGGTACAGGAAAATCTGTAAAGTGGCCTTCTGGTATAGGAGCCAAAGGGAACGCTGGGGTTGCTGGAGCTATTAGAAACACACCTGGAGCTATTGGATATCTAAATCAGTCATACATAAGAGGAAATATAAAAGCAGCGGCCATAAAAAACCTATCTGGTGAGTTCATAAAACCAACAAGAGAAAGTGGTGCTATAGCACTTAACGAAATATCCCTCGATAAAAACCTTGCAGGGAGTAATCCTAACCCCAAAGGTAAAGGTGCTTATCCGATTTCAACCTTGACCTGGGTACTGGCTTATGAAACAGGTAATGGAAAAAATAGCAATGTATTAAAAGAAGTTTTTTCGACCTTATTAAGCAAAGAATATCAAGACAAGGCTAGCGATCTTGGATACATTCCTTTAGAAGGTAAAATACTCTCTAAATCGCTTAACGCAATTAATCGCATTAGCAAATAATAGATTAACTATTTTTTAAAATTAAATCTAAAAACAATCTCTACTTATATTACTATTTTAAAGTGTTTCTATGAATTAACTTCTTATAGATAATTAATTAACGATATTTCATTTACCTCAATTAAAGATATATTATTAGAATAAAGTTCTACATCATTTTAAAATGCCAGAAAAAATAATACTATATGGATATTCTCGATGTAATACTTGTAGGAAAGCAGAGAAGTGGCTTAAAAAAAATAAAATAAATTTTGACTCAATTGATATTATTGATAATCCTCCAGATAAAAAGATGATTTTAAAGGCTATAAGACAGTATGGTCACAAGAAATTCTTATTTAATACTAGTGGACTTAGTTATAGAGCTATTGGGGCAAAGAAAATAAAACAATTAAGCGAAGATGAATCTATAGAGGCTCTACTAAATGATCCCAAGTTGATCAAAAGACCTTTAATTATTAATAAGGATAAAATTCTAATTGGATTTAAAGAAATTGAATGGGAGGAAGTATTTCTTTAAGCTACCGATTTACAGACAAATTAACTATTTATTGGAAGTACTTAAACGGAAAGAAGATAACATCAGGCCCAGCAAGTATGACTGAACAGCCAATGATCAAAGCAATCACCTGAACGCCGAAGTACTGCTTCCAACGGTAACTAAAAGCACTGGATTCAGTATCTAGTCCCCAGCCCGCTTGTGGTTCATTTTGAGGAAGTCCATAAAAAAATATTTGAGAAATTTGAAATAAAATCAAACCTCCTGTTATGGCTGCCAAAGGATTAAACCCTCCAAAAGCTATTGTTCCAAGAAAATGAGGTGCGAAAAGCATCTTTTAGTCTTTTGTCATGCCAACCATTAATAGCCTATATCCCTGAAATAGTTGCAAAAGATCAATGAGACGTTACAAAAACGTATTAATTTATTGTGCCTACAAATATTACAAGAAAAAATCAATGCGGTGAATTTAAGAATCCATTGAAAACCAATTCAGTATTTTTTATTAGTCATAGCCTTGATTAAAAAATTGTTCCTTTTATTCACTACAAACAAAATATATCTATATCAAGCTAACGATTATAGTATTACTAGCTAGTTTTAAAGGCCTTACTCCGTTTGTTAAATCTTTTTTCTGCAAATTTAAAGAGTCCTATGATAAAAGGTATATGAGCAATACCTCCTACGGCTACTAGTGTTTGAGTGTAGGCCATAATCTTTTTATAACTTTATATAGAATATAATTGAGAACAGGGTATATGATGATTTATTTTTATTTCGTAATCTATTTTATTAAATAATAAAATCATGGCAAATTTTATTAAATTTAATCTAAAAACTAATATCTAAGAAGATTAAGGTATTTACAGAACTCTATTAAAAATCTTAGGGGGATCAATTTTATTATTAATGCAAGCTTGCCTTCATTAGGTTTACCTGGTTAAAGCTTTTAAAGTAATTTAGAATGATTAGAATATTGAATAATTTCTAAAAAGAGTTAAAACAAGCCACCACAAGGCTCTAGCTTATAAAGTTGATATGGTTAACGTCAAGATTTAAGGAGATTATTTGACAAAATAAAGAAAATTTAGTATAAAGAATTATGGAAAATAAAATTAAAAAGAAGTTAGCAAAATTGGACTCTCTTACCAATTTTGAGGAAATTGACCACAGATTAGCCTGTGGCTGGCATGTTGAGATAGAAGGTAGCGGGCAAAGGAAAAGATATCTTAGACAATTGAAGCCTGAAAGTAAGGTCGCATAGGATCGAAAAAGGTAGTATTTTATAAAAAATTCTCTTCAAATTTTTACTATAAATGAATTATACCGCCACATTTGGCATATTAGTAATATTTTTTTTATGGGTAATTATAGCAACAGTTTGGTGGTCCAGAAAGATGACATCTCTTAATGATCAGGCAGAAGAATTAAGGAGGCGCAAAAAAATCAATTAAGAACTAACCAATAATCTTCCAGATCCCTCCTTCTGGTATTTCTGGCGGTTGATTTAAATCAGTAGGCTCAGTAGATCGAACTCGCCATTCAGGAACTCGACAAGATACATATGAAGGGCTCTCAATCAATATCCCAGGCTTCTCGTCTTTAGTACCAGTAAAGCCTCCCTTCCAGTAACCCTGCTCCTTTATAGATCCTTTAAACCAAACCCAGCAACTCTCTTTTAGCATTGAAAATTACTGGTACACAAAGCTAATAATTAGAATACACTATAGAATAAATTATGATATGTATTTAGAGATTAATAAAGCAATATCTTTAATCTCTATAAATAATGATGCCTCCCTAATTTGATAAATTATTTATAAGCTTTTAATAAATTATTCTCAAAGAATAATTAGTATTTAATATCTTCTAATACTATTTTTAATATCGATTGAATTCTCACTTCTACGCATCAATCTTCATCTTCTTCCTCTGAATTAATAAATGAATCCATGAGTTTTTTATATTCATTTTCTTGAGAGCTTTTTGTAAAACCTATTATAAATAAAAGAGATGAACCCACAATTAATGAAATTATAAATGGGTTTAATCCCATTTCATTCATATTCAAAGCAAAGGTTAAATTCATTTTCTCATCTCTTTATATACAGAAAGAAATTCCTCTGTCGTTAAACCTGGCTTATATTGCCAAATCATTCCGAATTTCTCTCGCCATGGCCCAAATACTCTATATAACACAGCTGCATTTTTAGCTTTGCAAATAACTATACCAGTCCCATCCTGGGGAGTGTGGATCCAAGAAATCCTTTCATAACCATCTGGAGTTTGCTCTGATTCTCCACTTTCTACGTAATCAAGCAATGCATCAAGGGCAAACGTTTGATCTTCTGAAGACTCAAATTTCCATGTCACGACATAAAGCTGCATGTGAATAATTTAATTAATACTTACTATTTTGATCTCAAGAATCAATGCAAGCAATCTAAAAGTTATAACCCTTACAAAGGAACAAGAGATTAAAAGGTAATAAGTAGATGCAAAAGAAATTTTAGATTTTATCTGCTTCTTTTCTCTTTAATACGAGGCTCAACTTGTCTAAATAAAACTTTTGTTCTCAATAGGATTTGTCTACCTGAACTTAAAAAGCTATATCTAAGAGCTTTTCCTGATTTAAACATTGCTTCTCCTATTGCTTTGGCTCTTGTGATTTCTATTTTATAAGCACGGGCAATAGCCTTTTCTGCATCAATATTTGCAAGTTTTGCCTGAGCCGCTAATTTTTTTGTTTTTGATTTTGGAATAATTGAAAGTGTACTTTCAGGCTCCTGCCATTTCCATAACCAACCCTGTCTAGTGGGCGTAATTGATGATTCTTTTTTAGCCATTTAGATTGAACCAGAGTTACAAAGCTATAGCCTCTGTCTTAACTTAATGGGTTTATAGGCGATCAAAAACCATTAAGGGAGAAAATATACAGTACGCCTGAAAAGTTTTGATCAAACTGCTTTTGATGGGCACGTAGATTGGGAGCCCTATCAATCTATATATCAAATCAAAACAACTTGGAAAGCAAGCTCTGAATCTGTGCACGTAAACACTTTTAAAGTGGGGAGGAATTGGCCAAAGCCCAGAAATAAAGAACAAAATTAGCGCTTATAGCAGCAGCAACAGAAAATTTCTTCACCTTGAAAAGCAAGATATAACAATAATCAAACTTAAGAACCAACTATTTAGCGAGCATTTGTTAGCCCTCCAAAACAAATTACTAGATTTGGCAGGCCATCTAAGGAAGGTAAATTAAACCTGAATTTCTACACGAATTCAATGCATCCTTAACTTCCAGAATAGCTTTATTAGACCTATATGATTTATCCTTCAGTTGAAAAGGTTCAACAAGGTCTCCTTTCTTATCTAATCTTATTCGAGAAGAGAACCAAGTTCCTTTCTTGGGAATAGAAGCCCTGCAATAAATCCTGTTTGTCTTTGAATCAATTTTGCGCTCAATAATCCATATATTGACTTTGTCCAGATATGAAAATTTATCTAATCCCGCTAAAGCACTTTTGAAAAAAATAGAATAAATAAAGAGCATAAAGAAAAGAATTTTTTTAGAAACCTTCATATTCTTAAAATTTTCTCAATCTAATTACTTAAAAATGAATGGGTCGCCTGAGATTCGAACTCAGGACCAGCCGGTTAAAAGCCGGATGCTCTACCGCTGAGCTAGCGACCCTTGATGCATCTTTTCCTCGATGAAGTTATCACGCTACCTATCTTGAAATAAAATAGCTACAAGGACAAATTAATTTTGTACGCTGAAGCTAACAAAAGTGGTCGAAAAAATTGAATGAAAATAAATCAGTAATAATCATTGGAGGAGGACTCGCTGGGGCTGAAGCAGCTTGGCAAGCCGCAATTTCAGGTATAGAGGTAATTCTTATCGAAATGAGGCCTATTAATAAATCACCCGCTCATCACACTGATGAATTTGCCGAACTTGTTTGCAGTAATAGCTTTGGAGCTTTAAGTAGTGATAGAGCAGCAGGCCTTCTTAAACAAGAGTTACGTGAATTAAATTCTCTAGTAATAGAAACTGCTGATAGGCATTCAGTACCAGCCGGAGGAGCTCTTGCTGTTGATAGAAGTAAATTTAGTGCTGCAATTACTGAAAAGCTCTATTCGCATCCTCATATAACCGTAAAAAGAGAAGAATTAAAATCCTTACCTTCTGAAAAGCAATTATCCATTATTGCAACTGGCCCTCTTACTGGTGAGTGCTTAGCGAATGACTTGAAAAAATTCACAGGAGAAGAAGAATGCCATTTTTACGATGCTGCTAGCCCAATTATTTCTGGAGAAAGTATTGACTTTTCAATAGCCTTTCCTGCCAGCAGATATGACAAAGGAGATTCAGATTATTTGAACTGTCCTATGAATGAATCTGAATACAAGGAATTCAGGAAAGAATTAATGAAAGCAAATCAGAGCGAATTAAAAGACTTTGAAAAGGATAGTGCCAAATTTTTTGAAGGATGCCTCCCTATAGAAGAACTCGCCAGAAGAGGTGAAGACACTATGAGATATGGTCCACTTAAACCCATTGGGATATGGGATCCTAGATGGGGAGATTTATATGATCCAGATATAAGAAAAGAAAAAAGAGCTTATGCAATTGTCCAATTGAGGAAAGAAGATAAGCAAGGACAATTATGGAATCTGGTGGGATTTCAAACCAATCTGAAATGGGAAGAACAAAAAAGAGTTTTCAAAATGATTCCTGGTCTTAAAAATGCCGATTTCATTCGGCTAGGAGTAATGCATAGAAATACTTTCCTAGAATCGCCAAAGCTTTTAAAACCAACACTTCAATTCAAAAAAAGATTAAATCTTTTAGCTGCTGGACAAATAACCGGTACTGAAGGATATGCTACTGCCGTTGCAGGGGGCTGGATTGCTGGTATAAATGCTGCCCTCATAGCAAAAGGAGAGCAACCTATTACTCTCCCATCAACTACGATGATGGGAGCATTAACTCATTTTGTTAGTGGTCATGAGGACCTTTATACAAGATCACAAAAGAAAGGTGTTTTTCAACCTATGCCAGCGAACTTTGGTATCTTACCAAAACTACCAAAACATCTACCTAATAAAAGAGCTCGTTATAGCGCTTACCGTGATAGAGCCTTAGCAGAAATTTATCAGTTCAAAAGGAACCTACCTAAATCTCTACTTAAAGATAGATATTCCCCAAAATAAATCCAACTCACTTGATATCATGAAATCATTCACTCAATCCGATACCGATACCGATACCATTACCTGGGATGCAATAGTAATTGGCTCAGGTATAGGTGGCTTAGTTACAGCAAGTCAATTATCGGCGAAGGGAGCAAAAGTCCTTGTATTAGAAAGTTATTTAATACCAGGTGGAAGCGGTGGATCATTCAAAAGAAAAGGGTATACATTTGATGTTGGTGCATCTATGATCTTTGGGTTTGGCAACCAAGGATATACTAATCTTCTTACAAGGGCTTTATCGGATGTAGGGGAAGAGTGTGAGACAATTCCAGATCCTGTTCAGTTGGCTTATCATTTACCTAACAACTTAGAAGTAGCTGTTAAAAGAGATTACCAAGAATTCATATCAGACTTATGTTCTTGTTTCCCTCACGAAGAATCTGGAATAAAGAAATTCTACCAAAAGTGCTGGGATGTATTTAATTGCCTTGATGCAATGCCATTACTTTCAATAGAAGATCCAAAGTACCTAGCAAAAGTTTTTTTCAAGGCACCTTTTTCGTGCCTTGGACTTGCAAAGTGGTTACCAGTGAATGTCGGAGAAATAGCCTCTCAATATATTAAAGACCCAGAGTTACTTCGTTTTATCGACATTGAATGTTTTTGCTGGTCAGTTATGCCAGCAAGCCTGACTCCAATGATCAATGCAGGAATGGTCTTTTCTGATCGACATGCAGGTGGTATTAACTATCCCAAAGGAGGTGTCGGAAAAATTGCTGAAGGCCTTGTTAAAGGCCTCGAAAAAAATGGTGGTAAAATTAAATACAAATCAAAGGTCAAAAGAGTTCTAGTAAGAAAGAATAAAGCATATGGAGTTGAATTATTAAATGGCGAAAAGGTATTTGCAAATATCATAATTTCAAATGCAACACGTTGGAATACCTTTGGAGGAGAAGGAGTCAAAGAGCCTCTGATAGATCTTGACGACACTCCAAATAACGAGAAAAAATGGAGAAATAGATACAAACCTTCTCCATCCTTTTTGTCACTACATATTGGCGTTAATGATGTGGCCATTCCTGAGAATATGGACTGCCATCATTTGATCTTAAAAAAATGGGATGAAATGGAAAAAGAGCAAGGAGTTGCCTTTGTCTCAATACCTACTCTCCTAGATAAATCATTATCTCCAAAAGGATCTCATATAGTTCATGCATTTACTCCTTCATCAATTAATAAATGGGAAAATATAAGCAATAAGGATTACTTAGCTAAAAAAGAACAAGATTCAAATCAACTCATTAATAAAATTGAAAGTATCTTGCCGAACATAAAAGAAAATATTAATCATATTGAGGTTGGGACCCCTAAAAGTCATAGGAGATTTCTCGGACGTCATAAAGGTAGTTACGGTCCTATTCCTAATTTCAAACTACCTGGTTTATTACCTATGCCATTTAATAGCACAGGTATAAAAAACTTCTACTGCGTTGGTGATTCATGCTTCCCAGGGCAAGGTTTAAATGCCGTTGCCTTTAGCGGCTTCGCATGTGCTCATCTAATTGGATCAAAGTTAGGAATAAACAAATGGTCTCTGCCTAAATAAATACGAATTTAAGATGGCAATGTATCCAAGCTAAATCTATACCCCTGTTGACGGACAGTGGTAATACCACCTCCATCACCAAGGCCTGCTTGTTCAAGCTTCCTGCGAAGAGTTAATACCTGTGTATCCACTGATCGAGGCCCACCACTAAAAGGAGGCCATGCCATCCTTAAGAGTTCATTACGACTGCGTACCATACCTGGTGGCATTAATAATGCACATAAAAGAGCAAATTCTCTCGGACTCAATTCAACTGGCTTTTCTCTCAATGTGACTTGACGTAAAAGAAGATGTACTTCAAGTGGTCCGACAGAAACTCTTTCTTGCAGGCCAATTCGACCTCTTTTTAAAAGAGTTCTGCATCTTGCTGCTAATTCTTCTAACCCAAATGGCTTTCTTAAAACATCGTCTGCACCATCATCAAGTAAGCCAACTAAAGGTTCTACTCCTGATCTAGCTGTTAAGACAATTACCGAACATCCCAATTGTTGAGCCAAGCGCAGAGCAGAATTCTGCTCTAACAACTCTGCACTTACTAAAAGGTCAGGAGATTGCTCTCTGCACAAATCAACAGCCTCGTTAGCGGAACTAACAGCTGCCGCAAGATGTCCATCTTGTCTAAGCCTCTGAACTAAAACAGTCCTAAGGGTTGGATGAGGCTCTACAACAAGGACCTTAGATGGACTTTGAGTTGTGGCCTGAATGGATTGAGCCCCAGTAGCGACTGGGCTCTGTTCGTTTGAAAGGAGGTCTGAAGAAATAGAGGTCACAGGCCTAAAAATGGCTCAATTTGAAAGAGCTTCGTTAAAATAAAGCATCCACAGGACAATCTGTAAATTATGCATGTGGAGATTGCACACTATGACATCATTTGATGCTCCAGAAACAATAAGGCACTTCCAATCAATATGTGATGCCTGTCAGGATCTAGTAAGCAAATATCACACTCAATCTGATTTGAGACTATACGCAGACGGGTATTTAAACGCTTTACGAAATTGTAGGAATTTGGAAAGAAAAGATCAGGAAAAGCTAGAGAAGGTTATTGAAAAATGGATACTTGATCCATCTAGCTTTATTGGACCTGACGGAGATATTCGTAATCTGTTCTTCCAGAAAGAATTTTGATCTAAATATCAAGAAGCCAAAGCAATTTCAAGCTTTTCCAGCAGTTCTCCAGAGTTATACATTTCAATCAAAATATCTGAGCCTCCCATAAATTCTCCTTTCACATACACCTGTGGAATGGTAGGCCAATTAGAATAATCCTTTATACCTTCTCTTATTTCCATGTCTGAAAGGACATCAAAGGTATCAAAATTTACGCCAAGAGCGTTAAGGATCTGAACAACATTATTGGAAAATCCACATTGAGGCATTAATTTAGTGCCTTTCATGAAAACCAGTATTGGGCTTGAATTGATCAACCCTTCGATTCGATCCTTTGTATTAGTCTCCATAATCACAAAATAATTAAATGAATTAATTAGGAGTAGAGGTATTCAAGGCTAAAGCATGAATAGACTCATTAGCCATTTCATTAGAAAGTGCCCCATAAATCATTTGATGCTGTTTTATTAGAGAAACACCTTCAAATGCAGAAGAAACCACATTCACTTGGAAGTGATCTCCTCCGCCATTGAGATCTTCAACAGTAACTTTTGCGTCAGGTATCACCCTAATAATCGCAGAAATAACTTCCTCTTGTTTAATCATAGAAAATTCAAAAATTTGAAATTTTAAGGAAAAAAGAAATATTGATCAATTTCTTTGCCTTCCAGCATAAGGAGTTTCAACAAAACCTAGTTCTAAAAGAGACTGATAGGCTTTCTGACCATCTGCCTTGGTAGGTGACATAATTTTCACAACTTCTATAAGCAATGGAACTGCTATTTCTGGTTGATTCTGTCTTCTGAATAAAGCCGCTAACCTGAGATTAATTTTAGCTAACAAAGATTGAGCTTCTCTTCCTTTTGAATCCATTTCTCGAGGAATTCTTGCATCGATCCCACGGAAGGCACCATTAACATCTCTATAAAAGCCTAATAATTGCCTAGTTAAAAGCCTCGCCTTGTCATAAGACTTTCTTGCCTGAACTAAATCATTTTTGGATATAGCTTTATCACCTTTATCAATAAGGTCTTTAACGGTAAAAAGATTAAGTCCAGTCTTTTTACTAGCCAATACCTTGTAATCAGAAGAGGCAGGTTGCGCAGATAAAATCGGGATTTGATAGAAAACCAATCCTGCAATAATTAAAAGTGAGGCTTTAGGAAATCGAAAAACCATCTATTGGTAAAAGTACAATATACAGAGACTTTAGATCCCCTGTTATTTTCGGCCAACTGCTTTAAGGGACATTTCTTCCGCTAAATGCATTTTCTCAGATAAAATAACGTTAAAATTTTTTGCTCCAATCTTTTCAAAATCAGAGATTTTCAAAGGGTTAGCAAAGCAGATTGCAGCCAAACCAAGTGGATTAGGAATTATTTCGCTGTAACTTATCCCTATTGGTAAAACGTTAATCTCAACTCCCTGCTTATGCGCAAGTTGTGCAATACGAAATAATCCCTCCTTAAGTCTTTTAGGATTACTACTTCGTCTAATTCTCCCTTCAGGAAATACAACCAACTGTTCTCCTTGAACCAATAAGTCAACCGAATATCTCAAGCTAAGCAAAGAAGGGCAATATTGATCTATAGAGAAACATCCAAGTCGATTCAAAAACCAACCTTGCAAACCTTTCATTTCAGATTGAGTAACCATAAATCTACAATCTCTATTTGTAACCCTCCTCCCTGCAGCCATTGTTAGCATCAAAGCATCCCAACGAGATCGATGAGTAGGTGCCAGTACCACTGATCCTTTTAGTGGCAAGTTTTCCTGACCTAAGATTATTCTTTTACTGAAAAAATATCGTAATGCAAAATCCTGCGTAACTCCCATAGCAATACGGCTTAGGAGTGGGTCAATCCCTAGACATGCCTTTTTCTCGCGATCAACTAGGGACAAGTGCTCCTTCACCAAATGTTTATTTAGTCCTAAATTTAACTAGAAATGTATTCCTAATTCAATAAAAAGGGCAGTTGCATTAGCGTCTAGGCTGAGAATGGTTTGGCCATAAAGAAGAAAATGGGCTTATTAAGCTATAAATTCTGGGTATAATTTCTTCTATGTATCAAAAAAGAAAGAATTTGATAGTCAAATATGAATCAAAAGCCTTTATAAAAGCTAAATTTAATATGCTGTATATATCTTTCTAAAGATTTTTTATCTCTATGAATAATATTAATAAATTGATCTAAGCAAAAAATATTAAGCAAATTAATTGAAAATAGAAAATAAATATATTAAAATATTTTCAAATAAAATCATCTATTACTCGTCTTATTTAAATTCTATACTTACAGAAATAAATATAATAATAATTAAAAATTTACTTAAATTCAGCCACTAAATAACTATGCAATTAATATGAGCAGGACTTGTACCCAGAGAAGAAATGCCAAATCTTGGGGTTAATATCGATCACATTGCGAATGTGAGACAGGCTCGAAGAGCAAACGAACCGAACCCAGTTTCCTTAGCGTTTTTAGCTGAACTAGGAGGTGCTGATGGAATAACTGTCCACCTAAGAGAAGATAGAAGGCACATTCAGGATAAAGATTTAGAGTTACTAAGAAAAACAATATCGACAAGATTGAACCTAGAAATGGCTGCTACTCAGGAGATGCTTGACATAGCGATTAGGACCAAGCCATACATGGTAACTCTAGTACCTGAAAAACGAGAAGAAGTGACAACAGAAGGAGGATTAAATGTTATTAGTCAAAAAGAATACTTAAAAGAATTTACAAGAGAGCTGCAGTCAAAGGATATACCAGTAAGTTTGTTTATTGATCCAAGCTTAACGCAAATTGATGCCTCGAATGAAATAAATTGCAAGTGGATAGAATTACATACAGGTAAATATGCAAGTGCAACTAATACAACACAATTAAGTGAGCTGTCTATAATTAAAGAAGCTACAATTTATGCAACCAGTCTTGGACTGAGAGTAAATGCAGGGCATGGTCTCACCTATCAAAACGTAGAGCCCATAGCATCAATAAAGGGTATTGAAGAACTAAATATTGGTCATACTATAATATCAAGATCAATTGCCACAGGACTTAAAGAAGCTGTTAGAGAAATGAAATTACTTATTTTAAACCCACGTGAAGATCGCTTAATTAATAGTTAACTTTTAGAGAAGACTAAAAGCAATCAACAATTCCTCCAATGGAATATTAATTATAGAAAGAAATTTCTAGTAAAGAAAAGCCATAATCAATAATATAGAGATACAGTTAAAAATAAAAGTTTTCCTTCTTAAGAAAATTGCTAACCATATATCGCAGTAACAGAGCTGAATGGTTAGCAAAGTTGTTAGCCGAACAACTTCGTCTCGCACCACCTAATGTTTGCAGGACAGTAGAAGTCATGGTTAACACATGGCCAACTAGCAGATGGTTAGGGGAACAAATAGCTTTAACTAATGGCATAAACTCTCAAACAAAATTTCCATTCCCTGGTTCATGCATTAGAAGCCTTGTATATAAGGTATTAGAAGTAAAAGCTGAAGAAATCGATCGTTGGAGTACCCATCAACTAATTTGGCCATTACTAGAAGAATTGCCGAATCTTGTTAAATATGAAGAAGCTAGTGATCTAAAGGATTGGATAGACAATAAAAAAATAAACCTGGATGAACTGAATATTGAGACATGGAAACTTGCAAAAAGTATTGCTGAAGTTTTTGATGACTACATTCTTTATAGGCCTGACTTAATTCAATCATGGCTGAATTTGGAAACACAACATGAGAGAACCCCTTTAACCCTTACTTGCAATGAAAAGTGGCAACAAACCTTGTTTAGATTAATAAGTAAGAAAATTGGTAGTAAGCCCCTTTGTATTCATATCAAAAGAGCTATCGAAATACTTAAAGTCAACAATATTTCCGACAAAGGGCTTCCTAATGAAATTCATCTATTTGGAATAACAACTCTTGCTCCCATCCAAATTGAATTTTTACAGGCTCTTTCTGGTTCAATCGATATTCAAATCTTCCTACTCACTCCTTGCAAAGACCTTTGGCAGAGATTTAAGCAACGTAGAGACATTCTTAGTAGTAAATGGAATGAGCAACTTGATGAATTATGGCTCCTAAAATCTCCCCGATTAGAGGCGACATTTGGCCGAATGGGAGCAGAGTTTCAACAATTACTTGAAGGCACAGGTGAAAGTCAATTAGGAGAGATACAAGAAGAAGATCTTTTTGCGCTACCTGCTCAAATATCAAGGAACAATTTCAAGAAAGCATCACTTCTAGAGCAATTGCAAGAAAGACTCGTAAGTGAAGAAAACAAGATAAAGCTAAAACGAGATAAAACAGACGAATCAATACTCTTCATAGAAGCACCAGGACTAAGAAGACAAGTACAACTAGTACGTGATCAAATCATTAGATGGCTTGCAAAAGATGAAACTCTACAGCCAAGAGACATTATAATAATGACCCCTCAGGTAAATCGTTTCTCTCCATTAATCAATTCGATATTTAATGATGTTAATGCTACAGGTATCGATATACCTTGGAGAATAACTGATCGAAGCCAAGAAGATAATCCAGGGCTAATTCATTACATGATCCAACTTCTAGAGATATCAGAGGGTCGCATAACGGCTTCTGCATTGGACAGTTTACTCTCAAATCTAACTCTACAAAAACAAAATAAGTTTAGCCAGGAAGACCTTATAAACATAACGACATGCCTTCAAGAGACAGGATTCAGATGGGGAATTGATGCATCGGAGCGTGATGGTGACGAGACTCATAGTCTCAATTGGTGTCTTGATAGGTGGTTAATGGGATTAATACTTCCAAGTTTGAGAGGTCTTCCTCCAAATGGAATCGCCCCATTTTCGGAAGGAATGGAGACTGATGAGATAATCAAATGGTGGCATCTCTTATCAGACTTGTCTAACCAAATCTCCGAAATTCGTAAGTCAAGAACAGCTACGGAATGGGTAGATCTCTTAAAGAATATAGTTGATCAATCTTTTGGGAACAAAGGTGATTGGGCCTGGGAATATCAAAGTTTCGTCTCAGAAATTGAAAGTTTTCATGATGCCGCTAAAAACTTCAAGAAGAGAATCCCCTGTTCAGTTATCAAGGATATGCTCAAGGAAAAACTATCTAAGAGCGCCACTCGTTTTGGGCACAGAACTGGGAAAGTAACTATCAGTGCGCTAGAGCCAATGAGAGCAATTCCCCATCGAATAATAATTCTAATGGGGCTTGATGAGAACATCTTCCCTCGTAAAGATATCAGGCCAAGTTTTCATTTATTTGATCACACATATAGTTTAGGGGACAAGAAGACAAGTGACCAAGATCGTTATGTACTTTTAGAAGCTCTAATCTCCTGCAGGCAGCACCTACTCCTAACATGGAATAGTCGAGATGAGAGAACTGGCGACAGAATAGAGCCATCATGCCCTGTTCAACAGTTACTTGAATTTATTAACAACGAATTAGGTAAAGAGTATGAAGGCGTATTAAGAAAGCCTCCTTGTAACCCACTTGATAAAGAAAATTTCAAAGGGCCTTCACTTAGTTGTGATAAAAGGGATTTAGGAGCATGCTTATTGCTTAATGAACATCAAAAAAGGAACTCAATAGGAATTGGTATGCCCCTTGAGTGGGACCTAAATAAAACAACTCAAACCAATATACTTTCAAATAAAAAGCTTAAAGAGTGGCTGATTGCTCCACAATTAACCTGGCTAGCGCAAAATCAACTTAGGCCAAAAGAATGGGAAAAGCCTATACAAGATCTTGAATCACTAAGCTTAGATAACTTGCAACGCTATAAGCTCATGGAGAGACGTCTTATTGAGCTGTATAGTAAATCCGATATAGAACCAGAAGATCTAGAACAAGTCTCAGCAAAAAATTTCTGGAAAGATCTCTTAATGGGGAAAGGCGTCTTACCACCAAAAGCCGCAGGAGACATAGAAATAGCATTACTAGAGACCCGATGGCAGAACATCTATAAAATAATTAATGAGATCGGAGAAATAAGAAATCAACAACTTCTCATAGACGATGATGTAAATACTTACCAAATGATAGGAGATGTCGTTCTTACAATTGAGGTAGGAAGACTTAAGAGTAAAAATGTTATGAGCAGCTGGTTAAACCATCTGTTAATCTCAGCAAATGGTATGGAAATCGAAGGTAGTCTTATTATCGCGAGAAAGTCAAAAGAAGAATATGGAGTCCTTTTGAAACTAACTCCAACTCCTCAAGACGAAGCGATTTCAATCCTGACTCAACTAAGATCTTTAGCAAATCAAGGTCTTGAAAGATGTTGGCCCGTCCCACCTGAAAGTGGGTGGGCTTTTGCTAAAGCAAAACAAGATTCTCCGGAAAAAGCAATTAAAAGTTTTAAAGAAAAATGGAATGGGGCCTTTAAAATGGAAGGAGAACGAAAAAATGCGGAAATGCAGCTTTGCTTTGGCTCAGAAACTGATCCATCCATATTCCTAGAGAGTATGGTTTATCAACAGGCTATACCACTTATGTACGACTCCCTAATCAAAAATTTATCATTCAAAAATTAATATTATGAATAAATCAAAAACAAAACTATATCGCCTCAAGAAAGCATTCTCAGGATGGGGAGTCACTTGGTCTGGACTAATAAGAAATAGTGATGGAGAATGGTTGCTAATAGGACAGTTGTTAATTTTATCTCTACACCTGCTTCCTGCGTGGCCCAAGCTAATATCCCTAAATAATACTGCTAGAGGAATACATGAGACAGTTGGCATTGGGATAATTATATTAGGTATGTTGCTTTGCTTAAAATCATTATTTTCTTTAGGCACTAATCTATCACCTATTCCCAAGCCAAAATTCAACTCATCTTTAGTTACATCGAATTCATATAGGTATTATAGGCATCCATTATATAGAGCACTCATAATTAGTTCTATTGGATTTGTATTATATAAACTTAGCTTAGTACACCTTATACTACTTATCTCCTTAATCAAGATATTGATAAGTAAGGCTAAGAGAGAAGAACAATACCTTCAACTAAAATTTTCTTCTTATAGAAAGTATATGGTACTTACTCCTGCAATCTTTAAGAATTTTAGATACCTGGATTGGCGTAAATAATAATGGCTTCAGAGCAAAATAATAGAAATTATATATTCAATGCAAACAAATATCCGTTAAATAGTGGAATACAATTAATTGAAGCTAGTGCGGGTACCGGAAAAACATTCTCGTTGTCACATTTAGTTCTTAGACTCCTAACGGAGAAAAGGATATCTATTCAAGAAATACTAGTAGTAAGCTTTACGAGAGCAACTGCGTCAGAAATAAAAGCAAATATAGTAAAAAGAATTATTTCTGCATTGAAGTTGCTTGAGTCAAATCCCCATAAGGATTATGATAATAATAATGACAAAGTTCTTCTTGATTGGTTTAACTTAACGGCAGGGAATGAAGGCAAGAAGAAGGAATGGATTAGTCTATTACTTAAAGCATTGGATAAGGTTGACCAGGCTGACATAACAACTATTCATGGCTTTTGTAGTAGGACATTAAAAAGAGAGGCAATCGATTTAGGAACAAGTATTCAGCCAGAAATAAAAGATGATCAAAAAGACTTAGTAGAAGAAGTTGTTCATAGTTATTGGAAAGAAAATATACTAGACATTGAAATCAAACATATTAAAGGTCTTGAGAAAGCAGGACTTACAACAAAAACTCTAGAAGGAAGCCTACATAAGATTGAGAGCGATCCAAGTCTTAAATTCAGAGGTTATGCTGACTGTACAGAGATGTTTTCAGGGAAAGAACTAAGAGTTCAATTTAATGATTTATATCTTAAATATTGGCTTAACTTTCTTAGGCTCTGGTCTGAAGAATCTTTAGAATTAGATAAATTATTAAGAGATTATGCTGCTCAACTAAGAGAGTTAGGGATAAAAGATACAAAGCCCTTCAGTCCGAAACCTAAAAAAAGTAGACTTGACATAATGAATGCTTGGATTGAGACTTTTCAATTAGAGAAATATTCTTCAGTTGATGAGATTGCTCCATTTTATGATGAAATATTAAACGATAAGAACCATTTACTTAATTATTATCATCCAAAAAATTTATACTCTTTAGAGAAAAAATTTTGCTTGAATAATAATATAGAGTTCACTCCTCGATTACAAAAAGCCATTTCACTATTAACTGAAGGGCCTGGAGAATTTGTATGGGCACATGCATTATTGAGAACATCAAATGCTTTAAAGGAAAAAAGAGAGAAAAGAGGTTTTCTAAGTAATGGTGATCTTTTAAAGGTGTTAGACCCAAGCAATAATGAAATTAAAATAGATAAAAAGAAAAATATTTTCAAGAAATTACGTATGCGCTATAAGGCTGCCTTCATTGATGAATTCCAAGACACTGATCCACTGCAATGGAGAATACTGGAGGAAATTTTTGGGAGTAGTGAAGAGCACCTCTTAATCATGGTAGGGGATCCCAAGCAAGCTATTTATAGATTTAGAGGTGGAAACATCAATACCTATATAAAAGCCAAAAAACAAGCTAAAAGAATTGACATCTTATTAGAAAACTTTAGGACAACCCCATTGCTAATGGATTCATTAAATAAATTAATGTCAAGAGGTCTTATACGCTCAGGACTATGTACCTCTAAATTAATACCCAAGTCTATCGAAATACCTTATACAAATATAAAAAGTAAACATCCACTACATCTACTATGTGTGAGGGAAAGATCTAAGGGTGATGACTCAAGAAAGAAAAGTTTAATGAGCAAAACGGAACTAGAAGAAAAAATTCCAAATATTATTTCCAATTACCTACTAACGCAAATAGATTTGAAATCCTCAGAAATTAAATTATCCGATATCTGTATTCTTGTAAATAATCATTATCAAGCAGAGAAAGTCAGAATATCCCTTTCAAAGGCACGGCTTCCAACTCGACTCGTCACGCAAGGAGATATCTTTAAAAGTGAGGCTGCTGATCTTTTACAAAGATTCTTAGATTGTCTTGCGTCTCCTGGCCATTCTGAAAAGATAAAACTTTTAGCCTGTTCAACATTAATTCAATGGTCAGCGGCAAAATTAATAGTAGCTGAAGAAGATGGTGAATTTGATAAATTGGCTTCAAAACTCAAATACTGGGCAGAAAGTATAGAAACATTAGGGCTTCCAGGTTGCTTATTTGAACTACTGGAAGCTCGTAATCTTGCTAATATTGCCTTTAGAGGAAGGCTACTTAGTGATTTAAATCAATGCTCTCAACTTGTTCAAGAGGAAATACATAAACAAGGTTTTAACACTTTAAGGGCCGCGAGATGGCTAAAGCAACAACGTCTAAAATCATCCTCTTCAATCCCAGAAGATAGACAACCAAATAGTGACTCAAACGAAAATGCTATTAATATAATAACTATTCATCGCAGCAAGGGACTCCAATTCAAAATAGTAATATGTCCATTCTTGTGGCAATGTCCACCAATTGAAGATGGTCCACTATGGAGAATAGATAGATCTGAAAATTGGCTACTAGCTAATAGTAGTAGCTGGAAAGAAGGAGTCGAAGCTCAGGAAGATTCTAAGAAAGATACCTTACAAGAATATGAAAGGCTTGCATATGTCGCACTTACAAGAGCACAAAAGCATTTAACTATTATTTGGGGAAGAGCTTCAAAGCAAGAAGGAAATCCTTTAACAAGTCTTTTATTTGGTCCTTCTGAGATTAATTCAAAGATAGAAGACCTTTCTCAAACAAAATTAATAGAATGGCTCTCAGGAAACAATGTCCCAATTACTATTGACTGCATAAGCTGTGATCCAATAGACAATAGCTGGCAACCTAATCATACGAATGAAGTCTTAAAAGTCGGAGAATCACCAAAACGTTTTTTAGATTCATCTTGGGGTAGATATAGTTACTCATCCTGGATCAAAAATAAAAACTCTAAAATTGTCAAGCTCGTTAATTACCCCGCATTAGAAGAAGGTCGCGATACCGATATTGAAGACAGTGATTATGTCCTTCAAGATAAGAGTTCTATAAACAACTCATTAGATAATCTTGAAAATATAATCTCCGAAGAAAGTCCATTATCAAACTTTCCTCGTGGATCAACTGCAGGAGATTGCCTACACAAGATTCTTGAAAAGATTGACTTTCAAGTTCCTTTTGATTCCAGCCAATCAGAAAAAATAATATTAGAGGAGCTAAGGAAATCTGGCTTTTCAAAAAAGCTTCTTCCAATTACCCAAAAAGCTCTCGATAGATTAATTAAGACTCCTCTTGGGAAAGAACTAGATAACCTAAAACTTCATCAAGTAAGTTCCAAAAATAGAATTCACGAAATGAGCTTTGACTTACCTATTGCAATAAATGGAAAACCAATTAAAGCACTTGATCTTTCTAAAACTTTTGAAAAAGATAACGCATCAAGATTCAGTATTGATTACAGCAAAAAGATAAATGATCTAACCATTTGTAGCAAAGGCTTTTTGACTGGTTCAATTGATCTAGTATTTCCAGACAAAGAAAATCATTCCACTGCGAAATGGTGGGTTGTTGATTGGAAATCAAATTGGTTAGGAGTCAATGACGAAGATGGTGTCGCAAAGTGCCGACCTAAGGACTACGGCAAGGAATCCATGGAAAAAGAAATGATTCTTCACCATTACCCTCTACAAGCACACCTGTATTTAGTTGCTTTACACAGATTACTTAAATGGAGATTACCTAATTATTCACCTTCAAAAAATCTAGGAGGATATATATATATATTCATAAGAGGTCTTCCAGAACAAGATAATATATTCAATAAAAGCAATGAAGAGTATACACCGGGAATTATTACAGAAAAGGCTCCTATTAACCGCATTATCGAAATAGATAATCTTATGAAAAGAGGTGGACAATGAAATCTGAAGATAGTCATAGGACAACAATCATGGCAAAGTCAACACTAAAATTACTTGCATCTTATATCCCAAATAATACACAGTTAAGTTATCTAGAAGATATATTCTTTCTACTTTTTGACTCCTTATCAAGGGGAGATTTATTTGTTCACTTAGACAATCAAACATCTACTCATACTCTAAAGAACAAAGGGTGGCCAATAGATCATATTAATGCATTATTAGAGACTGATTTAACTAAAGGTGAGAACTCTCCTATTGCAATTAATGACAACTATATAAGTTGGCGAAGGTGGAATAATGAGCTAAAGGAAGTTATTCAATTACTTTTAAATAAAACAAAACTATTTTCCGCTTCAAGTAATTCGTTCCAAATCAATGAAAAAGTCCTGGACATTGTCTCCGTAAATAAAGAGCAACTACTCGCTATCAAGAAAATCATTCAATGTGGTCTTGTTTTAATGAGTGGTGGTCCTGGGACAGGTAAAACCATGACCATTATTCATATGGTTAATCAAGTCCTTTGTAATGATCCTTTAGCTAAAATCACTCTTTCTGCACCAACAGGTAAAGCGACTAGACGCCTCCAAGAATCTCTACAAGCTAACATTTCAACGTCTATAAGTTCTTCAAAAGAAAGGCTTCTAAATATACCCTGCATAACTCTCCATAGCTTACTGCAGGCAAGGCCAGGAGGTTTCGGGAAAAACCAAAAATCGCTTTTAGATCTTGATCTTTTAGTTATTGATGAAATGTCTATGGTTAATCTTGCTTTAATGCAAGCTGTCCTAAATGCACTGCCTAATAAATGTAAGTTAATTCTTGTCGGGGATCCCGATCAGTTACCACCAATTAGTACTGGAGCCATATGGCAAGAACTACAGAAACCAAGAACAATTGATAAATTTGATGACTCAGCAATTCATCTAAGAAAGCTTTACCGAAATCGAGGAGCAATAGCAGAGCTTTCAACGGTAATTCGTGATGAAGGACTAGAAGCTTTTTGGACAACACTATCCACTTTAGATAGCTCCTCAAATGTCCAACTCATAAGATCAAAGCTAAATGTTCTCCCCAAAAAAGTAATCTCTATAATGAAGCAACAAAAACAAGAGTTGGAAACCCTAACTCGCCAATTCAAGAAAGACATCTCATACGAGACAGAATTCTCAAATATTCAAAAAACTCAACCTATTGAACTAAGCAATAAGGTATTCAGATGCCTTGATAGGCTTATAGTTTTATGCCCTCAGAAGAATGGTCTTTGGGGAGTGAGGGATATACACCAAAAACTATTAGGGAATTCACTTCTTGAGGGATTGATGAGTTGGCCTGAAGGTACTCCTGTTATCTGCTCAACAAATCAACCCGAACTAGGCCTATCTAATGGTGACATTGGAATAATTATTGGAAACTCAGAAACAAGACGTATCTTATTCAGAGTATTTACAATTGAGCAGAAGCTTGTTTCCTCTATAGTTCATCCTGCAAGAATAAAAAAACTTGAACCAGCTTTTGCCCTAACAATTCACAAAGCACAAGGTAGTGAAGCAAATAATGTAATACTTATGTGGCCAGAAACTATCAGTGATTCAAATGCCAAGAGCATTGCTCCGACAAAAGATGAGTCATATAATCAAAAATTGTTATATACAGCAATAACTCGTGCCAAGCAAAACTTAATTATAAATATCACTTACTTTGATGCGTTTAAAGATAAAAACTCTCAAATATGAAAATAAAACTTCTCAAGATGATAAGTTAATAGGAGACTTTAAATAGGCGAGTCAACAGAGCGCGGTTAAATTCCGATTGGACGTTGTCTGCCTGAATTGAAGCATCCAGCAGGCTAACACTTAAATTAAATGTCAAAGTCAAAAGAAATAGAAGGATCTGAGCTCTCACTTGAATCAGCATCTAAAGAACTCCCCTCTTCTGTGGAAAATAATGATAGGGCTGAGAAAATCCCGGCCACACCAATAGATTCAACCGTAAAAGACGATCAGACTATTGAGGGGCAACAGATAAATGGTTTTGAAGGTTTTGGTTTTAACGAAAAATTAATAACAACACTCAGGAATAAAGGGTACAACGAACCTACTCCGATACAAAAAGCAGCCTTCCCAGAGCTAATGCTTAGTAGGGATCTAGTGGGCCAAGCTCAAACAGGAACGGGGAAAACAGCTGCATTTGCTTTACCAATAATTGAAAAGCTAGAAAAGCCAGGTGGTCCACCTCAAGTACTAGTCCTCACTCCAACACGTGAATTAGCTATTCAAGTTGCTGAATCATTTCGTTCATATGCTATTGACCAACCTGGATTAAAAATACTTGCTGTATATGGTGGAGCAGACTTCAGAGGGCAAATAAATGCTCTAAAAAGAGGAGTTGCCATTGTTGTTGGTACCCCTGGAAGAGTTATGGATCATCTAAGACAAGGAACAATCAATAAAAGTGAATTAAAGTGTCTAGTTCTAGATGAAGCGGATGAGATGTTAAGGATGGGTTTTATAGATGATGTCGAATGGGTTCTTGAGCAATTGCCGAACGAACGTCAAATGATTTTATTCTCGGCAACTATGCCTTCTGAAATCAGAAGAATCTCCAAACAATATCTCAATGATCCTGCAGAAATAACAATTAAAGCAACTAAACAGAAAACAAGTCTAATAAGGCAGAGGCATCTTATTGTACAAAATAGTTATAAGATTGATGCTCTTAAAAGGGTTCTTGAAGCAATTTCAGAAGAAGGTGTAATTATATTTACTCGAACAAAAGCAATAACACTTACGGTTGCCGAAAAGCTCGAAGCTTCTGGTCATAGTGTAGCAATATTAAATGGAGACGTTCCCCAGAACCAGAGAGAAAGGACAATTGAACGACTACGAAAGGGTACAGTAGATATACTCGTTGCCACCGATGTAGCCGCTCGTGGACTAGATGTCGATAGAATCGGATTGGTAATTAATTTTGATATGCCCTTCGACAAAGAAGCCTACATCCATAGGATAGGTCGTACTGGCAGAGCTGGAAGAAGTGGTGAAGCTATCCTTTTTGCGAGCCCTAGGGAGAGAGGTTTCATAAACAATCTAGAAAGAGCAGTAGGGCAACCGATAGACAAAATGGAAATACCTAATAATGAAACCATAAACAAAAATAGAATTAATAAATTACAAAAGAACCTTGTCAAAGCCTCTGAAACGGGAAGAGATCATGAAAAAGAAACTGTACTCCTAAAAGAATTAATAGATAAGATTGGGAAAGAACTAAAGATAGATGCCAATGAAATCGCACTTGCTGCAATAAATTTGGCCTTAGGGCCTTCTCCATTATTAAGTCAAGAAGATGAAAGCTGGATAAAACAAACTGATCAAAGAAGGTACAGGAATGACCGGAGAGAAGAAAGAGGAGGGAGGAGAAGTAGAAGAACTGATTTCGATCAAAGCTCTATGGATAACAATATGGAGAGATTTAGAGTAGAGGTGGGGCATCGAGACAGGGTCAAACCAGGAAATTTAGTTGGAGCAATTGCAAATGAAACAGGCTTAAAAGGGAGAATGATCGGTAAGATCCAAATCTTTGAAACACACAGTTTTATAGACCTTCCAAAACAAATGCCATCAGATATCTTTAATAACTTGAAAAGAGTTAAGGTTATGAACCGTGAATTACAAATCAATCGAAGTGCCTAAAGAGTTAGATTAATAATGAAAAAACATAAATTATTAACATATATTCTAATTACGTGGGTAATGACATTACAAGTTTCCTTTGCGAAAGAAAAAACAGAGAAGAAAGAAGATTCACTTTTAAAAAGTATGTGCATTATTGGATTTAATTATGAAATGGAGCTGGCAAATAAAGTTCCACCAAAGGGAATGAGTGATTTTACCTGTGATTGTTTCCTCGATGAGTTTAACTTAGGGACAAACCTTGATAAAGCTCAAGAAAAATGCAAAGATAAAGCTTCTTCAATATTTGATTTATAAATATAGGTTCAATCTAAAAGGCAAGATTATTCGTTATTCCATGAAAAAACATTTAAAAGAAAATAAGAAAACTGCATTACACCGATTATTCGAATTTCTAGAAAATAAGCAATTGTTAATTTGGGCTGCAATAAGCTGTTCAGTCATTAATAAGATATTGGATCTTGCTCCGCCAGTTTTAATAGGACTTTCAGTAGATGTAATTGCAAGGGAAAATGCTTCATGGATAGGAAGCCTTGGTTTTTACAGTGTCCCAAGTCAATTAGGCGTTATTGCGTTTATGTCCTGCTTGATTTGGAGTGCAGAATCATTTTTTGAATATCTTTATGGACTACTTTGGCGTAACCTTGCTCAAACTACTCAACATAAACTTCGTATTAATGCATATAGCCATCTTCAAAAACTTGAAATGGCTTTTTTTGAATCAGATAATTCTGGTCGATTGCTATCTGTACTCAATGATGATATTAACCAACTTGAAAGATTTCTGGATCAAGGAGCAAACCAAATACTTCAATTAATAATTACTGTCTTTTTAGTTGGAGGAGCAATGGCTTTTTTAGCTCCAGGAGTAGCATTCTTTGCATTTATTCCAATACCTATAATTCTTTGGGGATCGATAAGATTTCAAAGAAACCTTGCTCCTAGATACAAAGAGGTAAGAGAAAGGGCAGGAGATATTGCCGCAAGACTAAATAATAATTTAGGAGGAATAGTTACAATCAAAAGTTTTGCGACCGAAGATTGGGAAGTAGAAAGATTAACATTAGAAAGCAAGTCATACCAAAGAAGCAATAGTAAAGCGATAAAACTTTCAGCAGCTTTTATTCCACTAATAAGGTTTGCAATATTATTTGCTTTCCTTGCAATATTATTATTTGGTGGACTTCAAGCATGGTCTGGAGAAATAGCTATAGGTACATATAGCTTTCTAGTATTTATTACTCAGAGACTGCTCTGGCCTTTAACAACACTTGGACATATTCTTGATGATTATCAAAGATCAATGGCCTCAACAAATAGAGTATTAAATCTAATTGATACACCTATAAAAATTTCCAGTGGAAGTTATTCTCTTAGAGATAAGGAAATAAAAGGTGAGATCAGCTTTGAGAAAGTTTCATTTAAATATGAAAATGGACTAGATATAATCAAAGACCTGGATTTAACCATAAAGGCTGGTAAGACAATTGGAATTGTAGGACCAACTGGTTCAGGTAAAAGCACATTAGTAAAACTACTTTTAAGACTATATTCGATAGATTCAGGCGAAATTAAAATTGATAATAGATTAATTGAATCATATAATTTAAAAGATTTGAGAAGGTCAATAGCTTTAGTTAGCCAAGAAGTTTATCTATTTCATGGGACAATTGAAGAAAATATTACTTATGGTACAAATAACCCATCTAAACATGAAATTATTAAAGCTGCAGAGCTATCTGAATCTTCAGAGTTCATAAATCAATTACCTCACTCCTATAAAACATTAGTAGGGGAGAGAGGACAAAAGTTATCTGGTGGTCAAAGGCAAAGGATTGCATTAGCCAGGGCAATCCTTAAAGATGCACCTATACTTATTCTTGATGAAGCAACTGCCTCAGTAGACAACGAAACAGAAGCCGCTATTCAAAGGTCTTTAGCCAAAATAACAAAAAATAGAACTACTGTTGTCATTGCTCATAGATTAAGCACAGTAAGGAATGCTGATGAGATAATAGTATTAGATAAAGGTTCTATTATTGAATCTGGTACACACGAAGAACTAATAAAAAATGATAATCTTTACTCGGCTTTGTGGAAAGTTCAGGCTGGTATTCTAGAAGTCTGATCTAATTAAATTAATAAAGTAAATGAGTCTACTACTCTTTGAAATATTGAATTAACTTTAGGCCATCTAACCTCATCAGTTCCAGCCGCAAACGTATATAAAGTCCCTCTATCAATAACAACAGTAGCCAACTCATGTCTAGTAGAGCTTGGATAAGTTACCTTATATTCCAAGTCGTAGAAAATGTGTCCAGAACTCTCTCTTTCTTCTGAATCAATCAACTCAATCAAACGACTCTGATCGTCAGGAGAAATCAATTGTTTAATTAACCTATCCCCAACCTCTTCAGGAGTCCCAAGATTTTCAAGGTCAATATCATTATTTATTTTAGAGATAACGAGACTAAGAGTTTCGTCACTGTTAATTAGGTCATGAAAAACGACCGCTGGCCCATTAGGAACAGAGACTCTTGTCCAGCCAGTGGGATACAAGAATCCATATCGGCCATCAGTACTTTGAAAAGGTTCTAAACCAGCAGAGGGATTAGCACTACATGCTCCAATCAAAGCAATAAGAACAAAACTCAAAAGCACACGTGCTGAAGAACGGAGCATTTGAATCATTAACAAAACCTATAACCTGTTATCCATTCTGCCTGAAACATCACCAAACTGAAAGAAGAGTTAGAAAAATAATGTTCAAACCAGATAAGTTGATTAAATTCAGAGTAACTGCATTCGACTCCTGAGCGGCTTTACCAGACCTCTTGCACGTCTAATAGACCAATTCGAGCAATTGCCTGGCATCGGGCCTAGAACAGCTCAAAGGCTTGCCTTGTTTCTATTAAGACAACCTGAAGAAAAAATCAAAACTTTCTCAAACGCATTACTTAATGCTCGAAGCCAAATAGGTCAATGCAAAAAATGTTTTCATCTAACATCTGAGGAAATTTGTGAAATCTGTTCAAGTTCCAATAGAGATCAGCAGCTTTTATGCGTTGTTTCTGACTCTAGAGACTTGCTAGCACTAGAGAGAACAAGAGAATATAAGGGGTTCTACCATGTCCTAGGTGGCTTAATCTCCCCAATGGATGGAATTGGCCCCGAAATGCTTCAAGTAACAACTCTAGTGGAAAGAGTAAATCAACTCAATATTGATGAAGTAATACTTGCTCTAACACCAAGTGTAGAAGGCGATACTACTAGTCTATACCTTGCAAGACTTATAAAACCTTTCGCTAAAGTAACACGTATTGCCTATGGTCTACCAATGGGGAGTGAGCTCGAATATGCAGACGAAGTAACGCTAAGTCGAGCCCTAGAAGGCCGAACAAATATTGAATAAATAAATTTCTAAGTACTATGACAACAAAACAGAGACAATCTAAATACAGCTCTATCGCTCCAAAAGAGCGACTTCCTAAATGGATTAAACCCTCTATCGGCAAAGCCTCTGAATTAGAAAAAGTGCAGACACTTGTTAAAAGATATCAACTAAATACAATTTGCGAGGAAGGCCGCTGTCCAAACAGAGGAGAATGTTATGCCGCTGGCACTGCAACATTCTTGCTTGGAGGTTCAGTTTGCACAAGAAGTTGCGCATTTTGCCAAGTAGACAAAGGCAAAGCTCCTGAATCAATCACCAATCAAGAAGCTCAAAAAGTTGCCAATGCTGTTTTCATATTAGGACTTCGCTATGTAGTCTTAACTTCCGTAGCAAGAGATGACTTACCTGATCATGGAGCGAGTCTATTTACAAATACTATCAATGAAATAAGGAAGCTGATACCAACTATCTCAATTGAAGTGTTAACACCTGATTTTTGGGGAAGCAACTCTAATACGAAAGATCCTATAAAGGCACAAAAGGAACGCCTCACAACAGTTCTTAATTCAAAGCCTGTCTGTTTTAATCACAATTTGGAAACAGTGAAACGACTACAAAAAGAAGTTCGACTTGGTGCTACCTACGAACATTCTCTTAATCTATTAAGACTCGCTAGAGACATCGCAAATGATATACCAACAAAGTCAGGTATAATGCTAGGGTTAGGAGAGAAGAAAGAAGAGGTCATCGAAACACTTCATGACCTTAGATCCGTAGACTGTCAACAAATTACAATCGGTCAATATTTACGTCCATCTCTAGCACATATTCCAGTACAACATTATTGGAGACCTAAAGACTTTGATGATTTTGCAGAGATTGCTAAAGACCTTGGATTCAAAAAGATAAATAGTGGGCCATTAGTTCGTAGTAGCTACCATGCTGAGAAACACTAATCTCAGTTAAAGTTTGTAGTATTAATTCGCCACAAATTATAACTATATTCAAACACCTCTGAACAATCTCCAGACATCAAAGAACCTGCTCCACCCCAAATCATTCTTAAAGGCAGATCTAGAATAGATGAGCGTACTTCTCTTGAGAGATTAAAACCCCTTCTCCTAAAATACTTAACAAGTCGAGTATGCTGACTTTCTTCGTCAAAAATAGCTAATAATCTAGCGACTTTACATGGTGTGGATTCTAATGCCCAGGCCATAGTAGCCGACCATATCAGATGACCTACTCCTGGAGGAGACTTCTGGTTAACACGCATAGTGTCAAGCTGCAAACCTTTTTCAGAGTTATATGCCCATCCTTTCATTTCACCTAGAATCCTAATCTTGTGTTTATTAATGGGCTCTGCAACTACTACCTTAAAAGACCATATATTAATCGGTTGTCTAATTTGTAGACGAAGTAAAAGGCCAGCATTTGTAGCCTCTTTCTCTAATTCAGCTAATCCAATAGGTTTCATGGAGTAAGCGAAAGAGTATTTACTGAGTCATTGCCAATCAAGTTATCAAGGTGTTTCTGTCTATCAGCAAAACGAGCCCTATCATCATCACTAAAACGATCAACACAATAGTGACACTTAACTCCCCTAATATAACTTTCTTTCATAAGATCTTCTGGTGAAAGAGGCATACCACAAGCATTACATAAGCGATGCATCCCTGGAACGAGATTATGATTTAACGCAACTCTTCTATCAAATACAAAACATTCTCCATTCCACTTGCTCTTAGAGATGGGAACTTCTTCTAAATATTTAAGAATTCCACCATGAAGTTGAGTAACCCCCTCAAACCCTTCCTGCCTTAAATAGCAAGTAGCCTTTTCACAACGAATTCCACCAGTACAAAACATTGCTATTTCTCTTGGCTTTTTTTCATCGACAATAGGTCTTAAAGTTTTCTCGACCCAATCTGGGAATTCACTGAATTTATCTGTATGCGGATTCAAAGCTCCTTCAAAAGTACCTACAGAAACTTCATATTCATTCCTCGCATCAATTACTAAAACGTCAGGGTCATCAAGGTATTTATTCCAATCGGATGGTTCTATATAATTTCCCGTCAACTCGTTTGTATTAATATAAGAAATACCCATTGTCACTATTTCTGTTTTCTGTCTAGCTCTGAATCTTCGAAAAGCCTGCTTATCGCAAAAACTATATTTTATCTCCAAATCCTCAATACAAAGGTCAGACTTAATTAAATTAATTACATCGCTTATAGAAGAGCTTGAACCGCAAATAGTTCCATTAATACCCTCACAAGCAATTAAAACCATACCTTTAACATTTTTTCGATTAGCATGTTCTCTTAACTTCTGTAAGAAAGCATTTAGTATCTCACCATTTATCTCTAAAAAACTATAAAAGGCTGCCACCTTATAACTTAAACCAGCATTATCTTGTCCCTGATTAATCATCTTTAGTTAAATCCCAATTAACTTGAACTCCTGCTTGTGAAAGTAATTCTCTGTCTGCTTCTACAATAGGATTACTTGTTGTAAGAAGAGTGTCTCCATAAAAGATAGAGTCAGCTCCTGCCAGTAGGCATAGTACTTGGGCTTCCCTACCAAGTTGCTCACGCCCTGCACTTAAACGAACTCTGCTTTTTGGCATAAGAATTCTTGCAGTCGCAACCATTCTTACCATTTCCAAAGGGTCGATCGAAGAAAGATTTTCTAGTGGTGTCCCCTCTACTGCTACTAATGAATTGATAGGTACACTTTCAGGATGAGGGTTCATTGTTGCCAAAACACGTAACAAAGAAGCTCTATCAGTTAAAGATTCCCCCATACCAAT
This sequence comes from Prochlorococcus sp. MIT 1223, assembly GCF_034092465.1. Classification (NCBI taxonomy): domain Bacteria; kingdom Bacillati; phylum Cyanobacteriota; class Cyanophyceae; order Synechococcales; family Prochlorococcaceae; genus Prochlorococcus; species Prochlorococcus sp. MIT 1223. Next base: position 499,877 of record NZ_CP139303.1, read on the forward strand.
AATTCCACCACAGCAAACAGATATACCTGCTGAACGAACTCTTTCCAATGTCTCCAAACGGTCCTGATAAGTTCTTGTAGTAATTATTCGCTCATAATTCTCTGGACTTGTATCAAGATTATGGTTATAAGCAGTCAATCCAGCTTCCGCTAATCTGTGAGCTTGGTTATCAGTAAGCATTCCAGCTGTTACACAAGCTTCTAACCCCAATGCCCTAACACCTCGAACCATCTCAAGCATTGACTCAAAAGGTTGTCCATCTCGAATTTCTCTCCAAGCCCAACCCATACAAAATCTATCTGCTCCAGCTGCTTTTGCCGCTTTTGCTCTATCAAGCACTGGATCAATATTTAAAGGGGCACTAGCACTTACTTCACTATTATTGTGAGAAGATTGAGGACAATAAGCACAATCCTCTGAACAGCCTCCAGTTTTTACACTTAACAAAGAAGCTAGTTGTACTTTATATCCAGGATTTGCTGATCTATGAACTGATTGGGCTTTCCATAAAAGATCCATTAAGGGTTTCTCAAGCAAATCTTTTACTTCTGTCAATGTCCAATTATGGCGGATATCAAAAACCTCCACTTTTTGGGGTTTTGCTGCTAGTAAAGTCATGGATTAACTCCCAATTTAAATCTCATAATGTTTTGAGCTTTCAGCTTCTAACCCCCCAAAACGCCTTCGCCTAGACTGATAATCAATCAAAGCTTGTATCAAAGCATTTTCATTAAAATCAGGCCATAAAGTCTCGGTTATATGTATTTCAGCGTAAGCCAATTGCCAAAGCAAAAAATTACTGATTCGCCTTTCTCCACTTGTTCTAATAACAAGGTCTGGATCAACATCGTTAGCAGTTAGCAATTCTGCTGCAAAAGCATTTTCATCAATAAGATCTGGTTCTAATTCACCATTAATGCATCTTTTGGCCAACTTCTGAGCTGCTAAAACCAATTCTCGTCTACCTCCATAATTTGTACATACATTAAAATGAATTCCTTTGTTAGCAGAAGTTTGTTCAGTCGCTTCTTTAATTAGTCCCTTTAATCTAATAGGCAAAGGAGAAAGATCACCAATAAAACTAATCTTAACTTGCTCGAGTTTTAATAGATTCAATTCTCTTTGAAGAACATTTTCAAAAAGACTCATCAAGAAATTAACTTCTTCCCCTGGCCTAGACCAATTCTCAGTTGAAAATGCATATACGGTTAATGCCCCAATACCCCAATTACTAGCGAGCCTCAATGTCGTTTTCAATGCTTCCACACCAGCTTTATGACCCATAACTCTTGGAAGACCTCTCTTTTTTGCCCAGCGTCCATTCCCATCCATAATTATGGCTAAATGATCAGGCATACGAACTGGGTCCAATTGCATTGGAATTGGAGAAATTAATTTGGCTGGATCTGAACTAATTGCCAATTGTCTTTTTACCATTAGTTTTCCTTATTAGTGCCTGAAGCACTAACTCCAATCTGTAACTGGGAGGTTTTTGAATCAATATTAGAAGAGGCTGGTTTAGTTGTATTTACATTACTCAATGAGGGCTTTGTATTAGCTGAAGCTATAGAGCTCCCCATCAAATCATTAAGCAAATCAAGCAATCTGCTGCTTGTAATAGGTCTTTCTAACCGACCTTGGTTTGCTAAAGACAAAGTGCCTGTCTCCTCAGAAACTACAACACAAATGCATCGATCAAATCGTTCAGTAATTCCCAAGGCGGCTAAATGCCTTGTGCCATATCTGCTAATGCCTTGACGAGATAATGGCAATATAACTCCTGCCGAAATAATTCGATTACCTTTTATGAGAACTGCTCCATCATGAAGCGGAGTATCAGAAGCAAAAAGGTTCAGTAACAATTCAGTTGATAATTTGGCATCAATGGGAACTCCAGAATAAAGAAAATCTTCTGGTCGTAAATCGCTACCCATATCGACAACCACTAAAGCTCCTCGTCTATTTTGAGACAAACGACCTGCCGCCTCTGTTAACTGAGTAATTGTACCTGCATTTGCTATGAATTCTTTTTGCGGGTTTCCAAGTAAAACAGCCAGCCTTCCTGTACCAAGAAGCTCCATTAATCTTCTCAATTCACCCTGCCAAAGAATTGCTAGAGATAAAGAACAGGCTAGAACAAGCGCGTCCACCAACTGAGAGGTGATTGGTAAATTGGCAAAACGTTGAACAAACCAAGCAAGTGAAGCTAAAAATAAATATCCTCTAAGAAGCCAAAGGGTCCTAGCCTCCTTAACTCTCGAAAAAAGCAATACTCCTAGAGCAGAAGCAAATAAGACATCTAACAGAATACGTAAATTTATAAACCACCAAAAATTCACTCCTGTATCCCAACCTAATATTAAACTTACCTAATTAACTCCAATAAAGCGATCTGGCAGAACATCTAATCGTAATAGATCTTCTGGAGTTTCTCTTCTTTGTATAAGTTCAGAGTGACTATTACAAACAATTACAGCGGCAGGTTTTGGAATGCGATTGTAGTTTGAACTCATTGAGAAGTTGTAAGCACCTGTTCCAAACACTCCTAAAATATCGTTACTTTTAGATCGCGGTAAAGGAAAATCCTTTAATAACACATCGCCAGATTCACAATGTTTGCCTGCAATTGTCACTGTTTCCTCTGGTTGCTCGAGTGCTTTATCAACTAAGCATGCTTGGTAAGAAGATTGATAAGTAATTGGACGAGGATTATCACTCATCCCTCCATCAACAGAAATATATGTCCTTATTCCTGGTACATTTTTTCTTGAACCAATTGTATATAAAGTTATCCCCGCTGAGGCAACAAGTGATCTACCTGGTTCGCACATCAATCTAGGTAAGGCAATTTTTCTATGGTCACATTCTTGTTTCAATTTTTCAGAAATCACTCTTATCCAATCATTTATAGAAGGAGGATCATCATCATTTACGTATCTAACACCTAAACCACCTCCTATATTTATATCTTTTATATTATGGCCAATATTTAAAGCTAATTCATAAGCCTGGGCCATTACAGTCACTAAATCTTCATGCGGCTTTAATTCAAATATCTGAGAACCAATATGTGCATGCAAACCATTTAATTCTGACCATTTAGCTTCTTTTAATTCTTTTAAAATATCCTGCAATTGATCTGGATCAAATCCAAATTTACTATCTAAATGACCGGTTCGTATGTATTCATGCGTATGGCATTCTATTCCAGGGGTAAATCTAAGCATTAACTTAGCAGGCTTATCTCCAGGTCTAACAATTACTTTTAATCTTTCAATATCATAATAATTATCTATGACTATAGTTACATCATTTTTATAGGCAAAATATAATTCTTGATCAGACTTATTATTTCCATGAAAAACAATTTTATCAGGTGAAATCCCTCCATTCAATGCTGTAAGTAATTCACCTTCAGAAACAGCATCAAGTCCCATTCCTTCTGAGGAAACAATGCTACTTAAAACCAAAGAGCTATTAGCTTTTGATGCATATAAAGCCAAAGCAGGTCCTGGATAATATTTTTTCAAAGCTTCTGTATAAGCTTTACAAGAAGCCCTTAAAGATTTCTCGTCTAAAACATAAAGAGGAGTGCCATATCGTTTCGCAAGTTCACTTAAAACGCATCCCCCAACAACTAATGAGCCCTTTTGATTAACCACAGAAGAGATAGGGCATATATTTTTATTTGGGCTGTCTGAATGCCTATTCTTTTCAAATGGAATTAGGTTTTCCATGAAGAAGGTGATAAAACAAAAAAAGAAAAGTCAAATTAAAGATCTAAGAATCAGCAATGTTGAAGAAAGAAGATCTAAATCATATAAAAGAATACATCCAAGAAGAAGTTATATCAATTGGGATTCAACATCTAAATAGCTGTATAGCTCTAGATAAACTAGCTCTGAATGGAATGTGGAGCAAAGAACAATGGTCAAGAGAATTAAATGACACTCAAAGGCTATGTTTTGGAATATTTTCTCATTCAGAAATTATTGCCATGGCGACTGGCTGGATAATTGATGATGAATTACAAATCACTTCCATTGCTGTACATCCAAGTCACCAACAACGGGGACTTGGACGAAAAGTTCTGAATCAATTATTAAGTAAAGCTCATGAGTTAGGAGGTGACAAGGCATTCCTAGAAGTAAAAAGTACTAATTCCGCCGCAATATCTCTCTATCTAAGTCTTGACTTCAAAATTATTGGAGAGCGAAAAAAATACTACAAAGATGGCAGTGATGCGTTGGTTTTTTTCTGTGATTTGTAAATAAAGAAGGCCAGAAATACATGACTTCAAGCGTTCGGATAACCGAACATTTGGAACTATGTATTCCTTTGAAAAGGCTCTTCCCTATATAAGTTCAGAGAATTAAAGATTCCTGATCGAATAACTTAAGAAACACTAATTTCACAATCGACTCATAATCCTGATAAGTTAGATAAAGATGAATATGGCCGACTGAAACATGTTCGAAAGGTTTACTGAAAAGGCCATCAAGGTAATAATGCTTGCTCAAGAAGAAGCAAGACGCCTTGGTCATAATTTTGTAGGAACTGAACAAATACTTCTTGGTTTAATAGGAGAAGGAACTGGTGTTGCAGCAAAAGTACTTAAATCCATGGGAGTAAACCTTAAAGATTCAAGAGTAGAAGTTGAAAAAATAATCGGAAGAGGATCAGGTTTTGTTGCTGTAGAAATACCATTCACTCCCAGAGCTAAAAGAGTATTAGAACTTTCTCTTGAGGAGGCTAGACAGCTTGGACACAATTACATAGGAACAGAACATCTTTTACTGGGTCTTATAAGAGAAGGCGAAGGTGTCGCAGCCAGGGTATTAGAAAACCTTGGAGTGGATTTGAACAAGGTAAGAACTCAAGTTATAAGAATGCTAGGAGAGACAGCAGAAGTAGCAGCTGGAGGAGGTTCTTCCAAAAGCGGGTCAGCAAAAACAGCTACGCTAGATGAGTTTGGGACTAATCTGACCAAGCTTGCAAGTGAAGCGAAATTAGATCCAGTTGTGGGTAGACATGATGAGATTGATCGTGTTGTTCAGATTCTTGGCAGACGAACTAAAAACAATCCTGTTCTAATAGGAGAACCCGGAGTAGGAAAGACTGCAATAGCTGAAGGTTTAGCACAAAGAATCCAACAAGGAGAAATACCTGACATACTAGAAGGTAAAAGGGTTTTAACTTTAGATATTGGCCTTCTAATTGCTGGCACTAAATATAGAGGTGAGTTCGAAGAGCGTTTAAAGAAAATAATGGAGGAAATCAAAACGGCAGGGAATGTAATCCTTGTAATCGATGAAGTTCATACGCTTATAGGAGCAGGTGCTGCCGAAGGGGCTATTGATGCAGCAAATATACTAAAACCAGCCCTTGCTAGAGGAGAGCTTCAATGTATTGGAGCCACCACTCTTGACGAATATCGTAAACACATAGAACGAGACGCTGCCCTTGAAAGACGTTTTCAACCGGTAATGATTGGAGAGCCTTCAATAGAAGATACCATTGAAATTTTAATAGGACTAAGAGAAAGATATGAACAACATCACAGACTAAAAATCACAGATGAAGCGCTTAAAGCAGCCGCAAATCTTGGGGACAGATATATATCAGATAGATTTTTACCTGACAAAGCAATAGATTTGATTGATGAAGCTGGTAGCAGAGTTAGGCTTCTAAACTCAAAGCTACCTCCTGAAGCAAAAGAAGTAGATAAAGAATTACGTAAAGTACAAAAACAAAAAGAAGAAGCAGTAAGAGAGCAGGATTTTGCAAAAGCAGGAGAATTAAGAGAAACAGAAGTTAGTTTGAGAGAAAAAATAAGTAATTTACTTCAAGGCAATCGCCAAAAAAAGGAATCCACAAGTTCAAAAGAGGCAATAATTAACGATTCAGAAGAAAATAAAGGAAGTAATGTAGTGACTAATTCTCCTATGGTTAGAGAGGAAGATATAGCTCATATTGTTGCATCTTGGACTGGAGTTCCTGTTCAAAAGTTAACCGAAAGTGAATCAGTAAAATTATTAAATATGGAGGAAACACTTCATCAAAGACTAATAGGTCAAGATGAAGCAGTAAAAGCAGTTTCAAAAGCAATTAGAAGAGCAAGAGTAGGTCTTAAGAATCCAAATAGACCAATTGCAAGTTTTATATTTTCTGGCCCAACTGGAGTAGGTAAGACTGAATTAACAAAAGCCTTGGCTCAATATTTCTTTGGGAGTGAAGACGCCATGATAAGACTTGATATGTCTGAATTTATGGAGAGACATACTGTAAGTAAATTAATAGGTTCTCCTCCAGGATATGTTGGTTTTAATGAAGGTGGTCAATTAACTGAAGCGGTCAGGAGAAGACCTTACACTGTTGTTTTATTTGATGAAATTGAAAAAGCTCATCCTGATGTATTCAATCTACTTCTTCAACTATTAGAAGAAGGCAGACTTACAGATTCAAAAGGAAGGACAGTCGACTTCAAGAATACTTTGATAATAATGACCTCCAATATTGGATCAAAGGTTATAGAAAAAGGTGGGGGAGGCTTAGGGTTTGAATTCTCTGGAGAAAGCAATGAAAACAGTCAATATAACAGGATAAAATCTCTTGTTAATGAAGAACTTAAACAATACTTTAGGCCTGAGTTCTTAAATAGATTAGATGAGATAATTGTATTTAGACAGTTATCTAGAGATGAAGTTAAAGATATTGCCGAAATAATGCTGAAGGAAGTCTTTGCGAGAATCAAAGATAAAGGAATAAAATTATCAGTTTCTGAATCCTTCAAAGAAAGGCTTGTTGAAGAAGGCTATAACCCCTCTTATGGAGCAAGACCTTTACGGAGAGCTGTAATGAGACTTCTTGAAGACAGCCTTGCCGAAGAGGTTCTTTCAGGAAGAATAAAAGAGGGAGACAACGCAATTGTTGACATAGATGTGAATAAAAAAGTTGTAGTTAATCATGTACAAGAAAGTAATTCCAAACAAGAATTAGCAGGTGCAGGGATTTAAATACTATTAATTGAACAATGAGTCCTGAACTAACTAACTCATATAATTCAATTTCTCCGAATAAAGTCTTTCGAGGAGATGAAGCTTGGAAAGATGGAATGAACTATATACCTCTTATTTGCAAGTCTCCATTACTATTAGGTAAAAGCAATTCAACTTATAAAATCAGGCAAACTATATATAATGATTTAAAGGGGATAGGAATAAATCCTATAAATAGTGAATTGGAGTATGGCTGCTGTGAAGAAGATCTCCAACGTATTTCAAATATTATTTTAGAAAAAAATTGTGATTCAGTTATTGCTGCAGGAGGGGGGAAAGTTCTTGACTCAGGGAAATTGCTTGCAGACCGACTTTCGTTGCCTTGTATAACAATTCCATTAAGTGCAGCAACTTGTGCTGGATGGACTTCTTTATCAAATATTTACACCAAATTCGGTGCTTTCATTAATGATAAATCACTTAAATCATGCCCAAATGCACTAATATTTGACCATGGATTTGTTAAAAGTGCACCTAAAAGATTACTTGCAAGTGGGATTGCCGATGGGCTAGCCAAGTGGTACGAAGCATCACTAACTAGCTCAAGAAGTAACGACGGATTTGTACAACAAGCCTTACAAATGGCCAGGGTACTAAGAGATCAATTATTTATTGATGGATTAGAAGCTTACCGCAATGCAGAAAGTGATTCGTGGGTAAGAGTCGCTGAGGCTTGTGCTTTAACCGCCGGTTTAATTGGAGGGATTGGTGGAGCCAGATGCAGAACGGCAGCAGCTCATCCAATTCATAATGGTCTTACTCAACTAGAATCTCCAAAGATGGGTCTTCACGGAGAAGTAGTTGGCTTTGGAATAATTATTCAACTACACCTTGAAGAAAGATATTCCAAAAACAAGTTAGCAACGCAGGCAAAGGGACAATTAATAAAATTTTTAAAAGAAATCAATCTGCCAACAACTGGCAAAGAATTAGGTATAGAAAATATCTCAAGCGAAGATCTACAAAAAGTCTCTAACTTTTCATGCAATCAAAACTCTGAAATTCATTTACTTCCATTCAAAATAAATAAAGATGTAATTAAACAAGCAATAATGGATAATATTTCTGAAAAAACATTTGGTAAACTTTCAGATATTAAAATCCAATAGATGCTCTCTGAATTGACTAAAAAAGAAATTTCATCAAAACAACAATTAACACAATTAAAGGATAAACTTTTAGACCCATTGGCTAGAGACTTAGCTGACAAAGTTAAATGGGTTTTTCTAAAGGGATTCTCAAAGGATAAAGATGAATTATATCCAATTGCAGAAATAGGAGAAGGCCCTCCCATACTGATGTTGCACGGTTTTGATAGCTGTTTCCTAGAGTTTAGAAGGATTGCACCACTATTAAAAGATAAGCATAAATTGATTATTCCTGACTTATATGGTTTTGGTTTTTGCCCTCGTCCATATAAAAGCAATTATGGAATCGATTCCTTAATATCACATCTTTCAAAAGTTATTATTAATTATGAGAATAGTTATCCCTTCGGGATAATAGGAGCTTCAATGGGAGGGTGTTTAGCATTAGATTTAGCAAGAAAGAATCCAAAAGGAATAGATCGTATTCTATTAATATCTCCAGCAGGTATTTCTACTAAACAATCAAAAGTACCTTGGCCTTTAGATCAATTTGGCACTTGGTTCCTAAAGCAAAAATTTGTCAGGAAGAGTCTTTGTAAGCAAGCTTTTGCAAACCCAAATAAAAATGTAGGCAAAGAAGAAGAAGAAATTGCATCTATTCATTTAAAGGTACCAGGATGGCAAAGATCACTAGCAACATTCGCGCGGAACGGAGGAATATCTAATTTAGGCAAGTCAAATCCTCCTCAACCTATTGATCTAATATGGGGAGCAAACGATAGAATAATTACAAAAGATATTAGAAAAGAATCAACAATTTTATTAGGGAAAGATCTAAAAGAAATAAATGAATGTGGACATCTTCCACATTTAGAGATGCCAAATTTAGTAGCAAATCATTGGCATATTTTTAATCAATATTATAAATAGATTAAAGAATAGCCTAATTGAGACTTAAATATTTCAATCTATACCTAATTAAAGTTTTCCAATTAATGTCAAGACATAGTAAATAACTGCTGGAGTAAAGAGATAGCTATCTATTCTATCTAATATACCTCCATGGCCAGGTAAAATGTTGCCAGAGTCCTTAAGCCCTGCATCTCTTTTCATCATTGATTCTGTCAAGTCTCCAACTAAAGCAAATAAAGAAACCAAAAGACCCAGCAAGCAACTTACAAGTGTAGGAATAGGTAAATTCAAATATTTTATGGATAAGGCTCCAATCAATATTGAGCAAAAAAGTCCTCCTATAGCGCCCTCAATTGTTTTAGATGGTGAGATTGGAGATAAAGACGTTTTCCCATAATTCCTACCTAGAAAATAAGAGCCAATATCAAAAGCTACTATCATAAAACATACACTAAGTGTTATTGACATACCAACATTGATTACTTGTGAAGGAGATATTAAATACTGATTAAGACTATTAAATAAAGTGATGTCATTAATATTTCTTAGTTTCAACCAATGGCTCGGTAAATAACCCAAATAAAAAAGTCCAAATATTGAAGATGCAATATCTGCTATTGAGCCTGTTTTTGGTTGCAATAACAACCAACCACATATAGCCGCTCCAGATAAAGGTAAGACTGCCAAAGTTAGAGAGTCAGAAACAACCCCATCTATTCCTAGTTGAGTAGTCAATAACAAAAGCTGGCAAGCGACTAAAGTTGTTTTTGTAGCAGGCCTTATTCCAGTAAATTCAGCCATCCTAAAGAACTCAAGGAGAGCCAAATGGACAATAACTCCCAAAGAAACTGCAAACCACCATCCTCCAAGAGTTACGACTATTAAGCCAAACCCTCCTGCCGCTAAACCACTGCTAAAACGCTTATTTAAAAACCTTTTTAACATCAAAAATAAAATTAATTTCTGAAACTGCAGCTAAAAATAATTGATATTTTAAAGCACTATAGAAATTTAAAAGTGATAGCAAAGTCATACTACAACCCTAATGTGAGAGGGTATTTGGTCAGGCCATAAAGAACTTTGTAGCAAAAGCCAATCAACATATTTTTTTTCCAACAATTCACCTGGTATAAGCATAGGTATACCAGGGGGATATGGAGATAAAATTTGAGCAGAAGTTCTCCCCACAGAATCCTGCAATCTAATTAATTCACTGGTTCTCCTAAAAGCCGAAAAACAAGAAACTTTCGGCACCGTTACAATTGGAAAGGGTGGAGCAGAAAAAGGAGGAGAAGGTATTCCTGACGAATATAACGAAACAGCTTCATCCCAATATCTTTTCAAAATACTTACCAAGTCATCTTGAGAAGAAAACCCCAAACAAAAAGTTAAACAGCCAGGCTCTGGTAACTCAGCTATTAGTCCTTTAGAAATCATCCATTCATCAACTTTAAAACCAGATATACCTACTTTTGCAGTATGTAAAAGTAGTCTCAAAGGATCTTGGTTTTCAAGCAATGGAACTCCTTTTTGAACAAGTTCCTCAAATATAGATTTGGCTGAATTTATTCGTTTAATAAAGATTTTTCTAGTTGAATTATTTTTTAAATCTCTAAGAGAAGCTTCACAAGAAGCTAACAATAAGGAACTCGGACTTGTAGTTTGAATTATGCCAAGGTTCTTTTCTAGATTCTCTGGGTCAATACGATTTCCTTTAAGCCAAATTACTGCAGTTTGGCAAAGCCCATTTGCAGATTTGTGCAATGAATGAACAACAATATCTGCTCCAGCATCTAAGCCAGAGTTAGGTAATTGGCTTAATCCCATTGTAAAATGAGAACCATGAGCCTCGTCAATAATTACAGGTATAGATTTGCTATGTAGAAATTTTACTAGAGGATATATATCTTTTGAATATCCCTGATAAGAAGGGTTTACTAATATTGCCCCTGAAATAAAAGGGGTATTTGCAGGCAAAGAGTCTAAGACTTTATTAAGAAGAAGAGCATCTGGTGGAACAAAATGCCCTCTATCCTCTAAAAATGGCAAGTTGAAAAGTATTGGTTTTATATCTCCAAGGACACAAGCCTGAATAATGCTCTTATGAACATTTCTTGGCATCAGTAATCCAGTACCTGGATTTGCTATGGAAAGGATTGCTGCTTGCAAAAGACCAGTCGCTCCATTTACTCCATACCAACAATGATCAGCACCAAAAGATTCTGCTGATAAATTCTGACTTTCAGCTACTACCCCATTTGATATGAGAGGTCCTCCAAAAGAAGGTAGTTCAGGTAAGTCCCACAAACCTGGCTTTAAACTCAAAAGTGATTTCAAAGATATTGGCAACGCATCTCCCCTTCCGTGGGCAGGTAAGAAAAGATTTTTCTCTCTATGAATCGACAAAAAAGAGGAAATTTCCATAAAATATATATGTGCAACAAATTCTTTCTACCAAAATTCAATTCACTTAGCTGAACATCTAAAACAAGTTTTCTTAAATGAGAACATAAGATATATCTATGAATTACAACTTTGAGCGAGATCTTAATTGGTTGATCATTAGGCCTTGGATCTGGATACCCAGAATTACATATATCATTTATTCTTTGCTTGCCCTCACTATAAACCTGTTAATCCGAGGTTCCAGTAGCAATCCTGAGGTACAGAAAAATCTTGCTAAAAAGATCTTTAGCACACTTATTGACCTTGGCCCTTGCTTTATTAAAGTTGGTCAGGCTCTTTCAACAAGACCAGACCTATTAAGAAGAGATTGGCTTGAAGAACTTACTAAACTCCAAGACAATCTCCCAGCCTTTGACCATGACAAAGCTATTCATATAATACAAACAGAGTTAGAAAGTAATGTCGATAATTTATTTGAAGAGTTTCCTAATAGTCCAATTGCATCAGCAAGTTTAGGACAAGTTTACAAGGCTAATTTATATGGAGATTACTATGTTGCAGTTAAAGTTCAAAGACCTAATTTAGAATTTATAATCAAAAGAGATCTAGTATTAATTAAAATACTTGGTATAATTAGCAGCCCAATTTTACCATTAAACCTTGGAGTAGGTTTAGGTGAAATTATTGATGAATTTGGCAAAAGCTTATTTGAAGAAATTGACTACAGAAAAGAAGCTCTTAACGCTAAAAGGTTTTCAAAGCTATTTAACAATAATCCCACTGTAACAGTACCAAAAGTAGAAGATAACCTTTCAACATCTAAGGTGATATGTACAAGTTGGATTGATGGAATAAAAATAAGTAATAAAGATGAGCTTATTGCAAATAGCATTGAACCCTCTTCAATTATTAGGACTGGTGTGATAAGTGGAATAAGGCAGCTTCTTGAATTTGGATATTTTCATGCTGATCCACATCCAGGAAACATGTTTGCATTGACGGGGAATACTGGCGACTCAGGGCACCTTGCTTATGTAGATTTTGGTATGATGGATACTATTTCCGAGAAAGACCGGCTAACATTAACAGAAGCAATTGTTAATTTAATAAATGCAGATTTCTATTCAGTTGCATTAAATTTTCAACAACTTGGATTCTTAAATAGCTCACAGGATTTAGAACCTATTGTTCCAGTTCTCAAGGAAGTCCTTGGGGGAGCGATGGATAAAGATGTGTTTTCTTTTAATTTTAAAGAAATTACAAATAAGTTTTCAGAGCTTATGTTTGATTACCCTTTTAGAGTACCCGCAAGATTTGCCTTAATTATTAGAGCAGTTATAAGCCAAGAAGGTCTTGCCCTAAAGTTAGATTCTAATTTTCAAATAGTTAGCCTTGCCTATCCTTATGTTGCAAAAAGATTATTAACATCAGATGAAACCGAGATGTTAGAAATACTGCTTCAGGTAATCTTTAATAAAGACGGATCTCTAAGAGTAAGCAGGCTAGAAAATCTTTTTGATGTTCTAATAAAAGACTCAGATTCATCTAACGAAGAACTTCTACCTGTAGCCAGTGCAAGTTTAAAGTTAATACTTGGATCAAGGGGTTCACAGATTAGAAAAAATCTTTTACTAAGCCTAATTAAAGATGAAAAAATAAATATAAGTGAAATAAAAGAACTGATTAAGCTAGTTAAGAAAACATTTAATCCTAAAGCTATTACAAGTAGTGTGATAAAAAGAATAAATCCATTATACTTATAGTTTTGAAACTTTTTCTACCCCCGGTAGGCTTAATTAAGCTTATATATATTGATAAAGCATCAAATATATATCTTTTCAACTAATCTAAGAATGAGAGAAAGAATTCAAAAGTTAATAGCTAGAGCTGGAGTATCCTCAAGAAGGAATGCAGAAATCCTAATAAAGAAAGGCCTGGTCGAGATAAATGGGATCAAGGCTGTTCTCGGTGATAAAGCCGATCCAGAGTTAGATGAATTAATTGTTAATGGGCGGATTATTAATTTAAAAGTTGATGATAAAGTTATTTTATTAAATAAGCCAAAGGGAATAATCTGTACTTCTTTTGACCAGAAAGGCAGGATAACAATTATGGACTTATTCCCCAAGCATTTAAGGAACACTCTTCATTCTGTCGGCAGATTAGATCAATATAGTAGAGGAGCAATTCTTTTGACGAATAAAGGAAAATTAACCCTTAAGTTAACTCATCCTAGATTCTCACATATAAAAAAATATAAAGTATTAATTAAAGGTTTAATATCTGAAACTCTTATAGAAGAATGGAGAAATGGGGTTCTACTAGATGATAAATATACAATGCCTGCAGATGTTAACTTGATATATCATTTCAAAAATAAGAATCAAAGCTTAATTAAAGTAGCTTTAAAAGAAGGAAGGAATCGGCAGATAAGGCGGATTGGAGATAAAATAGGTCATCAAATAATAGACATACAAAGAGTAGCAATTGCAAATATACATTTAAATAATCTTAAAGAAGGTGATTGGAGACATCTCGAAAGAAGAGAATGGGAGCATTTGCTTCTTTGAGAAGAGCAGTGATTATGAGAATTTCAAATCTTGTTAAATCAGAAGAAGAGTCTGAAGATAGACCAAGATCTAATTCAGATGAATCTGATTTTCTAAATGCTTGTAAATTAATTACAGCGCAAAGAGAAAAGTATGGATATAGCATAAATGCTTTATCTAAAAAAACTAGAATCTCAATATACGTTCTAAATTCTTTAGAGAAAGGTCGTAAAAATGGTTTTCCTGAGAAAACTTTTCTCAGGAAAATGTTACAAGAGATAGAGACTGAGTTGTTTTTGCCAAAACTAAGCTTGAATCCAATTCTAAAAAATTCAGAATCGCCAAAAAGAATCATAAAATCAATTGAATTTAACCCACTTAATATTTCTTTATTAAGTTCATGGAAAGGAAGCCTTGCATATTTATTGTTAATTTTCATAGCTATATTTAGCCTGAATAAACAACAACAATTTCTTCTTAAGATAAATAGTAAAACGATTGAGCCTTTAGATAGCTCTTCCCTTTCAAATGATGCTAATATTAAAATTTTAGAAGAAAATGATCTGAATAATAATTAGCTTTTAAATTAAATCCAAAGCATCTTCAAATGATCTATTAAATGCTCTTGAGCTTTCTCCAAACTTAAAAATTGAATTATTAGTAACTGAATCAAAAGACTTCAACCTCCATTGCCAATTGTTTTCTATAGTCCCAGGCGTATTCAACCTTGATTTATCATCCAAATTAAGCAAGTCTTGCATTGGTGCGACAAAGAGCCTGGCTTCAGTAGATAGGCCTATTTTTATAATCTTCCAGCATAGTGATTCTCCATCTTCTGATACTCTCTGCAAAATACGGGTCTTAATTTCTTGATCAATGTTTTGTAACCAACCAAATGTTGTGGAATTATCATGAGTTCCACTATATACAATCCAATTATTTCCTTTTATGTTTTCAGGTAAATATGGATTATCCAAATTGCCATCAAATGCAAATTGAAGGATCTTCATTCCAGGTAATTTAAAATAATCTCTTAGGCACTCAACCTTTGGAGTAATCAAACCTAAATCTTCTGCGACTAAAGGTAATTTACCTCTACAATCTTTCTCAAGAAGACTTAATAGTTTCAACCCAGGAGAAGACCTCCAATATCCTTTCTGAGCAGTTTCATTATTACCTGGAACAGCCCAATATGAATCAAGAGCTCGAAAATGATCTACCCGTAATAAATCAACTTGTTTTAGATGTCGACTAACTCTATTTCTCCACCATGCAAATCTAGATGACCTGTGTTTAGCCCATCTATATACAGGAGTCCCCCACAACTGACCTGTATCAGAGAAATAATCGGGAGGGACTCCACTCTGCAGACTAAGATCTCCATTCTTAAACGTTGAGAAGAGAGATTTATTACTCCAGACATCTGCACTGTCCCTTGAAACATAAAAAGGCAAATCGCCAAAGAGTACTACTCCTAGTTCATTTGCTAATTTTCTTAATGCATTCCATTGCCTGTCTAAATGCCATTGAAGTAAGCAATGTTCCAATAATTTATGACTAGTCATCAAGTCTTCATTTTTATAATCATTCTTACTAAAAGATGATTCCCATTCCCACCATGCAAGTCCATTATTTTCTCGACGAATTTGCATGTAGATGGCATGGTCTTTTAACCAAAACTGACCTTGAGTCCAATACTTAAACTCATTGTGCCTTTCTATACTTTGGTTATTCCAACAATCTCGTAGATGCTCTCCGATCTTATTACTTCTTAAATCAGCTAAAGCAAAATCTACTTTGCTATTAGTCTCTCCAGCTCCAGGTAATTCATTGACTATAGAAGAAGGAAGGAACCCTTCTTCTACCAAATCGTTAACATCAATAAACCAAGGGTTGTAGGCAAAACTTGAGGGAGAACTATAAGGGGAACCAAGCGCATCTGGAGGAGCTAAGGGCAAGAACTGCCAAACCCCTATTCCATTCCCCGCAAGTAATCGCAACCACTGTCTAGCAGCTAAGCCAAATGTTCCGCAAACAGGGCTATTGGGCAAAGAAGATGGATGCAATAAAACACCAGAGGACCTTGGCTTTTTTAAATTATCTTGTTTCATTAATAGTCATAATAAAAAGAAATGAGCTTTCCTATAATTATTAAAAACATAAATATTTAAAAAAGAAGTATTTATCTCTAATGCGACAACTTTTAGGAAAATTCCCAGGAAAAACAATACATATATTTGGAGTTGCCATAGGAGGTTTTTGGTTAACAGGAGTAGTCCTTAACTTTTTCCCACTTGAACCTAAGCAATCAATAAATCGAGATGTTCAAGAAGATATAAGTGTTTTATATGATAATAATTAAATTATGACACGTTTATAATGTTTGGAAAGATATTCCTATAGTTTAAATTGATAACAAGCTAATTCTTTGCATTAATTTATTTACTATTAATTTAGTCTCTAATGAATATAAATTCTGATCTTTATCTTTATTAACTGGAAGTAGTCCACACCAAGGAAGACCATCTAAAGATCTACTATGACTATTCCAATTCCCGCCTAATTGGATAATACCAATTAATGGTACAGATAGTTGCTTACATAAAGCTACATATGCAGCTGATTGACCAGAGATATGACCATCTTCGGAAGGGGAAGAGAAAAGAATAGTAGGCATTCTCCATGCTCCTAAGGCCTCTATCCAGCTCTCACCATTTTCATTAGTAAAAGCTATATCTCCTATCAACTGAAAAAGTCCTTGCTTTTTATGTATTGAACTGATGATCTTATTAGGCGACTCTTTGCAAAGATATTTTTCAAATTCCCCTCCCCAAAAGGCTGACAGGGATTGAGATCCTACAGAAAAATCAGAATCAATTACTTCTCCGGCTCCTGCCAAAAAAGGCATAAAACAAATCACAGTCCAAAGATAAGGTTATTAATTAATCTGGATAGTGGCAAGGAGAGGCCTACGATAAGATATAACTTTTTCATATGCGGCGTGACCGTGACTAGTTTTCTCACAGCTGCTTCTACTGAAAAAGACAAAGTCAAGCTCGACACTAGAAGGCTAAGGCTTATAAGTGGATCTTCGAACCCTGATTTAGCAAAAGAAATCGCCTCATATCTTGGAATAAATGACGTACCTCTTGTTTCAAAACGATTCGCGGATGGTGAGTTATATGTTCAAATTCAACAGTCCATAAGAGGCTGTAATGTATTTCTAATACAGCCAACATGCGCTCCAGTAAATGACAGCTTAATGGAGCTAATGATTATGGTTGATGCCTGCAAAAGGGCATCAGCGAGCCAAATAACAGCTGTAATTCCATATTTTGGATATGCGAGAGCAGATAGAAAGACAGCCGGAAGAGAGTCCATAACAGCAAAATTAACTGCCAACCTACTTGTGCAGTCTGGAGTAGACAGAGTGCTTGCAATGGACCTTCATTCTGCGCAAATACAAGGATATTTTGATATTCCCTGCGATCACATTTATGGTTCGCCTGTTCTGGTCGATCACCTATCAAAAAAAGACCTTGGAGAAGTTGTTGTTGTTTCTCCTGATGTTGGAGGAGTTGCAAGAGCAAGAGCTTTTGCTAAGCAAATGAAAGATGCACCTCTCGCAATAATTGATAAAAGAAGATCAGGGCATAATGTTGCTGAGAGTCTTACTGTTATAGGAGAAGTTTCTAACAGAACGGCAATATTAATAGACGATATGATTGATACTGGAGGAACTATTTTCGCTGGCGCAGAACTACTAAGGAAAGAAGGAGCTAATAGAGTTATAGCCTGTGCATCTCATGCTGTTTTCTCTCCACCTGCATATGAAAGGTTATCCAAGGAAAATCTTTTCGAACAAGTCATTGTAACCAATAGTATTCCAGTCCCTTCTGACTCACATTTTTCACAATTAGAGATCCTATCAGTAGCTAATATGCTAGGTGAAGCTATATGGAGAATTCATAAAGAAAGCTCTGTAAGTTCTATGTTTAGATAACAAATTAAAGGTGTATTTTATTTCTTACTCTTTTTCTGCTTTTTTATAAATTCCTTAAATTGCTTTTTAGATTTATCAGGTACTTGTTTTGGGCAAAACTTTATAGCACCTTCAACAATTTGAATCTCAGCGCTCATGTATAACTGCTTTGGTGTTAATTTACTATCAGGGATTTCACTAACAAGACCACCATGCTTCTGGTCAATTACATCTGCAAAAGTTGCTGAAGATATCCCTAACGCTTTCGGGAATTCTATTTCTGCCATTCTTGCTCTACAAAAATAATTAATGCTTATCTGTCTATACAAAAAAGTATCTTCTTGTGTAGCCGGATTAACTTGAATCTCTACGTCGTTTTTGTTTTTAGAAGATCTTTCTCTTGCTGTCCCTGAGATGGTTAGCCCCAAAAACGTGATTGGTACAATTGTTAAGGCTATTAAAAAAGCCTTAAAAGAAGGAATAAAAGTTTTTCTCAAAGGTTCTAGTAGAAGCAATATGCCAAAGATTCTAGTTGGATGATCTATGACTCAACTAATAATTACACGATCTATGCAATGTAGTAAATGATCGATGAATACTTATTAGGCGATCAAGAAATTGTTTCATAATCTCTTAAGGTGAATAGAGACAGCAAGACTTTTTAACTCCTTGACTTGGCGCGAAGAAAAAACAAAGGAGCTAAACCTTCTTCTAGTGGCTAGCCGCCATCACCTCTCCAGAGGTGATTTAAAATCATTAATTCAATTTCTAGAAAGCGAAGATACAGGTTTTCAAATCAATTTAAAAATCTTAGAACCCAGTGATAATCCTGAAATACTCGAATTACATAAAATTATCGCTGTTCCAGCTCTAGTAAAAATTGCACCTTATCCAAAACAAATATTTGCGGGAAGTTCACTTTTTGAACAATTAAAGACTTGGCTTCCAAGATGGAAACAAGAAGGATTTGTTACGGCCAATGATCTTGCTTCTAATTCGATAGAGATAAATAGCGAAAGTCGCACACAAAAGGAACTTCAACTAGAGGATGAAGTTTTATTCCTAAGACAAGAAAACGAAACTCTCACGGACAGAGTTCAATCTCAAGAACGCTTACTAAGAATGGTTGCCCATGAATTAAGAACTCCACTAACGGTTGCGACCTTAGCTGCTCAAAGTCAGAAACTTGGGCAAATATCTATTTCAAAATTTCAAGATGTCCTGAAAAGGCGCTTAGAAGAAATTGAACTACTTTCCAAAGATCTTCTTGAAGTAGGAAGTACCCGATGGGAAGCATTATTTAATCCTCAAAAGATAAAGCTAGCAAGCATATCTGCTGAAATAATTCTTGAGCTAGAAAAGCTTTGGCTAAAAAGAAATATAGAGATCCATACAGATATCCCCTCTGATCTTCCAAATGTTTTTGCTGATCAAAGAAGAATTGGCCAAGTCCTCTTAAACCTTATTGAAAATGCTCTTAAATATTCAGAGGATGGTGGAAAAATTTCTATAACAATGCTTCATAGAACCAATCAATGGGTTGAAATAAGTATTTGTGACAATGGACTAGGAATTCCTCAAGAAGAGCAAAAACGTATTTTTCTAGATCGCGTACGACTACCACAAACTTCAGAGAGGACTTCAGGTTTTGGAATTGGTTTATCAGTTTGCAGAAGAATTGTTGAAGTACATGGTGGAAGAATTTGGGTCGTTTCTGAAATAGGAAAAGGAGCTTGCTTCTTTTTTACTCTTCCTGTCTGGCAAGGAGCAGATAAGACAGAAGGAACCTTGACGAGTGGTGATGTTGGAACTTAGTTTTCAGGTGTGATCATTGTCACAAGTAGAATGGTTAACAGTCTTGGCCCCATCGTCTAGAGGCCTAGGACACCTCCCTTTCACGGAGGCGACAGGGGTTCGAATCCCCTTGGGGCTACTTAGTTTTTCAGTTTAAACTCAGAAGGAATTTTAAAAGTTTGTTTCTTTTGTAGATACAGCTTTATTCCGTATAACTATTAATTTCACCTTCTGTTTTTATTTGAAAAGTCTTTAATGCGCAAAAAAATCTAGAAATTCTGACTTTTATAAAATATAGAAACAAAAGCTTCCTTCTTAGAAAGAACTAGTTGATTTACCAAAGTCCACCTAAGAATATGAATTATTTTCATAGGAGAAAAAATGCCCAAAAAGATGTAAAAAGACTAAATGAAAGAAAATTATCAAGTTGTGCCAATCTCAAAAGGTGAACTTTCGAATGAGCTTTTCTACTAAAGGATCAAAAAAATTGGTATCCTCTCTATCTAATATCAGTTATTGATGGCTTACTCTGAAATAAAAGTAATTGCAGGTGGTCTTGCTCACATACCAATAATAATTGGTTTTTTTTATTTCATACAGAACAAAGTATTCGCTAGGAAAACTGAAATTTCAAAAGCCTCAAACACAAAAACTGAAAGGACTACCACCACTAGTAAAAAGGATTTAAATTCATCACCAACGACCTCTAACTCTTCAAAGAAGTTAGAAAAATCTAAGCCCGCAGAAATCTCAAAGAAGTCTGTTGAAAAACCTTTAAATCCAAAGACTTCTAATGAAAACTCAAGCTCTCCTAGCCAGGAATCTTCCTACAAGGAATCTCCATCTTCAAACAAGTTGGATCAATAGGCATTATTTAAGTTAACTTCATTTAAAAAATCCCATGTATATCACTTTCGCATCATTGCTAAGCACTCCAGCTCCTACAGCAGTTTTAGCTGGTATTGGTTCTATTTTACTTTTTGCAATTGTAGGGCTCGTTGTTGGTCCTGACTATGATGGAATGAATGCTCCAGCCATAAAAACAAAAAAACAAGTAAATAAATCTCAAGAGAAAGAAACAGTTTCCAAAAATTCATTATCCAAAGAAGATTCAGTATCTAAGCCAATCAAGAAAAAACCACATGCTGACGTACCCATAAATACTTACAAACCAAAAGCACCTTTCTTAGGTACTGTCACTGAGAACTACACAGCCCTAAAAGAAGGAGCAATTGGAAAAGTCCAACACATTACATTTGATCTATCAGATTCAGATCCTTTTCTAAATTATGTGGAAGGTCAAAGCATTGGAATAATTCCTGCAGGTGAAGATAATAAAGGTAAACCGCATAAACCAAGGCTATATTCAATAGCCAGTACAAGGCATGGTGATAATTTCGCTGGCAATACAGTTTCCTTGTGTGTTCGCCAACTTCAATATGAAAAAGATGGTGAAACTATTAACGGGGTTTGTTCTACTTATCTTTGCAATCTTTCAAAAGGAGACAAAGTAAAGATCAGTGGTCCAGTTGGGAAGGAGATGCTTCTTCCTGAAGAAGAAGATTCGAACATTATTATGTTTGCCACTGGAACAGGCATTGCTCCAATGAGAGCCTATCTACGTAAAATGTTTGAACCAATGGAAAGAGAAAAAAATAATTGGAACTTCAAAGGTAAAGCCTGGTTATTTATGGGAGCACCAAAAACAGCAAATCTTCTATACAACGATGACTTTGAACATTACAAAAAGCAATTCCCTGAAAACTTAATTTATACAAAAGCTATAAGCAGAGAGCAAAACAATTCGAAGGGGGGAAGGATGTATATACAAGACAGGGTGTTAGAGCACTCTGAAGAAATATTCAATATGATTGAAAATCCAAAAACACATATTTACTTATGTGGATTGAAAGGTATGGAACCTGGAATAGATGAAGCCATGACTACTGCTGCAGCGGCCAAAGGACTTAACTGGTCAGAACTAAGGCCTCAACTAAGGAAAGCTGGTAGATGGCATGCTGAGACTTACTAAAGAAGCAATGAATTTAGGAAGAATTTGATTTCAATCAACCAAAATTAAATTTTGGGCATCCGAGAATAAAATGTAGCTATATAGCCAATAGCTCTTTGAATTGTTAGAAAGATAGGTTCCATCGGCTGATGGTTAATTACTAAATGAATACGCCGATAACAAATCCTCTTAGAGTTGGGCTAAGGCAAGAAAGAGTTATTTCTCCACAATGCCTAGTTATTTTTGGAGCAAGCGGAGATCTAACCCATAGGAAATTAGTGCCGGCCTTATTCGAGCTTTATAAACAACGCAGATTGCCCAGTGAATTTGCAGTGCTTGGTTGTGCACGCAGACCATGGACTGATAATGAATTTAGATTAAAAATGGCAATTACTTTAAAAGAAAAGATTGAAGAAAGTCCATTAGATTGGGAAGAATTCTCCTCTAAGCTCTTTTATGAACCTGTAGATCTACAAAAACCAGAGGATGTTGTAAATCTTGGGCAAAGACTAGAAGGAATAGACAGATTGCAAGCCACACATGGAAATAGAACTTTCTATCTTTCAGTAGCTCCTAAGTTTTATGGGCCTGGATGTAAAGCACTTTCTTCTGCAGGCCTATTAAATGATCCCAAGAGGAGCAGAGTCGTTATCGAGAAACCTTTTGGAAGAGACTACAGCAGTGCTAGAGCTCTTAATCAACTAGTACAAGGCTGCTGCCAAGAAAGCCAAGTTTTTAGAATCGATCACTATCTAGGCAAGGAAACAGTTCAAAATATTCTTGTAATGAGATTTGCTAACACAATTTTTGAGCCCATTTGGAATCGAAATTATATTTCAAGTGTTCAAATTACAAGTTCAGAGACGGTTGGAGTTGAAGATAGAGCTGGGTATTACGAAAGCTCAGGAGCCTTGAGAGATATGGTTCAAAATCATATGACTCAAATGCTCGCTCTTACCGCTATGGAACCACCTGGACATTTTGACCCGGAGGCCATTCGAAATGAAAAAGCAAAAGTACTACATGCAACAAGATTGGCTGATGAGTTAAAGCCTTGGAATTGCTGTGTTCGAGGTCAATATGCAAAGGGTGGCAATCAAAAAAACCCTTTACGTGGATATAGAGAAGAGCCTGGAGTAGATCCAAGCAGCACAACAGAGACTTATGTTGCAATGAAAGTCTTTATTAATAATTGGAGATGGCAAGGAGTACCTTTTTTTATACGCACAGGGAAGAGACTCGCAAAGCGATTAAGTGAAGTTGTGCTTACTTTTAGGGAAGCACCAGTACATCTATTCGACTCCGCAGGAGGAAGTCCTACTTCAAATCAATTAATTCTGAGAATTCAACCTAATGAAGGTGCTGAATTTAAATTCGAAGTAAAATCTCCTGGATCTGGAATGAAAAGCAGGCCAGTTGAAATGGAATTTTCATATGATCAGTCCTTTGGAGAGCCTTCCGATGAAGGTTATGTAAGGCTTTTAGCGGACGCAATGCTTGGAGACCCAACTCTTTTTACCAGAAGTGATGAAGTAGAAGCTGCATGGCGACTCTATACGCCTCTATTGGAATTAATTGAAGATGTTCCATGGCAATTGCCTGTTCACCAATATGAATCACGAACTTGGGGACCAGCAGAAGCAGATGCTCTTCTTGCTAGAGACCGACTTCTTTGGCGAAGGCCATAACTCAAAGCCTTATTCATAATTTCATAAATCCATGTCACCACAATTAACTGTCCAAACTCCACTTCAACTACCGCCTTCAGAAATCCCGAGTTATCTAGATCAACTTTGGTCACATGATGAGATTGGGAAACAAGGAGCCAATACTTTTACGTTACTCGTATGGCAACCTGCATGGATGGAGCAAAAACTAATTAGGAGCGGAAAAGTTAAAGGACCTATCCTTGGCAATCAACGTATTGAGATAATAGAAGCAGCACGAAACATAATAATTAAAGAAAATCTTCCTCATAGCACCTGTCCCTTAGATATAAGCGTTTATAACTCACTCTCAAAAAATGAATCAAAAGAAAAAGCAGAAGATTTAAGAGGACAATATATTGACAAAGCTATTAGCGAGTTACAACCAAGAAGATTAATTACTCTTGCTCCAACATTAGATAATGACATAGCATTAGAAACTCTTGTTGCAGCTTATTGTCCACTCCCTGAAGATGGTGATGGAAACTCTGCTTGTGGAGATGTTGTTGTTCTTCGTGGTAACAATAAATCTTTAAATAATGGACTTGGAATTCTCAAAGACTTAATACCAGAGGAACTGCCATCATGGCTTTGGTGGAACGGAAGTCTTGATGAAGCACCAGATCTTCTACAGAAATTAGCTTTATCAAACCGTAGACTAATAATTGATAGTGCTCTTGGTAAACCCACAAGATGCCTTGAGTTACTTAATCAGAAATTAAATAATGGTCAGGCCGTTAATGATTTAAATTGGCTAAGGTTAAGGGGGTGGAGAGAAACTTTAGCAATGGTATTTGACCCTCTCGATCGGAGGGCATCTCTTACAGGAGTAGTTAATTTAGATATTGATATCGAAGGCAAGCATCCGGTTCAAGGTCTCTTGTTAGCCTCATGGATATCTGATCGTCTTGGATGGGAACTAAAGGATTGCACTACAAATAACAACAATCTAATTGAAGCAAGCTTTTCGAGAAAAGATGGTAATACAGTTAATTTTCGCCTCATGCCTTTACCTATTGGGAATCCAAGCATTCATCCAGGTCAAATAGTTGGATTAAGGCTGATTTGCAAGAGCGAGCAAAACAGTCAAAAAGACATTTGTGTAATACTTGCATCCGAATCTGGTGAGTGCATGAGATTAGAAGCCGGTGGGATGGCTAGCATGGAACTCATTGAAGAAGTAGTGCCAAATCAACATGATTCTGTCGAGATGGATGTTGCTCGTCTACTTGGTAGTAGTCGTGGAACATCAAGTCCACTTCTTGAAGCAGCAACACCCATCGCCTTTAACATGCTGAAATCAAGTAAGTTATGTAAATAGATTATTTAAGATTTCTGAAATAATAGAAAGAATATGGCATGTATTATCTCTGCTCCATCTACCGGAAGTGGAAAAACCATTCTTAGTCTCCTTCTTTCTGCTTGGGCAACACATAATGGACATAAAATTCAAACATTTAAGGTTGGACCAGATTATTTAGATTCTCAACTCCTTACAGCAGTATCTAAGCAGCCTTGTAGGAACCTAGATCCAATTCTATGTAACAGGTCATGGGTAAATCAAAGCTTCTATAATTTTGCAGGGCTATCCCAGCTATCCCTGATTGAAGGAGTTATGGGATTATTTGACGGAATTGGATCTACCAAAAATGGCAGTACCGCAGATGTAGCAAAACAACTTAACCTACCAATAGTCTTAACAATTAATGCAAATGGGCAAGCCGCTTCTATAGCTGCGTTAATAAAAGGATTTAGAGATGAAGACCCCAATATAAAATTAGCAGGAGTTGTACTCAATAAAGTAAATACTGAACGACATAAGGATTTATTAATAGAAGTTTTAGACTCAATAAACGTAAAAATGCTGGGACATCTTCCTGACTCTCAACATCTCAACTTACCTAGTAGACATTTAGGTCTTAAACCTGCACATGAAATACAAGATTTAGAGGCACGCATTAATTATTGGGTAAAACTAGCAGATGAATATTTAGATATAAGAGCCTTTGAAGAAATCCTTAAAGCACCTAGACAAATTAATAACAATTCTTTTTTCGAGCAATCACTCAATAGAATTAGCAAAACAGCTATAAAACAATATCCAATAGCCATAGCCAATGATAAAGC
Source organism: Prochlorococcus sp. MIT 1223 (assembly GCF_034092465.1). NCBI lineage: Bacteria > Bacillati > Cyanobacteriota > Cyanophyceae > Synechococcales > Prochlorococcaceae > Prochlorococcus > Prochlorococcus sp. MIT 1223. The sequence continues at coordinate 525,510 of NZ_CP139303.1, forward strand.
TTTTCACTTTCGATATCCTGAGACAATTGAATTTTTAGAAGCTTCAGGGATACAGATACTTAATTGGATGCCAACAGAAGATCAACCCCTGCCCAAGGAAGCCAAAGGGTTAATTATTCCAGGAGGATTTCCTGAAAAATATGCTGAACAAATAAGTAAAGCAAAGCAAAGCAAAGGTTCTATTAAATCAATTTTCGGGAAATATCCTATTTATGCCGAGTGTGGTGGCATGCTACTTCTGGGAGATTCTCTTTCAGATATAAACGGAAAGAATCATCCTATGACAGGTTTATTGCCTTTCAATGCGCAAAAAGGTCATCTAAGTATTGGATATAGAAAGATCCATAGCCTTAGAGATACGATAATACTCAAGGGAAAAGATCATTTAATTGGTCACGAATTTCATTATTGGCAGATCAAACAAACTCTTCGCAAAGCAAGTAATATGTCCACTTTCGATTTCCCATGGGAGCTTGAAGGCTGGAATATGGCCAGAAGGAAAGAAGGCTGGTGCAATGAATATTTGCATGCAAGTTGGATACATTTGCATTGGCCGAGTTCACCTAATGTGCTAACTCACTGGTTAAACTCTATAATCAGAGCCGATTCCAACCCTTAATCCAATTTAATTGGAACTATTAGCTTTAGCAAAATAGTCTGTTATTAGGAAAGATAAGATTTAAATTGTGTTTCCCAAGTAGACCTAGACGCATTGTTTTGAGAATCTCCAACAAGCCATACTTGATTACTTGCCCTACTTATGGCGACGTAAGTCAATTGTTTCCTTAAGCAAAGGTCTTGTGGCCAAAATACATCTGAAGCAACAAAAACATTCTCAAAAGTGCTCCCTTGGCTTCTATGTACGGTTAAGACAGAAGCTGGGCCAACTGAGGCAAAAGCATCTCTTATAAAAAAGAATTTTCGCCAATATTTTTTGCCTTCTTTACTACCAAGCTCTTTTGCTATTTTACTTAGTCTCTTTAAAAGAAAATCAAGTTTTTGTCTTGAGTTCGTCCCCATATGGGGAAGTAGACGTAAAGAAAGTTCTCGTTCTCCACATTTAACTTTTGCAATTTGAGTATTTACCAGAGAGGTTTCAAATAAATCATCATTATCTAATCCGAAATTCTTAAGATCACAATCTTCAGGAGTAATATCAAGAACAATCATCTCTCTATTAGAGCTAATAAGCATATCTGGATCTTCCCCTTCATCTTGGCCATCAGAAGATGCTGATGCGGCTGCCATTATAGCCTTCCTAGTAATCAAAACCTCACCTGGCAAAACTGGCATTTGATCAGCCATGTCACCATGAATAGCACGTCTTGCATGAGGGATCAATCTTTCTAGGACTCTGTTGGTATAGCACAAAATTCTAGCTTCATCTGGATTGTCATTTTCTGAAGCTGATCTTAATGACGATTTAGCATGATCCAACCAACTGATTTTATTCAAAATTCTTACTAAGCTTTTAGACGATTTAACAGGGGGTATAAGAGGAGGAATCTGACACGGTATTGTGCCATCTCTAACACAATTAGCCAATCGTAAAATAGGGCCTTGATGACGAACTACTTGAGATAATTGTACAGAGGTACTTCTCTTCATTGAAAATACTGAGCTATGAGATTCTCCAACAGGAGGTAACTGCTCTGGATCTCCTACAAAAACAAGGCGTGTACCAGATGAGTGTGCACATCTAAGGACTATCTCAAGAAGATTCTGATCAATCATTGAGGACTCATCAATAATGACTAAGGCTAATTCGTTCAAAGAAGTCAATGTCTGATCTGTCTCTTCACAAAGTTCGATATCACCCTTTCTTTTAAGTTTAAGACGAAGAAGTCTATGAATAGTAGAAGGATACCAAGTAGGTCGTAGCCCCTCTTCATCCAGAGCTTTTTTCAAGACCCCAACTGCCTTATGAGTTGGAGCAGCAACAGTCCAACAAAGATTTTTATTTTCCACTAATTGTAAGAACTTCATAGAAAGAAAAGTTTTACCACTTCCAGCAAAACCACTCATCACGAATGGTTTATCTCCTACTGATTCAGTGAGCCATGAACTGAATAGTAATAAGCCCTCCTTTTGATCGCTAGTTAAATTAGCCCCCAAGTCACCATCTATATGAGTTTTCAAGCTAAAGCAAATTTTAGAGTCTGAAATAGGTCAACAGGTGATCCTATATAGACAATTCCTATTAAAGCTACAGTTGGTCCAAAGATACTTCCTACTAGTACTTCTAGTCGAGTATGCCCCAAGCTTTCTTTTAATGGGTTTAAAGGATCCTGGTCAGTTTCTTTAACCAACTTATTAACTGTTGCAGCCGTTATACCAGCCGATCTTCTAATGCCACTAGCATCGTACATAACAATAAAAGCAATTACCGCTGCGAGTGAAAAGACTGGATCATTAAAACCTAATTTTAGACCAATTCCAGCAGCCGTACCTGAAACCAACGCAGAGTGACTTGATGGCATACCTCCTGTTTCGATAAGAACAGCAGGTCTCCATTTGCCATTTTTGAATACTTCAAAAAAAAGTTTCGAAACTTGAGCTAATCCGCAAGCAATCAACGCCCAAACTAAAACTTCATTAGTTAATAAGTCATAAAACATAGATATCGAAGATTCAATAAAATTCATCTATCTCTATTTGTTATGTAATCAGCTAATGCTAGAAGGGGTGCTGATTTCTCTTTCCAAGGATTCAGCGCGTCTTTCGCCGCCTGAACTAGCTCATTTGCTCTTTCTTTAGATTTTTCTAGTCCTATTAGCTTGGGATAAGTTGTCTTGTCTGCAATTAAGTCTTTGCCAGCAGTCTTTCCTAGGACCTCGCTACTAGCAGTGACATCTAAGATGTCATCAATAATCTGAAAAGCAAGTCCAATTCCTTTTGCATAAACGTCAAGAGCATCTAAAAGATCTTGCTTTGCTCCCCCAATCAATGCTCCACAAATGAGACATGCTCTTAATAATGCTCCGGTTTTATGAAGATGTATATATTCCAAAGTATCTAAATCAACTTCTTTCCCCTCACTTTCTAAGTCCACAACCTGACCGCCAACCAATCCCGGAGCACCAGCAGCCAAAGACAGCTCTCCAACAACCATTAAAAGTCTATCTGCTGGAACATCTGAAGTGCGAATTGCAACCATCTCAAAAGCTCTTGTAAGCAAGGCATCTCCTGCAAGAATTGCTATTGCATCACCATAAACTTTGTGATTAGTAGGTCTTCCTCTTCGAAGATCATCATTGTCCATAGAAGGAAGATCATCGTGAATTAATGACATCGTATGAATCATTTCTAAAGCCACTGCTGTGGGCATAGCTTTCTCTGAATCTCCACAAGCAAGCTCGCAAGCAGCCAAACAAAGGATTGGGCGAAGTCTCTTACCTCCTGCAAGCAATGAGTATCTCATGGCATCTCTTAGTAACTCTGGGTTCTCTGGGCCCAGAGAATCATCCAAAGCTGCTTCTATAAGATTCTTCGAATTTGCCAAATAATCAGCAAAGTCAAAAGAGGAAATGACCGCCTTAGGCATATTGCAAATTAATTTTGATAAATTCTCTCAGGACTTGTACCTTATGGGAGAAGATCACTAAGAGTAAATGACAAACCGCAATGTTCTTGCCAAAGACTGACTGTATTTACTAAAAGCATTGAAACCGTCATAGGACCTACGCCCCCAGGGACAGGAGTAATAGCGCTTACTTTAGATTCAACCTTCTCAAAATCAACATCTCCACAGAGTTTTGTTCCCGATTGGTTTTCCATTAAATGGTTTTTCACTCTATGGATTCCCACATCAATCACAACAGCATTATTCCTAACATGTTTATCAGTAATTAAATTGGGTTTACCTGCTGCTACTACAAGTATTTCAGCTTGACTTGTTAATTCAATTAAGTTTTTTGTACGTGAATGAGCTACAGACACAGTTGCATTAGCTTCCTGCAGCATTATTGCCATAGGCTTTCCCACTAAAATACTTCTTCCCACTACTACTGCTCTTTTACCTTCAATGGTTATTTCATTACTTGAAAGCAAAGCCATTATTCCAGCAGGAGTACATGATCTTGGTCCAATTTCACCTTTCAACAATTTGCCTAAATTTAAAGGGTGTAAACCATCAGCATCTTTACTTGGGCTAATAGCTTTCAAGACTAAGTCTTCATTTAATCCTGCAGGTAAAGGCAATTGAATCAGAATTCCGTCTACATTTTGATTTTGATTTAATAAATCAATTTCTGATATTAATTGATCTATTGTGGTTTTCTTATCAAGGTGTAAGACAAAGCTCTTAACTCCAATCCGAGAACAAGCTTTTTCTTTATTCCTTACGTAAACTCCACTTGCAGGATCATCACCAACACGAATGACTGCTAGACCAGGGGGCCTTCCAGCATGATCTATCTCAACATCAATCTCATGAACAAGTCTCTGCTCAATATCTTTGGCGAGTGCTTTACCATCAATTTTAATTCCCATACAACTCAAATAAGCTTAATAACAGCATGTATCGAATAAATAGCTAGCTTTATGTTCTGCTTCCAAGCTCTGTGGCAAAACTTCTCAGAATGAAAAGGTTTCGGAGACATTGGCTACGCAGCCAATCTCCCAGACGTTCTGTACTTCTATGGAACCCTGCAGAGAAGGTTGGATTGTTTTTGGTATGCATTTTTATCGCAATTATCTCAAGCTATAAATTATTAGCTGTTCCTGAATTGAGGCCTGGAGATTTATCTCCATTCGATGCAATAGCACCAAGAGAAGATGTAATTACAGACAGTTCTGCATTGAAAAAGAAACGCTCGGAACTACAAGCTTTAACATTTGTAAAAGTTATAGATAAAAAGGAGACTGAAAATCTTTTAAGTAAATTAAATAATAATCTAAAAAATCTTCAACTTCTAATTGAAAATAATGAGGTTGAAAGAAGTGAAATCAAATTAAAAGCAAAAGAAAGGTATTGGCTTTATAACCAATATAAAGAAAATAAAGAAAAATGGCAGAAAGAAATTATTTTTGTTTCCAAAAATATGCTTAGCCAAGGCTTAGTTAAGAATCTTGCAATAGACCAACTGAAAGACTCAGCTGCACTTCAATTGTCGTTATTTAACCCTGTTAATTCAACCTCCAACTCTATTGGGAGTAAATTAATTGCAAAAACATTCGAAGGCAAAACAAATCTCAAGCATGATCCAACAAGAAGTCAAAAGCTTTTTGAGGAGCAAATAAGTAAGCAAGGTATACCTAAGCATCCTTTAATTAAAAAAGGAGATTTAATCATTCAAAAAGGCGATGTTATAAACCAAAAGGACTTTGATTTTCTGGCTCATTTTGGATTAATAAAAATAACGCCAAGACCCACTGAATGGTTTTATAAATTCACAGAAGCACTAGCAAGTTGTGGGGTTTTGATATTAATAATGAGAAGAGAAAAACCAAGGTTAAAGACACGACAAGCACTTCTTTCATTAGGATTGATATCAATTGTTCAAGTAAGCAAGATTTGGTTTGGAGCAGCAATAAGTCCTCTTGCAATAATCGTGCCACCTACTCTTTTATTATCGCAAGGGATTGGAACTGCTTCGGCTTTAGCTTGGATGTCAATAGCATGCTTCATATGGCCTGCACCTGTAACTGGTATTGAAGAAGGCAGATTAATAATTGCAGCCATCTCAGCTGCTTTGGTTGCATTCCTAGGAAGAAGAATGAGAAGTCGTGCAGAACTACTACAAATTGCAATTTTATTGCCTTGTCTTGCTTTAGGAGGAGAATGGTTTTTTCTTAGAAGTCAATTTTCTTATATAAAAATAAATTCAGTAAATCTATCCTCAGGAGCAGAAAGCTTGATATCAGAGGCATTTGTAGTTGGAGCAATAATAATGTTTACAATCCTTCTTTTACCAATAATAGAAAACACTTTTGGTCTATTAACAAGTGCTCGATTAATGGAACTTGCAGACCAAGAAAGACCTTTACTAAGGAGACTTTCAAAAGAAGCTCCTGGTACATTTGAGCATACGTTAATGATTTGCGGACTAGCTGAAGAAGGAGCCAGAAGCATAGGAGCAGATATTGACCTAATCAGAACAGGAGCTTTATATCATGACGTAGGGAAACTGCATGCTCCCGAATGGTTTATAGAGAATCAAGAAGATGGTGTTAATCCACATGATGCGATAAAAGATCCATTTAAAAGTGCAGATATTTTGCAAGCCCATGTTGATGAAGGATTAAAACTTGCTAGGAGATATCGTCTCCCTGGAGCAATTGCTGATTTTATTCCAGAACATCAAGGGACATTAAAGATGGGATATTTCCTCCATCAAGCAAGACAAAAAGATCCTTCTACATCTGAAAAAAGGTTTCGTTATAGAGGACCTAATCCACAATCTAAGGAAACTGCGATCCTTATGTTGGCAGATGGTTGTGAAGCTGCTCTAAGATCTCTTGAAGCAAAAACCACTGATAATGAAGCCTGCGATACTGTTAGAAAAATAATAAAGTCCCGTCAAACAGATGGCCAACTTTTAGAGAGCAGCTTAACTAGATCAGAAATGGAATTAGTTATACAAGGCTTCGTAAGAGTATGGAGAAGAATGCGTCATAGACGTTTGAAATATCCAGTTAGTACACAAAAGAAATTAATAAATTAACCTCAATAAAAAAAATAACTCAAAAATAACTTTTAAAGTCTTATTTTTCTATGTCCAGGCCTACACCAATAAATTAATGCAATCAAATTAAAGATAGCAATTAATAATGATAATCCACTTAATCCAAATATATCGCCCTCATCAATTAGTCGATATATTCCATATGGCAAAGTTCCTGATACAGCCATTGACAAGGCAACAATTGACATAATTACCCCCCACTGCCTTTCAGCAAAAAGTCCAGAAGCAGCTACTATTCCAACAACTGCGGCTGGCCAACCAAGAAAAATAGCAACCCATAAGTTTGCCCATTGCAAAGGTGGGCCAGAACTTACTACGAAAGCAATAAAAGGAATTGCTGCAATATTTGCCAGTAAGCCTAACCAGGCAAATATCCAGTATCCACTTAAGCTGCTTCTCATTAATAAATGCTTTACTTATACCAAGTTAGTCAAATATCAAGCAAATAATCAATGACGTCAAAAGGTTTTAGTGATTGAAATAACTGTCAGAATTCTAAGTAAAGTCTACAAAGAAGTATTTATTACAAATACTAATAATTACGATAAAGTCATTTATTAAAAATTCTTTAATAGCAAACAGCTGAGGACTAGCTAGTTCTATTAGTAGATATTAATTAAATTGAATTGTTGGGATAGCAAACTGTTCTCCAAGAACCGTTACTAGTCATAACTTCAATTCCTATAGATCTATCATCTAATGAACCACTAAGACCTTGCCCATTACACCAATTCTTTGCAGCCCCCAAAGCCGCATCCATAGAATCATATGGAGCATCTAAAACCTTATGAGGCCTCCCATCTAACCCTATAAGCCTATAAATACTTTGCTTAAACGCCATAAGCCTCAAACAAGTTAACCGATTTATTTTATATGGAAGGCTATGTAGATAGACAAGAGTAAAAACTACCTTCCATCCAAATTCAGCTAGATAGCTTGAGCTGATTGAGATTCAATCAGGTCAAGCTGGGGATGAATAGGAGCTTTCTTATTAACAGAGACCAAACGGTTAAGTGCATTCACATATGCCTGTGCAGCAGCAACAACAACATCAGTATCTGCGGAATGACCAGAAAAAAGATTATTTTTATACCTAACTCTAATTGTCACTTCTCCTAAAGCATCAATACCTTCAGTAACAGACTTAACGGAAAACTCAGTAAGTTCATTTGGAATACCAACTAGTGAATCTAAAGCCCTAACAACAGCGTCAACAGGTCCAGTACCCAAGGATACAGAAGTTTTCTCATCACCTTCTGGATCCATCAAAGTTACTGTAGCAGTAGGCTTCAAGCTAGTTCCACAGCTGACCTGAACTAACCGTAATTCATAAAAAGCATCTGGCTGCTGAACTTGTTCACTCACGATTGCTTCTAAATCCCTATCAGTTATTTCTCTTTTCCTATCAGCTAAATCCTTGAATCTTGCAAAGGCATCATTTAAATCTTCTCTACTTAAATCATACCCAAGCTCTTCGAGTCTTGCCCTAACAGCATTCCTTCCACTTAGTTTCCCAAGTGAGATTTTACTATCTGTCAATCCTATTGTTTTGGCATCGACTATTTCGTAAGTAAGCCTATTCTTAAGTACACCATCTTGATGAATTCCAGACTCGTGAGCAAAAGCATTTGCTCCCACTATTGCTTTATTAGGTTGGACAATCATACCCGTTAAGTTAGAAACTAGTCTAGAAGTTTTAGTAATCTCCTCAGTCCTAATAGCAGTTAATGGTGTAGGGCTTTCAGGCTGTCTTCCAAAGAAGGGATTATAAAAACCTCTCCTAACATGTAATGCCATAACCAATTCTTCTAAAGCAGCATTACCTGCTCTTTCCCCAATTCCATTAATTGTGCACTCTAGTTGTCTAGCTCCATTCTTAATAGCTTCCAAGAAATTAGCTACAGCCAAACCTAAATCATTATGTCCGTGAACGGATAAAATAGCCTCGTCAATATTATTAACATTTTTATTAATACCTGAAATTAAATTTCCAAATTCTGTAGGTGTTGTATATCCAACAGTATCAGGAATATTTATAGTTCCTGCTCCTGCAGAAATCGCAAGTTCGATTACTTGGTATAAAAATTCCGGATCACTTCTGGCTGCATCCTCACATGAGAATTCAACATCATCAACCAAGCATTTAGCATATCTAACCATCTCCGGAACAATTCCCAAGACATCAGATCTCGATTTGCGAAGTTTATGCTCAAGATGAATATCGCTTGTGGCAATAAATGTATGAATTCTTTTTTTAGGAGCAGGTTCAACCGCATCAGCACATGCTTTGATATCAGATTTTGAAGCTCGAGACAATCCACAAATAATTGGGCCTTCTTCTCCTCCTACTACTTCAGCAATTTTTTGTACGGCAGCAAAGTCTCCCTGACTAGCAAAAGGGAAACCAGCCTCAATAATATCTACTCCCAATCTTGCAAGCTGTTGAGCTATAGCAAGTTTTTCCTCCAAATTGAGGCTTGCGCCAGGAGATTGCTCTCCATCTCTAAGGGTAGTATCAAAAATTAAAACGCGGCCGGGATCCTTAGCCATAAATCCATTCCTAATGGTTATTGGTCGGATTGAAGATTAATAATATAAGTCTAATTGATTTCTTCCTTAAGGATAATATCTATTTAAACAAAATAACTTTAGTCAATTTATTTATTTAATTTGAATAAATAAGATAATTGTAAAAAAATCACTTCAAGAACCATTAATAAAAAGTCTTTTCTTTTAAAGAAATTAATTAAACCCCAATAAACAACTCATTAGCATTCTAAAGTGAGGCAAATGGTGTGGTGAAATTTGTCCAACGGTAAATTAGCACTAGTACTCCATGCACATCTACCTTACGTCAGGTCAGCCGCATCAGGTTCTCTTGAAGAAGACTGGTTTTTCCAAGCCCTGATGGAATGCTATCTACCTCTTTTAAAAACCTTAGAAGATGCATCAGCATCAAAAACACAGCAACCGAAAATAACTATTAGCCTTTCACCAACTCTTTTATCCTTGCTAAATGACAAAGAACTAAAAAATCGCTTCCCAACTTGGCTTAAAGCGAGAATAAAACTTCTAGATAATCTTCCAGATATTTATCAAAGCGCAGCAAATAATCTTAAGCAAACTATTTCAACTCAATTAAATGAATGGCAAAATTGTAATGGAGATATAATTAATCGTTTTGCAGAACTTCAAAAACTAAGAGTTATTGATCTTCTAACTTGCGCTGCTACTCATGGATATCTGCCTTTACTTCGGGAAAATCCACAAGCAGTATTAGGTCAATTAAAAACTGCAATAAGAGAACATACTCGTTTAATTGGTTCTCCTCCTCTAGGAATATGGCTCCCGGAATGTGCTTATTACGAAGGTCTTGACTATTTAATGGCCAAAACTGGATTGAAATATGCAATTTTAGACGGGCATGGAGTATTGCATGCAAATCCAAGGCCTAGATATGGGCTTTATGCTCCAATTTGTAGCAAAAATGGAATCGCATTTTTTGGTAGAGATAGTAAATCAACTCTCCCTGTATGGTCATCAATTGAAGGATATCCTGGTCATCCTGAATACAGAGAATTCCATAGAGATTTAGGATGGGACTTATCTATTGAGAAACTAAACGAAATAGGAATTCAAGATCAAAGACCTTTAGGAATAAAACTACATAAAGTTACAGGGCAAAAAATCTCATTAGATCAAAAGAAAGTATATGAACCGGGTAAAGCAAAAAAAATGATAAAGGCTCATGCGAAAGAATATCTACAAGGAAGGAAAAGACAATTATTAGAATTAAATAAGACCATGGGAATTGAGCCTTTGTTAGTAGCACCATTTGATGCAGAACTTTTTGGCCATTGGTGGTTTGAAGGACCTAGTTTCCTTTCCGAACTTTTTCAACAAGCTAAAAAAGAAGGAATAAAATTTACTCGATTAATAGATCAATTATCTAAGACACCAAAGCTCCAATTATGTGATCCTTCGCCATCAAGTTGGGGGCAAGGCGGATATCATAATTATTGGATAAATGAAAGTAATTCCTGGATAGTGCCAGAATGGAATAAAGCATCAATTGCCATGATTAAAAGATCTTCAATTGGTGTTTCAAATGAATCAGATATCAAACTCCTCCAACAAGCCGCAAGAGAACTTTTATTAGCTCAATCATCAGATTGGAGTTTTATATTGAGAGCGGGTACTACAACTCAACTAGCAAAAGATCGGATCAATAAGCACTTGAATAGATTTTGGAAATTAATAAATGCAATAGAAGGGAAAGAAGCTTTATCTTTTAAACACTTATCTGAAATAGAAAAGGAAGATTCTTTATTTCCTTTAATACAAGCAAGTGATTGGAGTGAAATTTAATATTATCCAACTAAAGACCAATCATCCCAAGCCTTACTTTCAAGGGTGCCATATAAAATAATCTAAGCATTACAACTATTAATTTAGGCAAAGGCAAAGTGTTTGCAAGAAAAGCTGACCAATCTTTTTTGGGTAATTTAAAGAAGGCAACAAAAAAATTTCTCAGTAAAGACTCATCAAAGCTCATTAATCTTTTGAGACCAAATTGGTACAAGCGATGTCTTTGGACTAATTCTGGGGTCCAAAGAACTTTCCATCCTTCTTTCGCTAAATCAAGAGAACTAAGGCTTGGGTTTAAATCTATAGCTTCAGCTATAGATTTTGCCAGAGCCGGTGCTCTCCTCAAAAGAGCACCAACCATGTACCCAGAAGCTGGGTGGACCATGCTGGCAGAGCCACCAAATGCTAAGAGAGGTTGATCAAGATAAGGCAATGGCAAGTTCATAGGAAAAAGACAATTTTCCTCATGAAGTATTTCTTTTACTTCTATTCCTCTATGAGAAAGTCTTTCATACAATCTTTTTTCTAAAATATTTTTCGATAGTGGGGGAGCACAAGCTAATGAAGTCTCTTCTACAAAAAAAACATTTTCACCAAAGTCCATAGCATATAAAAATGAAGGGGGTTCTTTTAATTGTTTTTCACTTAAATGATCTGGACGAAAATCCATAAGCACAAATTGATTTTCACCAACCGGAGGAGAACTAAATTTCCCAACTATTCCATAAGCAGCTTGTTGTGCCACTGGTCCTTTATTTGGTCTTTGAATAAAAGGACTTTTATGCCCAATCGCATCAATAACAATTCTCGCTGAATATTTTTCTCCTGAATGACAAATAACTTCAGTTTCTGTTTGAGAAAAAACTATTTTCTCTACAGTTTCTAATCTCCATAGCAGTCCATTACATTTCTCAAGTAACGCTTTTTGTAAAGACAAAGAATCAAACAAGCCATAATCAAAATTATGTTTTATAGGTTCTAAGCCAACTAAATCCTTACCATCCCCAAAATAACTAAGTGTATCTGTCCATCTATAACCTAAAAGAGATTCCATTCCTAATGACTCAAGTTCCTCGGCCCATATCCCATACGTATTAGGCCAAGGTGCCTCTGGCGAATTACTTGCCAAAGCTTCAACTTTTAATCCTTGTTGAACTAATTCCGAAGCAATACACAAAGCCGCCGGCCCTGCTCCCATTACTAAAACATCAGCAAAGTTTTTCAATTTCAGTCAGATGAAGCCTTATTTCCTAGTTCAGCTTCTGTATTTGATTCAACTTCATTTGAATTTTCATTAATCTGTTCTAATTCATGAGGTACTAATACAACCTCTGATAATCGATCTCCAGAGTCAAGTTTTTGTAACCTAACTCCAGTTGCCGCTCTCGATTGCTGTGATATTTGATCAGCACTTGTTCTAACAATTACCCCTTTCTCACTTACTAACAAAAGTTCTTCACCTTTTCCTAAGACCCTTAATCCAACTAACTCATCTCCTTCTATTCTAAATTTGATTGCTCTCAATCCCATACCTGCTCTTTTCTGAAGACGGAATTGAGTAACGGGAACCCTTTTACCAAGGCCATTTGCTGATGCAACCAAAACCCAAGGACCTTCAGAGGAATTTAAATTTGTATTAATTTCAATGTTTTCATCTGAACTGGAATCAATTTGATCAGCAAGTTCTACAGGAAGAACATCCATGCTTACTAGAGAATCCCCGGAACGAAGATTCATTGATCTAACCCCTCTTGCGGTTCGACCTAGTGGTCTTAATTCACTTTCATTTAAACGAAAGTGAATAGTCATACCAGCTTTAGAACCGATCAATACACTATCTCCTGAAACTGCTAAGCGAACCCAAGTCAAAGCATCTCCTTCCTCTAGGCCAATAGCTATTAAGCCATTAGCTCTTATCTTGCTAAAAGCTGATATAGGTGTTCTTTTTATGAACCCACCTTTCGTAAGCATTAAAAGATGCGCATCATCATCAAAGGAAGAAACAGAAAGCAAAGACGTAATAGCCTCTTCTCTTGGGATAGGAAGAAGTTGAACTATAGGAGTGCCTTTAGCTGATCTACTGCACTGTGGGACTCTATAAGCAGGAAGAGCATAAGAAACTCCTCTATCACTAAAAAGTAAAAGGGTATCGTGATCATTACAACTAATAAATAGCTTGACCTCTTCTTCTCCCTGGCTTCGTGTTCCAGCCTTACCACGAGTGCCTCTACTTGTTGCTTCAAATTCACTCACAGGCATACGTTTTAGATAACCTGTTTCTGTTAATAAAACAACTGATCTTTCATTAGCTATTAAGTCAATATCTTCAAGACCTGCACCAAGGTTTAATATCTCAGTACAACGTGGTTTATTAAATTTATCATATAACTTAGACAATTCTTCTTCTATAATGCCAAACACTCTTTCTTCTCGATTTAAAATATCTTTAAAATCTTCTATTTTAATCAATAATTCTTCATGTTCTAACCGTATTTTATCTGACTCTAAAGCTGTTAATCTCCTTAATTGCATTTGTAGTATTGCATCTGATTGTATTTCAGTTAATCCATGATTCTCTTGTAATTTACCTTTAGCTGTTGCTGTATCTGGAGCAGATCTAATTAAATCTATTATCGAGTCTAAATTATCTAAAGCCAAAAGAAGTCCCAAAAGTATATGATCTCTTTCTTCTGCTTTGTTTAATAAATATCTGGTTCTTTTCTTAATAGTTTCTACTCTAAAATCTAAAAAGACTGTAAGCATTCTCCTTAGAGAAAGTGTTAAGGGTTCTCCATTAACAAGTGCAAGCATATTGGCACTAAAGTTACTTTGCAGTGGCGTAAGTTTGAAAAGATTATTTAAGACAACTTGCGGGTAAGCATCTCTTCTTAATTCCACTACTATTCTCATTCCGTCTCTATCACTTTCATCTCTGATATCAGATATTCCCTCAAGTTTCTTGTCATTAACCATGTCAGCAATACGTTCTATAAGCGCAGCTTTATTTGTTTGATATGGCAATTCAGTAATAATTACAGCATCCCTATCAGGCCTACCAGTTACTTCAATTGTTTCAATTTCGGCGACTCCTCTCATTGTTATGGAGCCTCTTCCCGTGGAATATGTTTCATTGATTCCATTCCTTCCAAGTATTTGTCCTCCTGTAGGAAAATCTGGGCCAGTGATGATTTTCAATAAATCCTCTTCTGGTAAATCTGGATTTGATATAAGTGCTTTTAACCCTTCAATTAACTCACCTAGATTATGTGGAGGAATATTTGTCGCCATTCCTACAGCAATCCCAGAAGAACCATTTAGCAAAAGCTGTGGGATCCTTGCTGGTAAAACCGTTGGTTCTTGCTGTGATCCATCAAAATTGTCTATAAATTCAACCGTTTCAGATTCAATATCTTCTAAAAGACTTTCTGTAGTTAATGATTGAAGTCTGGATTCGGTATATCTCATTGCTGCTGGCGGATCATTGTCAACAGAACCAAAATTTCCATGTCCATCAATTAAAGGCATTCGCATGGAAAAGTCCTGAGCCATGCGTACTAATGCGTCATACACAGCAGTATCTCCATGGGGGTGATACTTACCAAGTACTTCTCCAACTACTCGAGCACATTTTCTATAAGGTCTATCACTCGTCAAACCAAGTTCGTACATCGCATAGAGAATTCTTCTATGAACTGGCTTTAAACCATCTCTTGCATCTGGCAATGCTCTACCAACGATGACACTCATCGCATATTCCAAATAGGAACGCGACATTTCGTTACGCAAATCTGTCTGGATGATCCGAGTGTCGGAATCTTGGGGACCAGTGTTATTAGGCCCCATAGGATCAGCCATGAAATAGGGTTTTACCAGACCTAAGAATATCTCGAGAACTCACAACTGGATATGAATTTTGTCCAAACAAGCGCACTATTCTCACTTAATACAAATCAACTGCGGCCTACCAGAGACTTTGCAAAAGTGAAATCACCTTTTCATGTAACTAATGTGGCTTAAAAATCACGATTATTGCGCAAAACGTCATCAGCTTTTATTTATTATTTATCCAGGCTTCCACATAAAAAGCTATCAGTTCACTAGAAAGATCCCATTTAGCATGAAATCAAAATAATGATTTAAATCATATATTCAGAACAAACAATACATTTTACTCATCAGTTGGTAGTTTTACTTGAATTATTTGAGCCAAATGTGAATATTCAACTTGGACATTCAAAACTCGTTAGACGAGCATACGGAATAGATGAGATCGCTCTAGTTCCAGGAGGGCGAACTGTCGATCCGGAAATAACTGACACAAGCTGGGCAATTGGAGGAGTCAAAAGAAATATCCCCATTATTGCCAGTGCTATGGATGGGGTAGTAGATGTTGACATGGCAGTCTCTCTCTCTAATTTAGGCGCCTTAGGCGTTTTAAATCTCGAAGGTGTTCAAACAAGATATGATGAACCTCGTTCTGTATTAGAACAGATAACTGCTGTTAGCAAAGAGGGTTTTGTTCCTCTTATGCAAAAAATTTATAGTCAGCCAATTAAAGAAGAATTAGTAAAGAAGAGAATAAAAGAAATCAAAGATAAAGGCGGTATTGCTTGTGTTAGTGGGACTCCAATAGCAGCTTTACGCTTCAAGGAAATTATTAAAGAAGCTGGTGCAGATATATTTTTTCTACAAGCAACTGTCGTATCTACTGAACATATAGGCCCGGAAGGAAGTGAAAAGCTTGACATCAAAAAACTATGTGCAGGCATGGGAATACCTGTCGCTGTAGGCAATTGTGTGACTCATGAAGTATCTCTAAACCTCATGAGAGCCGGAGCGGCCGCCATACTTGTAGGAATTGGTCCTGGAGCTGCATGTACTTCAAGAGGGGTACTAGGCGTAGGGATTCCTCAAGCGACTGCAATTGCAGACTGTGCATCTGCTAGAGATGAATATCAGAAAGAGACTGGGAAATATATTCCTATAGTTGCTGATGGAGGAATTATTACGGGAGGGGATATTTGCAAATGTATTGCCTGTGGAGCCGATTCAGTAATGATTGGATCACCTATTGCAAGAGCAGAAGAAGCTCCAGGGAGGGGTTTTCATTGGGGAATGGCTACACCAAGCCCAGTACTTCCAAGAGGTACTCGAATTAAAGTTGGTTCCACTGGAACACTTGAAAGAATACTTTTAGGCCCTGCTCTTTTAGATGATGGAACGCATAATCTCTTAGGAGCAATCAAAACATCTATGGGTACACTTGGTGCTCAATCTATAAAAGAGATGCAACAAGTAGAAGTTGTTGTAGCACCTTCTCTTTTAACTGAAGGAAAGGTTTATCAGAAAGCTCAACAATTAGGAATGGGTAAATAAATCTTTTTCAGGATTAAAAGATTTCTCTTTTAGAATTAGGAGTATTATTAATTTGTGTTGGCTCTTGCCCACACACTCCTCACACACCCTTGCCCGACGAGTTCGGGCTTTTTGTTTTTGCCTTGTAACCGTCAAAGTTCACATAACTAATGGCAGCATTCAGATTTTCAGGCAAAATACTATTTATAAATTCACTTCTATAAAACTCAAACGGTATGTCAAGCGCTCCTGCAGTTACTGATTCCTCTTTCGAACAGGAAGTTCTCAAGAGCGACGTACCTGTCCTTGTTGATTTCTGGGCTCCTTGGTGTGGCCCTTGCCGAATGGTTGCACCAATTGTTGAAGAAATATCGAAAGACTTCGATGGAAAAATCAAGGTGTTCAAGCTAAATACTGATGAGAACCCAAATGTTGCAAGCCAATACGGCATTAGAAGTATTCCAACCTTAATGATTTTCAAAGGCGGGCAAAAAGTAGATACAGTTGTTGGAGCTGTTCCAAAAGCAACTCTTTCAGGAACAATCTCTAAGCACCTTTAAATCAAATATTTTCTTTGAAGAAATTCAGTGGGCAAAACATAACCAGATTAGGCTTAATAGATTACGGAATGGGAAATCTCCATTCCGTAGAAAAAGCCTTTAACAGATTAAATCAATCTGTAGTTATCGTTAATAAACCAGCTGATTTAGAGAATTGTACTGCATTAATTTTGCCTGGGGTAGGAGCATTTGACCCTGCGATGGAGAATCTCGCAAAAACCAAATTAATTCCCTATATAAATAATTGGGTGATTGATGGGAAGCCTCTATTAGGAATATGTCTGGGATTACAACTCCTTTTCGAATCAAGTGAAGAGGGATCTTCAAAAGGTCTTGGATTATTTAAAGGAAAAGTAAAAAAATTGCCCAAACAAAAGAATCAAAGGATTCCTCATATGGGTTGGTCAAAACTAAATAAGAAAAAAGAGTGTCCTTTGCTTAAGACAGAAGATGAGCAAAACTGGATGTATTTCGTACATTCATATTCTGCTGATGTTTTACAAGAAGAAGAACTTGCAGCGACAGTCTCTTTTGGAAGCTTTAATATTGCCGCTGTAGTTTGTAAAAATAATATTAGTGCTTGTCAATTTCATCCTGAGAAATCTGGGGTCGCAGGGGAAAGAATGCTCCTTTCATGGCTCAATTGGGTTGAAAGTTATGCCATACGTTGAAAGTGAAAAATCATTTAAAATTAATTGCAGGCCAAAGGATAAAAAGCCCTAAAGGATTAAGAACTAGACCTACAACTTCAAGAGTAAGGGAAGCAATAAATAATATCCTTAGAGAAAAGATTGACTCATGTCATTGGCTTGATATATGTAGTGGAAGTGGTGTAGTTGCGTGTGAAGCGTTACAGCATGGTGCCAGAAGAGTTTTATCTATTGAATCGAATAAAAAAACTGCTGAAATTTGTAAATCAAATTTAATATCAATCTCAGAAGATGTAACACATCCAAATTCGTTAGATGTGATCTGCGATGAAGTTATCTCCACGCTCAAACAAGGGTGCAGAAATAAATCTATTAATTTTATTAAGAGGTTCCCTAAATATGACTACCGTTTTGATTTTGCTTATATAGACCCACCTTATGATTCAAATATTTACTCAGAAATTCTAGACAACTTGTTAGAGGGGAATTGGATGAAGGAAAGATCTATCGCTATTTGCGAGTGCTCAGCTAAAAACATTCCAGAATATTCAAACAAATGGTCAAAACAAAAAATGAGAAGATACGGGAGCAGCGTACTTTTATTTCTTATTCCCAATCTGGCATTGCATTACCCCGTCGATACTGATTCCATGCAGCAACAAATAAACCAAGGATAGTAATGGGCACCAATCCCAATACAATTCCACAAAGAAGTGGTTCAATCATTTCTCGCGATTTCGCAAACTATTAACCACAATTGTTTCATGCCAAAGACGATTTCGTGACAGCTCCGTCATCAACCGCTGCAGTTAATTCATACCTCAAAGCAGGTTTCGTTAGATTTTTGTTGCCATTAATAGTAATTGCATCCATTTCTAGCTTCTTCTGGTTTTTTGGAAGCTATCATTCAGACCCTTTTATTCAGGAAACACTTAAGTCAAAAGGCTCTGTTGATAAAGGAAATAAAATATTTCGCATGAACTGCGTTGGATGTCATGGGATTTCGGCACAAGGCCTGGTAGGTCCGGACTTAAATGAAGCGACCTCAAGACTCAGCGACGGCAAAATAATTAATCAAGTTACTAAAGGTTTAACTCCTCCAATGCCAAGCTTTGAGATTGACTCCGAATCAATGGCAGATCTTTTGGCTTATATGCACTCTTTAAATTAAAAGTATCTATATGGAATTAAAAAATATAAGAGTAGTACTTGTTGAACCTAGCGGTGCAATAAATATTGGGAGCATTGCCAGACTTTGTAAAAATTTCGGAATAAAAGACCTAAGGATGGTCTCACCAAAATGCGACCCAAGCAATCCAGAAGCCATAAGAATGGCAGTCAAAGGAAGAGATCTCCTAATCAACGCAAAAGCACATTTATCGCTTATAAGCGCTATTTCTGACTGTCAAAGAGTGATAGCAACTTGTGGACGTATTGACCATGGAGATATACCTATTCACACAATCAGAGAAGCTTCGGAATGGCTGAGTGAAGCATCCTCTGAGACTTCTATAGCAATTGTTTTTGGGAGAGAAGATAGAGGCCTTACAAACCAAGAACTTTTATTAGCCAACAAGGTTGTCTCAATAGAAACATCTCCTTTGTATCCTTCTCTAAATCTCTCTCATTCAGTCGCAATTATTCTCCACCAATTTTTCTACTCAAATTTCAATAAAAATAAAGTTTTCATAAATCCAGCTTTTCCAATAGAAATTGAAGATTTACTTAAGGATGCAAGGAAGCTTTTATTAGAGATAGGTTTTTTACTAGAACACACATCTAAAGCTCGTATGAGTAAATTGAGAAAGCTCCTTAACAGAGCAGAAATAAAGCCTGAGGAAGTTTCTCTTATAAGAGGTATTTTAAGACAAGTTAGATGGGCTATTAAAAACATGGATGATATTTAAATTTTGTTTTGATTAAATAGTATATTTGTAAAATCATTCTTCAAAGAAACATCAATTGAAAAAAGAAGTAAGAACATTTTTTAATATCTTAATTACCGGAATTGGCATTGGAGTGATTATGGGTACATCCCTTAAACTATATTTAACAACAACAATAAAAAACAATAACTCTATAGATTTAACAAATAAAGAAAACCTAATTTCAAGAAGCAATCTAATTAATAAATATAACAATTACAACAAGGAGATTAAAGAATTATCAGAGAAATGGAATTTGTTGATTAGGGAAGAAAGTTCATTGGAAGGAGGTGCATTCCTTTTGTTAATTGATAATTTTAAATATGCTGGAGCCAATGAAGATAATGCCTATCCGGCTTCAAGCACAATTAAAATTCCACTTTTAGTTTTAGCGATGAAAAAAATAGATAATGGTGAGTTATCTTTAAATTCTCCCGTAAAGCTTGAGAAAGATTTAGTTCAAGGAGATGATAAATGGAAAATCAATAGACCAGCAAATAATATTTATTCAATCCATCAACTATTAATTGAAATGATAAGAGGAAAGAATGATACTGCAACAAATCTAATAGTTGAGAAACTAGGGGGGAGAAAATCTATCAATGAAAAGTTAAAACTAATTGGACTTAAAAATACAGAAATAAACAATCTTTTACCAGACGTAAATCTAAAAAATAAAACTTCTGCAAAAGATCTAGTACTTGCAATTTCATTAGTCGAATCTGGTGATTTTATTAGTTCAAGATCAAGAGATTTATTTAGAGAAATTTTGTTTAAATCTAGCTCCAACAAATTACTTCCTTTAGGGCTTCTCGAGGGACTTAGTGACAAAACAGAAAGTATCGACTCTCAATTACTGTTTAACGGATTTAGGGTATACAACCATTCTGGAGAGATAGGGGGCCTAGCAGGAGATGCTGGGACAATAGAAATGCCAGATTCAAAGAGGGCTGTAGCAGCTTTTCTTGTAAAAGGATCAATCAACAACTCAAGCCCTCAAAGACTTATAAGAAATATGTCAGCGGCAATAGTTGAAATCATTAAACCTATTCGTATCTTAGATTTTGATTAATGCCTAAATAATTTATAATCTTAATTTATCTCCTTTTTTGAAACGAAATAAGGTCTAAGCTACATGCTTATGAAACAATCCAAAACTACACAAAATTTTATCCAGTGAGTTCAACTAGGAAACGAAGGGTCTTTCCTTTCACAGCAGTGATTGGACAGGAAGAAATGAAATTGGCGCTCCTTCTCAATGTCATAGATCCTCGAATAGGAGGTGTAATGATTATGGGAGATAGAGGAACTGGAAAAACTACAACCATTAGAGCTTTAGCAGATCTCCTGCCTGAGATTTCAATTGTTGAAGGAGATCCATATAACAGCTGCCCATCTGACCCTGACCTTCAAAGCAGTGAAGTTCGTCAGAAATTAAGCGATGGAGAAAGCCTTTCAACTGATAGCAAAAAGGTGCCTATGGTCGATTTACCTCTAGGAGCAACAGAAGATCGATTATGTGGAACTATTGATATTGAGAAAGCATTAAGTGAAGGGGTTAGAGCCTTTGAGCCTGGTCTTTTAGCTAAAGCAAATAGAGGCTTGCTTTATGTGGATGAAGTAAACCTTCTAGATGATCACTTAGTTGATGTTCTTCTGGATTCTGCAGCTTCTGGATGGAACACAGTTGAAAGAGAAGGTATTTCAGTTAGGCACCCTGCAAGATTTGTACTTATAGGATCAGGCAATCCTGAAGAAGGAGAATTAAGGCCTCAACTTCTTGACCGTTTTGGTATGAGCGTAGAGGTTTCTACAGTTAGAGAAGCAGAGCTTAGGGTTCAGGTTGTTGATCAAAGAACAGCCTTTGATACAGATCCAGAATTATTTTCCTCAGATAAGCAATCCAAACAAGACGAGCTTCAGAACAAGGTTGTTGATGCTCAAAATAGACTACAAGCTGTAAGCATCGATGATGATCTCCGTCTAAGGATTTCTGCAGTTTGCGGTGAATTAGATGTTGACGGACTTAGAGGAGACATTGTTACGAATAGAGCCTCTAGAGCCTTAGCCGCTTTTGAAGGAAGAGATGAAGTAACAGAAGAAGATATTGCAAGAGTTATTTCTTGCTCATTAAGACATCGACTGCGCAAAGATCCTTTAGAACAAATAGACTCAGGAGATAGAGTAATAAAAGCATTTTGCAAAATTTTTGAGAGGAAAGAAGACAGTAATCTGGAAGATTTTGCATTATCTTTTTCTGACTAAATTTGAGAGTATTAGGAATAGATCCAGGTCTTGCTCGTGTTGGATATGGAGTAATTGACTCGATCCAACATCAACAAAAAATGCTTGATTGTGGAATTATTCAGACAAATAAGGGCGTAAAAGAAGGAGATAGGATGGTTGAGATATGTGATGATCTAACTGAACTAATAAGAAAATGGAAACCTGATATTGCTTCTGTAGAAAAATTCTTCTTTTACCGTTCAAGTACAACTATTAGCGTAGTTCAAGCAAGAGGGGTAGTTATTATGACTCTTGCTCGCCTAAAGATTCCAATAGTTGAATTTCCTCCTATGCAAATAAAGTTAGCAGTTGCAGGTTCTGGGAAAGCGAACAAGTCAGAAGTAATCGAAGCTGTTATGCAAGAACTTAATCTAGAAAAAAAACCCAAGCCTGATGACGCGGCAGATGCTCTTGCTATTGCTTTAACTTACTTAGCATATAAGTAACTTTTCTTCTTGAATTTTAAAAGAGATATGAATATTAAAAAGAGTAAATTGATTAGCAGGAAAAATTTTTCTGCCATAAGAGAAAAGTCATTAAAAAGAAATGAACTAAAAATTTATAATAATGTTGAATACTATCTTAAAAAGAATTTTAGAGATAATAGTTCTAATCTTAAAAAATATATAGGAATTTATTGGCCACTAGCAGGAGAAGTCGATCTTAGGGAACTGAAAGACACAATTAACGCATCTTTTGCTTTACCTTGTTGTGAATTCAAAGGGGAAATGCAATATAGAGATTGGACAAACGAAAAATTAAATAAAGATGCTTGTGGTATTCCAGCACCTTGCAAGGGGAAATTAATTAAACCAGAAGAAATGAGAATCATCTTTGTCCCAGCTTTAGCTATAGACAAAAAAGGCTTTCGGCTAGGTTATGGAGGTGGTTATTTTGATCGTCTAAGAGAAAATAAGTCTTGGAGATCAATTCTTTCATTTGCCGTTCTGCCTGGAGAGTGTGTCTCAAAGGCCCCACTTCCGTTAGACCCATGGGATATTCCATTTGATGGATGGATAACAGAAGACGGAGAACACCAAATAAAAACCTGACCTCTAGTTAGGCTCTTAAAAAAGAATTATTTATGGTAAGGCCTATGAATGAGACCACTAACCCGACAGAGAAAAGCTTTGGAAGCCCATCCCTTGATGGAATTATCCAAAGACTTAAATCAACTTCCGACCCAAAAAGAAAATATGAATATGTGCTTTGGCTTGCAAAAAAATTGCCAGTACTTTCAGAGGAAGAACTTTCTGAATCAATAAAAGTAAAAGGATGCGTATCGCAAGTATATGTTCTTGGTGAGCTAAAAGAAGGGATTATTAAATGGAAAGGATATTCTGACGCTCTTATTACAAAGGGGTTGCTAAGCTTACTAATACAAGGGCTAAATAATCTTTCTCCTAAAGAAGTTATAAATATAGATAATGACTTCATATTAGAAACCGGTCTTAATACAAGCCTTACGCCCTCAAGAGCCAATGGCTTCTTAAATATCCTACTAAACATGAAAAAACAAGCAATCTCTCTTTCTCAAAACCCCTCCTCTTTACTAAATAAAATCTAATCTCCAAAATCTGAATAAGAAAAAAATGAATAAGAAAATTGGGATAGGCCTTCTTGGACTTGGGACAGTAGGAACTGGGGTAGTAAAGATTTTGCAATCCCCTCAAGGAAGAAATCCTTTAGTTTCACAACTCGAGTTAATAAAAATATCCGTAAGGAATAAAGAAAAACATCGCAAAACTACTATTAATTCAACGAACCTAACTGAAGATCCATTTGAAGTCGTTAATGACCCATTAGTTAACGTCATTGTAGAAGTAATGGGCGGACTGGAACCTGCCAGATCATTAATTTTAGAAGCAATCTCCTTGGGAAAGTCAGTTGTAACAGCCAACAAAGCAGTAATAGCTAGACATGGGGAAGAGATTGCAGAAGCGGCTAATAAAGCAGGTGTTTACGTACTTATTGAGGCCGCTGTTGGAGGGGGTATTCCAATTATTGAACCTTTGAAACAATCTCTTGGAGGCAACAAAATCAGGAAAGTAAGCGGAATTATAAACGGAACAACAAATTACATTCTGAGCCAAATGTCTAAAGATGGTTCTGCCTATAAAGATGTTCTATCAGAAGCACAAAAACTAGGATATGCAGAGTCTGATCCAGCTGCCGATGTAGAGGGATTTGATGCTGCTGATAAGATTTCAATCTTAAGTGGTCTTGCTTTTGGCGGGCCTATAAATCGCTCAGAGGTCCCTACAAAAGGCATAAACAATTTAGAAACAAGAGACCTTGACTATGCTTCAAGGCTTGGTTACTCCATAAAACTACTTGCTATTGCAGAAAACTTAAGCCATCAGAATGTCACAAAAAATCTTTATGACCCAGCCCATCTAGCAGCATGGGTTGAACCAACATTAGTTCCCACAGAACACCCTCTTGCAGGCGTAAACGGGGTTAACAATGCAATTCTCATAGAAGGCGATCCCATTGGAGAAGTCATGTTTTATGGACCTGGTGCCGGCTCAGGGCCAACTGCCTCTGCAGTAGTTGCCGACATATTAAATATTGCAGGCATCAAGACAATGAGCACAAAGGATGAACCTTTGGACCCATTACTCCAAGCAGCAAGCTGGAGAGAATGTCATTTAGTCGATTCAACAAGAATTTCCCAGAAAAATTATGTCCGTCTAATAACTGAAGACTCTCCCGGAGTTATTGGTCGAATAGGTAATCTTTTTGGTGATAATAAAGTCTCAATACAATCAATAGTTCAATTTGATGCAAGCGCTGATGGAGCAGAGATAGTTGTAATCACTCATAAAGTTAACAAAGGCGCTATGGAATGCTCTCTTTCAAAGATAAGGGAATTAAAAGAAGTGAAAAGTTTAGGAGCCCATTTAGGTTGTTTGTAAATGAGGTTAAATGTGGCATAGATATGTAAGTATTGCTATCAATAACTTTAAGGAAAGATCATATTGATCTGCTTAGCTTCTTGTTGTTCCTTCAGAACAGTTTATGGCTATACAAAACAAACCTATTGCAAAAAATATTAGTATGACTAGATGTAATATTAACCAGGGAGATTGTGTAAAGATACTAAATGAGAAGGATTTATTTCAAGTTATTGGAATTGATAATTCACATGAGAAGTGTTGGATAAGAAGATTCCCTTTACTTTCAAATGGATCGCCCGTTTTCGAAATACCTACCAGTGAAATAATTAAAAACTAAGAAATAATTATCATCTTGAAATCCTTTTTAAAAAAAATAACTAAGACAAAGAACGGTAATTTATATAAATATTTTATCATATCATTAATTGCATTTATCCAATTATCGTGCACATCTAAAGTCGAGAATAAACGCATAATAGTAGCAAGTGCTGGCAAGATAGAATCTTTAGATCCAGCGCAGGCTAGCACTTTAAGATCTTTGCAATTAATAAGTAGCTTAGGAGATAGGCTTTATATAATTAACTCTGATGGCTTACTCCAATCACAACTAGCAAAAACACTCCCAATAATATCTAATAATGGTCTTACTATAGATATACCAATAAAAAAGGGAATATTATTTCATGATGGGAGTTCATTTGATGCAAATGCAATGGCATTTAGTATAAGGCGCTTCATGAATATAGGAACTCAGAATTATGTTATTGGTGGAAGGATAAAAAATATTCAAACACCTGATAAATATCTTCTTAGAATAAATCTGAATAGACCCTCGAGTTCTATTAAAGGATTGCTTACTTCTATTAACCTTACTCCTATTTCTCCAAAAGCCTACTTAAATCACAAAGATAAATTTTTAAACAATCAATTTATCGGAACAGGACCCTACAAATTAGTACATTTTCAACCAGAGAAACAACGATTGGAACCCTTTCAAAAATATTGGGGAACAAAGCCAAAAAACGAAGGAGTTGATTATATAAATTTTAGAAATTCATCTTCACTTTTTGGAGCCATAAGAAGTGGTGAAGTAGATATACTCTTATCTAATTCGGTGGAAGACGGACAAAGACTTGCATTGCACCGATTAGCAAAAGCGGGGAAGTTAAAAGAATCTATTGGGCCAGCACTTGAAATAGGCTATATAACTTTAAGGAGTGATACCAATCCTTTCAATAGAAAAGTTCTAAGAAAAGCTATTTCCTACAGTATAAATAGAGATTTGATAACACAAAAAGCAAGTTATGGTTTAAGAGAACCTCTATATTCAATTGTTCCACCTGTACTAAAAATAAAAAAATCTTCGCCCTGGCCTAAATATAATCCAGATATTGCTAGGAGTTTATTAACTCAAGAAGGCTTTTGCCTTGGGACACAATTAACTGTTCCATTAACTTTCCGATCTAATGTTCCCGCTGATAAGCTTCTTGCCCTTACTTGGAAAGAACAAATAAATCAAGATCTTTCAGACTGCCTTAATATTGAGATAATCGGAGTCGAAGCTACAACAATTTATAAACAACTTTCTGATGGGACTTTTACATCTGTGATTCTTGATTGGACAGGAGCATACCCAGATCCTGAAGCTTATCTTTTTCCTCTTTTAAGTTGTGAAAGAATTGAAGAAGGAAACTGCAAGAAAGGAGAAGCCGTTTTCAGCGGAAGTTTCTGGGGGGAAAGTGAAGTCCAATCCAAATTGAAGGCATCTGAAAAACTTCAAAAACAAGAAAGATTAGAGAAACTAGATGAAATTGAAAAAATTGCTGCCAACGGATCAGCTTATATACCTGTTTGGCTTGTAAAGCCAAGAGTCTGGGCGCAATCAAATATAAATCAACCACAATTTGATGGGAGCGGTCTAGTTCTTTTAAACCAGCTTAAGAAAAATACTCAGTGAATCGACAAAACGCACTATTTAAATACATTCTTTCAAGAATAGCTATAACACCTCTGATGATTTGGATAATTGCAACTATGGTATTTGCGTTATTGAGAATTGCACCTGGTGATCCTGTTGATGCAATACTTGGAAATCGCGCAAATGAAACAGCGAGGGAATTACTAAGGTCAAGGCTAGGATTAGATCAACCTTTATTAAATCAATATTTGAGTTTTCTAAATAATATCTTACATGGGAACTTAGGCGAATCATTAAATACTCAACAGCCCGTTACTGAAATCATTTCAAAGGCACTACCTGCAAGTCTTGAATTATGTTTTACATCATTATTTATTGCATTATTAATTGGTCTGACAATTGGATTTAGTGGGATTGCAAAACCAGAGGGCAAAACAGATTTCATTGGAAGATTTTATGGTATCAGTACGTATGCTCTCCCTCCTTTTTGGGCCGCAATGATTATGCAAATTGTTTTTGCAGTCATTCTAGGTTGGCTACCTATAGGCGGAAGATTTCCAGCGAGCTTAATAGAACCTGAAGGAACAGGTTTCCTAATTCTGGACAGCATTCTATCGGGTAATTGGTTGGCATTTAATGGTGCAATAAGACATATTATTTTACCTTCCTCTACTCTAGGGATTCTATTAAGTGGAATATTTAGTCGCTCATTAAGACTTAACTTAGGGAAAACAATTCAAACAAATTATGTTGAAGCAGCAATGAGTAGAGGGTTAAGTTTTAGAAAAATAGTTATTAATCATGCTTTACCAAATGCATTGCTTCCAGTGTTGACGATTGCAGGACTAACAATTGCATCGCTAGTTGGAGGAGCCTTACTTATAGAAGTAACTTTCTCATGGCCTGGAATGGCCTTAGGTCTCCAAGAAGCTATTAGTCAACGTGACTACCCTGTTGTCCAAGGAATTGTTGTTACTGTAGCAGCCTTAGTTGTATTAATAGGTATTATTGTAGACATATTAATTGCATTCATAGACCCTAGAATTCGCTATTAACTTTTCAATAGTTCCTTAACTAAGGGTCTATCTAATAAATGAAATCGAGTTCCATTATAAATTATATTTAATTCTGCTGGTACAGCTTCTTCCTCTTCTAGATTATCAAGAAATTTAATTATCTCATTAGCTATTAAGCTCTGAACTGATAAGGGATGCAATCCTACTAAAGAACCTTTTAACTTAAAGATATCATCGCCAATCTCATTATTAATTTGACCTTTTACTCTTACCGGAGAAAAATGACTTGCTCCTTCAATTAACAAAACACGATTTAATGGATTAGGTTTTATCGACAGCAGAAGGCCTAGTTGTTCTGAAATAGCTGGGGTAACCAAATCAAAAGTTCCACCAACTAGGAAAACAGGAACATCTATTGAGTTAGTTGAATATTTAGGCCAAAGCAAACTTCCAAAGCTATTGATACCGACTATCGCCCTAAGATTTTTGATTGGCTTCTGAGAAGGTATTGCAAAATCCGTAAATTGACACTGCAGTAACTCTGAAAGATTTGTCAAAGAGAAGTCATTAAGTGCTTTAGAGCAGCTTTCTTTAAGACTTCTTTGAGGCTCTGCTCCTGATGCTAGAAACGCTGTTAAAGATCCAAGTGAATGCCCCATTAATACAATGTTTTTCCCAGGTACTTTTAGAATTCCTTGCTCAATTCCAGAAAGGACTCCTTGCAGATCTGCTAATCGTTCGGGAATGACTTCAAGACCAGGCACAGGCAGTGATCCATCTAAAAGAGCTTTAATAGCTTCCGAGTCACTTCCTGGGTGCTCAATTAAAACAGTAGGCCAACCATGGTAACTAAGTATTCGAGAAAGCCATCTGAAATGATCTTGATCACCTCCTAGGCCAGGCATAAATACAATCAAATTTGATCTTGTCAAAGAATTATTCGCAGGCTTCCAAATTTCTATGTTTAAAGGTTTATCTCGATGAGAGACTTCTAAAGGAATATTCCTTAAAAAAGATTCTTTTAAGTCCTTTTTAAAGAGTTTAGGACCAATTGAATTAACGGATTCAGAGGGTTTTTCGGATATTGAGGAAAGATCAGCTACTAGCTTCTGCTGCAACTTCAATTCTCTTCTCCATCTATTAGCTACTTTTACAACGCCATCAAGGTCTAGATGAATAACCTCGGCAGGAAGAGATTGAAAAAGATACAACACATTTAATTGACGAGAAGATTCAAGCATCTTCTCAAGGGTATTAAATATCTCTATACCTGATTTATCTTCATCAAGGCGGACCAATTGGCCTATTTCTTCAAACAACTTTCTGCCATACCAACTTCGTAATAGCTGTAATGCAACTTCTTTTTCTACAGAAAAAGGTGTTTGAAGAAAATTGGCTAAAGAAGTTCTACTTTCAAACCCAAGCAAGTTCAACCAAGTAGCAAGTTCAGAATTATTTTCACCTTGATGGATAGCCCAATCATTCAGTTCTTTTATTGAAATAGGTATAGACATATCCTCAAAATGAACTTCAAACCGTTCCGCGGCTTTAAAAGAAATTCCCCGATCAATACCCGTCAAAAGGATACTTATACTCCCTAGAAATATTATTCTTGTAATTAAGCGAACTAAAACCAACGCTAAATCTCAAAGAATGGTGGAACCAATTTCCTCCTAAGCTTCGACTAATAGCCAGAGGAAGGCTTTTTGCATCAATAGGTGCAGGAGGTGTTCTTTATTTAAGCCCTTTGCTTTTCAATGAGCTAGGTTTTTCTTCCTCTCAAATTGGAGGAGGAATAACAATTGCGGCAACCTCAGGCACAATTGCAAGATTAATAGCAGGGTTTTGTCTTGATGAAGGTGTTCATTTCTCTAACTTATTAAAAATTGCTGCCTTATTTGCAATCTCTGCAGATATTTTCTTATTTAATTCATACGACATTAACAAATACTTCCAAGGCCAAATTCTTTTAGGGGCTGCTGCTGGAATCTATTGGCCAGCAGCAGAATTAGCGATTCCCATAAGTTGCAATGACTTTCCATCCGCCAAGGGCTTTGCTCTAGCAAGAACAGCAGACGCCTTAGGGATAAGCTTAGGTTCTACTATTGGAACAATTTTCTCATGGATTTCAAATATTAGATTTATTTATTTAATAGATATATTCTGTATGATATTACTTATAAATATTGTCTCACTAAATTTACTAAGGAAAAGGTCTTTAACCTTAGAGAGTAATATTTTTTTAGTTAAAAATAATACATTATCAGAGCAATTATATAGAGTGAGGGAAGTCATATCAGATCTTGGGCCAATACTTTTTTTAAGCATTTTTTGCACATCTATATTCGCGTTATTACAAAGCGGGCTTCCACTTGATTTAGCAGAAGGCGGTATATATAGACTTCCTTTAAGCAAAACATCAAGTGGTGTACTTCTATCTACCCAATTAATCTTTATACTCTTTTTTCAATGGCCTATAGGAAACTGGTTGAGCAAAAAAAGTACTAGATATGGACTGAAATTCAGCTTGATATGTTTAAGTTTCGGAAGTTTTTTACTTGCATTCTCTAGTTTTTTTACAAATTCAATAATCTTAATTGTATTTGCTCTTGTATTCATTGCTTTAGGTCTAACAGCTTTCCTTCCAACAGCAACAGAAGGTGTTATCAGAGCATCTTCCACTTCAAACAGAGGAATTGCCATGTCACTGTTTTCTCAGTGTTTTGGTTTAAGTGCTGTATTGGCACCAATCTCTGCTGGCCATATTATTGATAAGCAAGGAAATGGAATGCTACTCTGGCTTTTATTATCATTTATTGCTCTTTTATTGATACCATCAACTAATCTGATAAATAAATTAAAAGTTGACAGCACTAATTAAATAGTAAAATAAAAATTATGCTTTTTCAATTTCAATAAGACGTCTCTCTCTGAGGAAAAGAAATAATGGGGCTGCAAATGCAAAAGCAATTAGAAAAGAAGCTATAACAATCCATAGATTCTTCATAGATAGTCTTTTTGCCTCACTAAAGATCCATACAGTCACCGCACCAGCTCCTACCAATAGATCTCTACTTAATGATTGTGCTGCTGGATTTATATTGGCTAGTGAAAAGAAGTTAACAATGTCGAAAGCTCCATAGGTGATAACAAAGTCAATATTTGCAAGTGTAGGTAAAATAAAACCTAATATCGCAAAAAACAAATAAACATAGCTTAGAAAATGACGAGATGAGAAATTCATTGTTGAACCTTTTAGTTATATAAAGATAATTGCTATAATCAAAAAGTGTTGAATAAAGTAAGAATGATTTTATTCTTAAACACACAAACTAGAGATACTTTGCTATATGAAAATTTGGGAATTAGATAAATTAAAAAACTTGCCAAGTTTAAAACTAGCAGTAGTTGGACATGTTGAGTTTGTAAGATTTCTTTCAGTCGATCAATTGCCAAAAGCCGGTTCAATTAGTCATTCAAGAAGTTACATAGAGGAACCAGCTGGCGGTGGAGCTATTGCTGCGGTTCAAATGCAAAATCTAACCCAAGCGCAAGTACATTTTTTTACTTCTCTTGGCAAGGATTCAATAGGAGAAAGATGCTATGAACGCTTAAAAGAATTTGGCCTAACACTCAGAGTGGCTTGGAGGGAGAAAGCAACTAGACAAGGAATTAGTTTTGTCGATTCAAGCGGAGAAAGAGGTATCACCGTAATAGGAGAAAGACTTCAGCCAAACTCAAGAGATGATCTTCCTTGGGACGAACTTTCTGGATTTGATGGAATATTTTTCACAGCAGGTGATGCAAATGCAATGAAGCTATCTAGAAAAGCTAAATTTCTATCGGCCACTCCAAGAGTAGGCATAGATGAAATAAATAAATCAGCTGTACAATTAGATGTTCTAATTGGAAGTGGGCTCGACATAGGTGAAAAATATAATATCGATGAGATAAAAATAAGACCAAAGATGAGGATTTCCACAGAAGGAAGTAAAGGTGGAGAAGTATGGCCAGGAGGACGTTATAAAGCAGTTAATTTAAAGTCAAAAGTAATTGACACTTATGGGTGTGGAGATAGGTTTGCGGCAGGTGTAACTACTGGAATGGCAGCAGGATGGAACGTTAAAAAAGCTTTAAGTCTTGGAGCCCATTGTGGAGCAAATTGCACTTCTTACTTTGGTCCTTACATAAATGAAATTTAATTAATAATATTCTCTATGAACAAAACAAACCATCAGAAAAAATTAACCAAAGAGAAAACGAATAACTTAATTCAAGTTAAAACCAGGAAGGGGGAATCAATGGCGAATATAATATTAATATATTTAACCATAATAATATTATTTATTGAATCTGTATATATCCTAATTAAAGGAATAAAGAGAGGTATATTCAGAAAAGAAGTACTTACACAAAAAAGTAAACTGGGTTTTGATATAATAATAAAAGGTTAACCTAGATTAACACGAGCTACTAGTTACTTCTTGTTAAAAACTATATAATTACTCACGCTAGAGTTGTAATTGAAATAAGTTAATGCTTTAATTGATAGAGGTCTTAATAATAAAAGTGAAGGAAATCATCATTATTATTATTTTATTTACAATAATAATGCTTATCTCTCAATCAAGCAAAAATCAATACATACTTAAAAAGAATTTATTTTTAAAAAGATTCAAGAATAAAGGTAATTTGAGAGAAAAGTTATCAGAAAGATTTTCATATTCACTTATGGGAGATCCAGATTCAGATATAAAAATTGGATCTTGGTATAGTGAAATAGAGCTAAGAGAAAAAGCTGATATTCACCGCGCAAGGCTAAGTAAATACGGCAGGTCAAAGATGAATGGAGAAATGCTTTATGTTGGTCCCAAAGGAGGAGTATATAAATACAATTCAGATGGCAAGAAAAAATATTTGTAATTAAAGATTTATATAAATCAGCGCACTTAAAATCTATTTAATATTTTGCGCTATCTCCTTATATTCTATAAAATCACGATTTGCCCAATGATTAAAATCAGCAAAACTTAGTTTTTGTTTTTTACCTTCTTTAAGTAATCCATCTCGGTCAGAACTAGAGTTTATCTCAAAGAAAGAGCCTTTTGATATCTTTTGTCTATAGCGCTTAGCAAGCTTTTCTATAGAGAAACCTTTTGGAGAAGGTCGAGGAGGCCAGAAATTATCCAAATAATTTCGATAAATTACTTATTTATAGGAATAGCAATTAAATAAAACAAATGCAATAGCTTTTTGTAAGTAATCGCTAAAAAAGATGACTATTAAAAAGATATTTATTATTTAAGATTAGGCTCCGGGCATAGCAGGTTTGTAACCCCCACTGGAATCTGCCGCACACTCTAGGCTTTCTCTAGTGCCAACTCCTGTTATGGGGTTTATGCCCTCAGCTATTTTGCATAGATTTTTCTGGTCATCACTATCAAGGATTGCAAAAGTAAAGTCTGCACCCTCAATTCTTGCACCAGCAAAACTGCTCCCTGAGGCAATCATATTTACAAGAATCGCATCTCTTAGATCTGTTTTTTGAAAGTTGACCCTATCAGAAAGTGTATCTGTAAGATTTATTCCTTTTAAATTTGCTCCTTTCAGATCAGAAAGGGTTAAAACTGTTCCATGCAAATCTACGTCACTAAAATTTGCATCACGCGCAACTGCTCCAGCAATAGAAGATTTAGATAAATCTTGGCCGTGCAAATCAAAGCCTGTTATATCAGCACGGACATAATTAGGAACTTCATCTCCTGCTCCAGTTTTCTCAAAGGATGCAAGGGCATAAGAGGTCAATGGAATACTGAATAAAATCAGTAAAGCCATGACTAATGAAAGAAAGCTTTTTATTTTTAGTTCAAAAAACATTTTAATTAAGCCTTTAATTAACTCTGCCTAAAACAGATCATAAGAAGACAAATAAAAAATATAAAGGTAAATGGAGTTACTTTTGCAAAAGGTAAAACAATTATTTCTTAAACCCAGTCTCTTACTAGAGGGGCCTTCCTGAAAGATATTGATGTATTGAAGGGTTCGTCCAATAAAGGCTTACGCATACCATCAGCAAAAGATTCAAACCAATCAATATTGAACCCATCATCACTACTTGCTGGTTACTTGGTTCAAGCTCATCAAGCTGTTCTGCTACTAAGGTATTTATCTTGTCTTTCATTAAATGATATTGTTTCATTGAATACTAATCTAACGAACATATATTTTTTTTGTGGCTAAGGCTGGGAAATCTACTGCAATTCACCCCGCTATCAGTTTATAGGCGCAATTTTCATAGATATTGATTGATATACCAAGTATATTTCTAAGAGAAGTCCTGCAATAGACAAGAAATGCCATTAATTAAAATTCAGACCTCGCTAAAGTCAATAGATGATTCTGATAAATTTTTAACGGCTCTCTCATCCGAACTAGCAAAATCAACTGGAAAGCCAGAGAGTTATGTGATGACAATTCTGCAAACAAATATTCCCATGACATTTGGAGGATCTAATGATCCTTCTTGTTTTATTGAAATAAAATCAATTGGATCATTAAAGCCTGCAGAAATGTCTAAATCCTTTTGCAGTTTAGTTTCTAGAGCCACAAATATTCCTTCAAATAGAATATACATTGCCTTTGAAGACGTAAGTCCAAGTAAATGGGGATTTAATGGAAATACCTTTGGATAATTAATAGAGAATTATTTTTCGATTTAATAAGGCAACTCATCAAATAAAAAAAAATTCTTGATCTTAAAGAAAAGATAGAAGAATGTTGCTAACTACTTGATTAAAGCTAATTAGGTGTGATCTTTGGAAAAGATTAAAACTTCAAATTAATGGGCTATCTATTTCTCCTTATCCTTATCTCCTTAGGAGTGAGTTTCGCTCTTTTAAAACTTAACAAAGGTGAAACCGCCTCAGAGATAAAAAGCCTCCTCATTGAAATATATAAGCGTGCAAAAGAACTTTTCATTAGTATAAAAAATCTTTTTACCTATATAAAAAAATTAATTGATAAAGAGTCCAATTCCTCAGAAAAAATTTCTATTCCTGAAGATAGTTTAAACAGAAAAGAGAAGAGTGTTGCCACTCCAGTACAAGTCGAACTAGATAAGGAAACTGATGCCACTCCAGTACAAGTCGAACTAGATAAGGAAACTGATGCCACTCCAGTACAAGTCGAACTAGATAAGGAAACTGATGCCACTCCAGTACAAGTCGAGCTAGATAAGGAAACTGATGCCACTCCAGTGCAAGTCGAACTAGATAAGGAAACTGATGCCACTCCAGTACAAGTCGAACTAGATAAGGAAACTGATGCCACTCCAGTACAAGTCGAACTAGATAAGGAAAATATCAATAATTCAATTGAATCAACCGAAAAATCAGAAAGTAATGATGACAGTCTTTCAAGTTCTAATAATGCAAAAGAAGGGATTAGTGAAACTGAAAGATATAATGATTAAAAGTTAAAACCAGGAATTAAAGTAGATGGTTGAACTAACATTAATCGCCTTACTGAATACAATAGGTGATAATTTTTGCAAATATCGCTCCGAAGGAAACGATAACTACAAATCATTACTACTATCATACAGTGATGCAAGTGAAAAGCATGGCCTCAAAGAGGTTAGAAAAGTAATAAAAGAATCTAGCAATATCTCAATAGCTGCAGTAGCAGTAGCAGTTAGCAAATGCCCACAACATTTATAATAAATGCATTATATATCTCTAAATAATTTTCATTCTTTTTTTTAAATACTCTCGATAAGTCTACTCTATAATATATCTTCTTCTAAGCAGGATTTCAAAGAGGTCTGAAAGAAGTTTATTTATTTTTTCTAGTTAAAAAAATCTTGGCTAAACAATCTTTATGCTTATAAATTTTCTTTCTGATTAATATATTTTCACTTTCCTCCTCTAAGTTTGGACTTAATTCTGATTAAATTTCGGAGTCAATATTTTACTGTTTTGATTCATCTATTTTTCTGGCTTACAAAAGCCTAATTAATATTACAAACATAAAAAATTAGTTTTAGCATTAGTAGGTTTCCAATTTTGATTTTTATAGCTATAAATAGAAGTAGTGAAAAGACTATGGATTGGACATATCTTCTGGTTCCCTTCTTAGGAGTTTTGTTTTGCCCCTTTGCATTACTTTATTTTTGGGAGATTCTTAAAAGCAAAAGAAGAAAACTTATTTAAAATTTTACCAACCAAAACTATAAAGATATTTCCATAATTGACAAGGTAAAAATTAAATAAATAGTCTCTAACTATCGTCATAAAATTCATATAAGACCTTTCTCATGTCTAGTTCTTCTTAGCTGAATTCCATTCTCTAAGCATCTTGCTCAATTTCATTTCTATATTCAACTGCTTCATTTGATTTATTATTGTTGGAGGCAGGTACACCATATAAGACATTAAAGATAGTCTTCCTTAGTCAGCTCCATTAATGATAAAAAGTCCCATCTTAGGAAAAAATCAACTTAATTACATTCTTGCTATTTCTATAAAAGATAACAAAAATGTATTGATTAAAATATCTTTTACTAAATAAAAAAAGCCTCGTCTTCTCTACCAAAGACGAGGCTTTTTTATTTAGTAAATTAAATATCTATCGATATTTAAAACTAGGTCTATGCAGTTTTAGTGCCTGTCACATTACCAACCGCATTGGCTATCCGCCTAAAGTCGAAGCCCATTGCTCTTAAAGCATGCCAAATATGACCTTGGATAAAGAAGAATCCAAAATAATAATGGACATTGGATAGAGCAGCTCTAGTTGAGTGTCCAAAGAAAGCATTCCCATCAGAAAGGTCTCCTGTATCAATCCAATAAGGAGATATTCCAAATTTGAAAGCTAATGGCTCTCCATAAAAAGCTTCTGGATAAACTGTTGTATTTGTTGCACACCAGAATGCTGCAACAATTGCCATCCAACCAATTCCTGCTAATGACCAAGACAATACAGCTTCAGCTCCTAAGAGACCTGCTCCTTTGAATTTGTCATAATTACCTAATTGACGAGTAGCTATGTGCCAAGCACCACCACTTATTTCTAGAAAAGCCAAGAAAGCATGCCCTTCCATTACTTCTTCTAGACTGTCAATCTTAAGGAAGTCGTATTGGTGGCTCCAAATTCGACCAAAATCCCCATAACCAGGAAAAACCTGTCTTACTTCACCAATAGCTGGATCATAAATCCCATGCCATCTAGCCCATTCAACAAACCAGATGCAAGCAACACCTAAGAAAATCAAATGATGTCCAAGAATAAAAGTCAATTTATCTGGATTGTCCCACTTAATTTGAAATTTCTTAGTAGTAGGAATTGGTCCACTCTCTAGATCTGCATCAAAAAAGAGTGAATGAGATAAAGCTCCTCCCGCATAAACCAAAGAAGCGATCAGATGGACAATTGCGATAGAAGCAACGTTTTCTCCAGTCCATATGCCTGACTCATCGAAACCAACACCAATTGAAGCCAAGTGAGCAAGAAAAATCGAGCTCTGATGGCCCATTGCAACAGAGGGGTCAAAACGAGCAAGCTCCCAAAGGGTGCTAGCTCCAGCAGCAAAGGAAATCAAGCCAGTGTGCGCAGCATGGGCTGAAATGAATTTTCCTGAGCGGTTGGTGACCCGAGAATTACCAGCCCACCATCCATAGGTGACGTCTGGATTTCCGTAGGTCTGCATAGTTTAAGAGTTCAAGACTACAAATACGTAGAGCAGACTACACGCAATTTGCCTTAGAAAGGCAAAGCTGTGAATAACCGTAATTGACTGCGGCATAAGGGTTTTGCCATGTGCCCCTTATTAGGCTTTCAAAGCAAGGCAAATAAGGCCAATTAAGATAGTCTTTTCAACTGTTTTCAACTAATTTGCAAGATGTTTTTTTTTTTTTGGAAGCTTCGAATTACAACAAAAAAGCCCCGTCAATATGACGAGGCTTTGAAATATTAGGAGTTTTTTTTAGAGATAAATTCTCTAAGAATTATCCGTTAAGAGTCACAGTTGAACTTCCTGCATTAGAAATCGCTGAGCTAACTCTCTTGAAGTCAAAACCCATTGAGCGAATTGCGTGCCAAAGATGTCCTTGGATAAAGAAGAATCCAAAGTAATAATGGACATTTACTAAGGCGGCTCTAGTTGTGTGTCCCCAGAACGCTGCTCCTCCTTCAACGGTATCAACCCAATAAGGAGCTACTCCAAATTTAAAACTCAATACCTCTCCATAAAAAGCTTCTGGATAGACGGTTGTATTTGTAGCCGCCCAAAAAGCCGCAACAATTGCCATCCAACCAATTCCAGCACAAGAGAAGGAAAGAACTGACTCTGCCGATAAAACGTTCTTACCTTTGAACTCAGTGTATTGACCTAGCAATCCAGAGCCCATTTTGGTAGCGATATGGTGAGCACCTCCAGCAATTTGGGCAAATGCAAGGAAGGCATGGCCACCCATTACGTCTTCAAGACTATTAATGCTAATGAAATCAAATTGATGATTCCAAATAGAGGCTAAGTTCAAGTTGTATTCAACCTGGCGAACTGCTCCCAAAACTGGATCGTAGATTCCATGAATTCTGGCCCATTCAACAAACCAGATATTCGCTATTCCAAAAAGAATTAAGTGATGACCAAGAATAAAAGTCAAATTGTCTGGGTTATCCCATTCCAACTTGAATTTTCTTGCTTGCTTAAATGAGCTGTCCTGCATATCCCCCTCAAATTTGACGGAGTGCAATAGACCACCTGCTCCATAAACCATGGAGCCAATTAAATGAACTACCGCAATTGAGACAACACCAGCTCCTGTCCAAGCTCCTGCTTCGTCGAAGCCAATTCCTATAGAAGCTAAATGAGCAAGGAATAAAGAGCTCTGATGCCCCATTGGCATAGAAGGATCAAAACGTGCCAGCTCCCACAGAGTGGCTGCACCAGCAGCGAAAGCAATCAGGCCAGTATGTGCAGCATGTGCAGCAATAAATTTGCCTGAGCGATAAGTGACCCCAGCATTTCCAGCCCACCACCCATAGGTGACGTCTGGATTTCCATAGGTCTGCATAATTTAAGAGAACGAGCAACGAAACCTCCTGCAGATTACAAGCGTCTCAATTCATATGCTTGGAATAGTTAAAGGTCTTTATTTAGTTCTTATTAAATATTTCTAAGCCTTCGAGAAGATCGATCTAAAAACAAGCTTAAGTTGAAGTTGACGAATTAAAAGAATAATTCTTACAAACAGCCGAGAAAGCTTACTGTATAAGGGTTTAGCAAAATCATCGTCTCAGATAGTGATAAAAAAACTGCCCCTCTAAAAATAAAATTAAGGATTATTTGCCTTGAGAAATTTTTAAAGGAGTCGTCTAAAAAAAAAAAAAAAATCTGAAATTGAAACAAAATCAATCTTTTTTCCAATAAAAAAGCCTCGTCTAAGACGAGGCTTTTTTTATTTCTAAAAGGATTTTCTTAAAAAACTTATCGTTTATAAGAAAAGACTAAGAACTTAGGCGGAACTCTTCAGAACTAGAATCGTTGACTATAGCTCCACGTACCTTACTGAAATCAAAACCTAATGCACGAAGAGAATGCCAAAGATGACCTTGAATAAAGAAGAATCCAAGATAATAATGGACATTTGTCAAAGCAGCTCGGGTTGTATGGCCCCAAAAAGCAGCATTTGTTCCAGAAAGGTCAACAGTGTCTACCCAATAAGGGGATATAGAGAACTTGAGTTGAAGTGGTTCTCCATAAAAAGCCTCTGGATAAACTGTTGTATTTGTTGCACACCAG
This sequence comes from Prochlorococcus sp. MIT 1223, assembly GCF_034092465.1. Classification (NCBI taxonomy): domain Bacteria; kingdom Bacillati; phylum Cyanobacteriota; class Cyanophyceae; order Synechococcales; family Prochlorococcaceae; genus Prochlorococcus; species Prochlorococcus sp. MIT 1223. The sequence continues at coordinate 564,977 of NZ_CP139303.1, forward strand.
AAGGCCGCAACAATTGCCATCCAGCCTATTCCTGCTAGGGAAAAAGAAAGAATTGCTTCGGCAGATAGCAATTCAGCACCCTTGAATTTACTCCAAGAACCGAGTCTCTTTTTCTCCCAAGGAGTTGATCCTGCAACTACATGCAAGGCTCCTCCTGTGATCTCAACAAAGGCTAAAAACGCATGGCCGCCCATGACATCTTCAAGACTATCTATTGCAAGGAAGTCAAATTGACGCTGCCAGATCATAGACAAGTCCAAGTTGTAATTGACCTGACGGACCGCACCCAATGCTGGATCATAGATTCCATGGACTCTGGCCCATTCAACAAACCATGCACAAGCAACACCAAAAAGAATTAAATGGTGGCCAAGAATAAAGGTTTGATTGTCAGGATTATCCCATTCCAACTTGAACTTTCTTGCTTGAGCAACGCTTGATTCCTGCATGTCGCCTGGGAATAAAAGCGAGTGCAAGAGGCCACCTCCTCCATAAACCATGGAAGCCACCAAGTGAACAATGGCAATAGAGGCAACTCCAACACCTGTCCAAGTTCCAGCATCATCGAACCCAATACCAATTGAGGCCAAATGTGCAAGGAATATTGAACTTTGATGTCCCATAGGCACAGTGGGATCAAACCGTGCGAGCTCCCAAAGGGTTGCTCCACCAGCCGCAAATGAAATCAGGCCTGTATGAGCTGCATGTGCTGCAATGAATTTGCCTGAGCGGTTGGTGACCCCAGAATTACCAGCCCACCATCCATAGGTGACGTCTGGATTTCCATAGGTCTGCATATTGTTTAGGTGAGAAAGTGCAAATACCTCTCTGACTCTACTAGCGCCTCAATTCAATTGGTCAGAATAGTTAAAGGTCTTTATTTGTTTTCAATTTAAATAACAAACTCCTTTACTTTTGAAGCTGATGTAAAATCTGTTTGCGCGGGTTTGGCATAGTGGTCACCTGGGTTATCTATTGCAATCCAACTAAATGATTGATTTATCACACATACTTGATTTCGCAACACAACTTCCTCATCCTTCAGACATTGGCTTAATAAAGCCATCAGGAGGCTTCAATATAGGAGCTGCATTATGCGGATTAGGAGCTGTTTTTGGAATGATTCAATTTTTTTACTATTCCGATGACTCAAAGCGGATAGACCCTTGGGCGAAACAAGATAAATAAAAAAAAGCGGGGTTTTAAACCCCGCTTTTTTTTATTTAATACCAAATTGAAATATCAGAATTGTTTCTTGCTTTTCAGCAAAGGTACCAAATCTAAAATTCAGTCAGTTATATAGGACTAATGATTAGTCTTTTGTTGGATCGTTTGCATCCAAGCCGTAATAAACGAATTGGGACACCTGAACAAGGGCCAGCACACCAAAGGCTGCTGCAACTCCGTTAAAGCCTCCAATTGTGATTGTTCCCAATAAGGTTGTTGCGTGAATCATTGGCACATGAGAATACGACTATAAATAAAACCTAAAAGAAACCAAAAAAGTTAAAAAAAGGAAATCTCGTAGCACGTTGAAAAAATTAGATAACAATATCCTCAAAAAAACTGTTTTAAATTGTTAGGAATTCTTCTATGTGATTATCTTCTTAAATTTAAAAACCAGACAAAAAGGCTTCTAACTCAATAAAATTTCAATCAAGGCCTTGAAACAGTTCCTTATGTACAACCAAGGTGTCATAAGGAGAAGTTCCCGCCTCTGGAGTCAAAGGATCTCCATCTACATTCCATGCGGAACTGCACAAAAGATCTCCATCCCAGCGAACACCAAAAGGATTAATGGATTTTGACCATATCCGAACCGCTTCAAAATGAGAGGGCATATATCCTCCGATTTTCCTACAGCATTCACAAATAATTGATAAAACAGGAGGTTTAGGCTTAAGTCTTAAATCTTTGACCAAACTTGGTTGATTAAATACTCCAATATAACGAATATATTCAATCAATTCAAGATCAGATTCTGACAGGTTTGCCTTAAATAAGGCTCTTTCAAACTCCTCCAAAGGAGTGATAGGTCTAGGCAAGATTTCTCGCATAATTAATTACATGTAAAATTGACAAATCATTTTGACAACAAGGATTTTCAAAGATTGATAGTTTTAATTAAAGAAACATTATTAATATTATTCCTTACCTTTAGTTTCAGTACCTTTAGATTCATTCATAATAACTTCCTTTTTAATCGGCCATCTTGCCTTAAGGTTCATGGGATTCCTGAGGTTTAGCTCAAATTTCTTTCCCTGCATAAGTGAAATACATGCTTTAAATATTGTTCCTCCAATTAAAAGTATCAGAAAAAGCCTTAAAAAGGCTAATAAATTAGAGATGTTATCCATTACAGTAATTCAATAAGGTTTGCAATGTTAGTATTATTTTTCATTTTCATCAATAGTTGATTTAGTCTTAATATTTGATTCTGGCCTTACCCATCTTTTCTCTGTTGGTACTTTTTTCGTAAATCTTCTTAAACCAACAATAATCAGAGAAGCAAAGACGACTGTCCAGAAAAGAGGGATTAAGAGTTCATTTTCCATTTATGAGCCTTTTATTGATTTAGCAACATTTGTAGTTTTACCCTCTAACTCTGATGGTATTTCTAGACCGAACCCCTCAAGCAATTGCTTCAGAAGCACTTTGTCTGACTTATCCTTGCTTTGCAATATTGACTTACTTTTAACACTAAATGCAGAAATCATTAATAAAGATACAACCAAAGCAAGCACAAAAGAAAATAAAATGAGTTTGTCGTAAAACAATTGTTCCAAAGACGCTTATTATCAAAACCATACATCAATCTTTCCATTAATTGCAAAAAAAAACAATAGAGTTTAATAAATTTAGGAAAACCAAAAACTAAGTTTAATTACCTATAAATAAATAATAAATTTAATGATTTTTATTCATCAAGTTTAGTCCTCTGTAATTAGACTAAGCAAGATTAATTAGTTTTTTCACTAAGAATATTTTCTTCTATAGAAAGTTGAAAACAAGAGAAGGGAAGCAAAGCCTAAGGATATAATCATAAAAAGTACTCCTATGAGTGCTCCAAGCGAATAACCGACATTAAAGTATTCTGAACCCTTGATAAGTGATTCAGTGATAGGAGTTTCCATATTAGGATCTTTATAATTATTCAATTTTAAAGCCTTTTTTTATTTCTAATAAGATATTTTTATCTTGGCAGAATATAGAATAAATCATAAAGGTATCTCATTTATCACGAAGATATGTGCCCTAACAAAGCTTTACTAAGTACATTTTAGTAGTAATATCTTCAATTAGATTTCTAAAAAATATCACTAATCTTATATCTTTTCTAAGAATGGATTAACTGGATCAATAATAAGTTATTAAATTATTATTTACTCTATTAATATCATAAGGCTTCCTAAAGGCAAATTAACTACAGCAAAAGAATTAAAGCTATTTTTACGTCTAATTAATAATTTTACTTTTATTTCTAAATTTTCATACATTTTCTTCACTAAAAAGACATAAAAAGCATAAGCTTAATAAAGCTATTAAAAGCAAAGTGAGAAATCCTTCTCAAAATAAAATTCTTGCAGAATCTTCTGCTTGGGTAGCTGTCTTGCTTAATTTTATTCCAGGACTAGGCACAGGGTACATATACCAAAGAAGATGGAAAGCATATTGGATAACTAATTTTGTTTTCGCGGCATGGATTGGACTAAACCTTTTCAGAGATGTTGGTATAGATCCAAATGACCCAATAATTATGAATAGTGGAGGAGGTAATTTGTATGGGATAATTATTTTCGCGACTATTACATCTGCAGAAGCTTGGATGGCTGTAAAGAAGGCAAAAGATAACTTAAGTAATGTTTAGAATATATATAACTAGAGATTCACTATTAAGGTAAATACTCAAGATCAAAGAACGAGAAAATTTGTTTGTCTGAAATAGGCTTGTCTTCTACTATTGATTCAATTGTCCTACTAGTTAAAACCCAGGGACCATTATGATCTAATGCTTTAAACTCATCTAAAAATATATTTTTCTCTTTATAGGGCTTAGCAGTTAAAGGGTCGAGGTATTGACTTGTATATTTCTTGCTTAAATAACCATTAGTTGTATTTGTTACTTCCTTGGTGAAAATATTAATTAATTTAGAATGAATATGTCGATAAACCATAGTGACAATATTATTTTTTATTCTATAAATATCCCCTTCATTTTTCCCACCAACAATAACTTCCATTCCTACTTCATCAAAATCACCTACAGTAAAAGTATTTTCTCCATGTATTAATTCAAAAGGTCGATAAACTCTATGTATAGAGACTTCCCAAAGTTGTGAGCGAATAGACTTTTCAACTAAATCTTCTTTTATTCCATTAACCCTGATTTTAAGATCTCTGTCTAAAGAAAAATCACCCTCTATAAATAAATCTCCTTTACGCAATGAACAAAACCCTTTATAGCCTCTAAATTTATTACCCCAAGTGTATCTATTTTCATATGCTTTCTGGAATTCATCACGGCAATTGCTTCCTTTGATAGGTCGTATAGTTAAGGTCATTTTTATCTAGAAGATTTATCTGGTTTATTTATCAATATTGATTATATCAAGAAATTATATTATGGGCTAAATGCTATCAATCATAAGCTCAGATTAATATTTCTTTATTTATATTTGAATTTAGCTTGCTTAAAAATTAACTTTCTATGATGATATAAAAAAATAAGTAGAGGTCTTCAATGAGAAAACTTAAAATTTATTTAATTTTTAATTGTTCATCAGAAATATTGGCTATAAGTAGTAGATTGATTTCTATAACAAGTAAAAAGACTTAAATTAACTAAAATTAGTGGAAATATTATTTTTGAACACGTAAGTAGATTAATGGACTAGGTAGAAGACAAAGCAAGAATTTAGATTAAACTAATAATCATATAATTGCTAGAGAATTTTCTATAGATATCTAAGACTAGACTAGTCTAGAATGATAAAAAGGATTAACTCTGGAAATTAATAAAAAAAATTCATCAGTTGAAATCACTTAAAGAAGTTATGTTATTAAACATACAGAAGAGTTGATGCTCTTATTTACCGGAGAAGTTCCTTAGAGAAAAAGTAAAATATATTAATTCTACTTGAGCAGAAACTTAAAAGTTTTCATTCTAAAACTTTCTTTAAAAAATATGAAGTTAGATGTATTTATTCCCAATACGCTCTTGTCGAATCCAAGTACAGACGAGATGCTTGATTTGCAATATTAATCAATGATGTTTTTAATTTTTCTCTTGTTTTCAATCTCGATAGGAGCCTTAACTCTATTTTCATTAAAGAATGATGGTCCTAATAAGCAAGAATTAAAGTTAGCTCTAAGTTCCATGTACTCAAACTTTAAATCATTAATGAGATCTACTAAAGAGTTTCTTCTCCTTTTAGTCAAAGATATCATTCAGTCGAAATCCACTGATAATTCCCCGATAGAGAGTAGCCATAGACAAGATGAGGTTTTGATATCTCCTTCTACAACTATCCAACTATCAGATAATGTAGATGATAATTTAAATCCATCTTCTGAAGAAGATTTAGCCCTTAATGAATTTTCTCCTGATGTATTGCAATTAATAGAAGAAGAAGAAGAAAAAGTAGCCTAGGAGTATTTTATATAATCATGAACACTTGGTATGTATTTATATCCTAGGTAAGCAAGAAGAAATAAAGAGTTCAGGGCTAAGAAAACAAAGAATTGGATTTTTAAGAAAGTTTTACTGACTTGAGGATTGTCGCTTTTTATGTCAACTCTCATGGATTCATTTTCTGTTTACCTTTATCTTGAATGCAAGACCCGTTAATCATTTTTATCTTAATTTCTTGTAAAAATATAGGAAATGGAATTTTTTAGAATTTGACTTCAATTTCTGTTCAATCTTTATTGGAAGACTCTCTAAGTCAGCCAGCTATTGGAGATACCTCAAAATTTTTGTGGCATGCTACCCCTTTAGGGATAGCTGCTCTTTATAAGGAGAAAGAAGCTACTCCATCTAAGAGCACTTATGAAGAAGCTCTAACTGAAGGACTAGAAGTAGGTCTTGATTTAAGTAGAGAGGAGAGGGAATCTCATTATTCAGAGAAAGGATTGGTAATTTTGTTTTATTCTTAGCAGTTACCGAAGCTTAAAAAATTCCTATGAACCATCATTTAAGAGTCTCTTAAAAGCTTCTATCTAAACCCAAAATAAAAATCAAAGGAATAAGTTGGTTTTCCATTAACCAAGTTAATTCTTAATCATCACTAAAGAAATAATTCCAAATCAGCACATAGTTCTGATGTTAACTTCCAATAGCTTTTTTAAATAAAAAATGCTTGCTTCTCTAAACTTATGCTCAGTATTAGAAAATTATTGTTATTCCAAAAAATTATCCGATAAAGAGTTGGATTTCCTAGAAAGGTGCTGGCTAGATTCATTGAACACCTTTCACTACAATAGATATCCAAATATCGCGCCTGCAATAGTTTGCGATCAAGCTGGTATACAACGTGGAAGTTATTGGATCACTTGTAATGCAGCAATACTTGATCGTTTAAGACCAGTAGGAACGGGTAAAACAAGAAGAGCTAGGGTATTTGACGCTTTATGCGAATCTGGCCTAGCAGTTAATAGCTAAATAATTCTGAAATATTCAATCTACTAAAAGGAAGCTATAAATAATTCTAATAAAGTTTTTAATTTTTAGATTTAGACATAGCATTACCCTCTATCCAAAGGCTTTTTGTTTGAATCCTGCTTCTTAGCAAAAGCCAGGGAAGTGATAGCAGAATAAAAAGAGACGATAATGCAAACAAGTCAGTAGTAAATCTACTGATGCCCCATTCTGAGGAGGCTAGAGCGAAAAGATTAAATTCCATTTGAATCAAAACTTTTCACAAGCCTAAGCTGAAGTAGCAAATGATTATGGTTTTTGTAAAAAATATACAAGACAACTCCTATAGCATGAGTCTCTTGGCTCTTCGTAAATATATTTAAATTGATTTCACTGCTGATTAGTTAAGCATATAAATGAATTTGTTGTTTGATTGCAAAATCACTTAATTTCACAAGGAACAGAAAGAATTTAAACCTTATGTTTTGAAGACCTTTTGAATATTTGAATAAATGGCTTAAAAGGATTTAGCTCCATTACTTAATAACTCCTAAATTAAGTTGATTAGTTGTTTTAAAAGAGACTGCTTTGATTTGAGAAATTCACTTGTATAAGAAATTAATAATGGCTATTAAGCCTGGCACAAAAAAGTAACCAAACATACGCTGACTCAAATCATCAGTCATTAAGAACTGTAACATATCGTATGTATTTTTGTAAACCAAATTCCGGTAAAATTTCTGGGATTATCGAATGGGCTAAATTTGCTTTTGCAGACTTTTCTTTTGAAATTATTTGTTGATACTTATTTAGCCTGATTAATGATTATCTTAATTTTTTGGAGGATATTTATAATATAAAGGCATTCTAGTCTTAGCAGATTAAGGGAATAGGCTTATAATTAATTCCCAAAATGATATATTAATTTTAAAACTAAAATGAAAAAATTAAGAATAAATGTTATAATATTTGCAGTAACTATAGGAATTGAATTAATATTTAGACCATATATAATCCAACATGAAATACCTGAGAGGAAGCAAATAAGCATAACATAAGAGAAGTCCTCAGCAGACTTTGTTTTCCAAGTTTTTATAACCTGGGGCAAGAAAGCGAAAGTTGTTAGAATTGCCGCTGCGAATCCAAAGTTCACTGTATTTAGTATTATTTATGTAAAAGATAGTATAATATATTCAATTATTTAGTATTGAGTTTTTATTAATTAATATTAAATAGTATATATTTAGAAATGAATATTATTCAATATAAAACTAGCTCTTAATCAAAGTATTTTTTAGCCTATGTTATCTATTTCAGTTAAATAGTTTTTAAATTCTTCAACACCTTTTTCACCTATTAAGCCGATAGGATTACCACAAGTATCAATGATATTGCTGGCAATACTATCCTTTAACTGATTCTTATTAATTTGTTTAGTTAATTTATTTTTATATACCTCCTTTTTATTCTCTGCTATCGAAAATTTAATAGCACTTTCTTTAGAAAGTCCAAATCCAATAGAGTTACAGAATTTATTAGTAATATTTTTTGATACTTTATTTTGAAATTTAAGTATGCTTTCAGGTTTATTGTCTGCCGCAAAAATAGGTTTATTAAACTGAAAAAAAGTAAGTGTTAATGTAATTATAATAATTATATTATATCCTTTCTTAAGGTTCACTAATTTAGTGATTTTAACAAAATTTAGCTTCAGGTAATCCCAAAGGTAAATGCCATACATTGTTTTTTTTCTTATGCTGATTTTATGTTTATCAGAATTTTTAAGGAATGAAATACAATTCATGGCATAAAAGCATTTAAAATTAAACTTCATTTTAAATAAGCTTATAAGGCTTATATCTGCATAAATTCTCGCATTGCATCTTATTGCTATTGGGCAAAATTAAAAAAATACAAGAGTTTGCTTTTGAAAAGGAGTTTAAAAGATGTCAAGCCTATAAAAGTTTGTTATCTTTTTTTATGTGAGTATATTTACGAAATGGCGACTAGGAGAGAAAAGTACCCTGAGAAATGTCCTTGGGATGGGGGCCCTGATCAGAATTTAGCAAAAAAAGATCAATGGGTTATGCAAAATGGGATAGAAACTGTTGTTTTTAGCAAAAACAAACTAGATGAGCATTATTTCATTATAAAAACTCCTCAAAATGAGGAAACAATTCTGGCTTTTAGAGCCAGACTTCTTTTTCAAAAATTGCTCGACAAGGGCTTTAAGCTTCAAGAATTCTAATAAATCGTATTAGAGCTAGATGCTATGAGCTTTTAATTAGGCAAGTGTTGAATTGAAATCATTAAACTATTTATAGAGCGAAATGGCTAGGAAATTAAATTCCTAAATTTCTTGATGAAAGAAGTTTAAAGGAAAGGGTCCAAGAGTATTTGAGTCTTTATTAATGTCATCATGCTGGCAACTTATAAGTATTCCCTCTCCAAGGCCATATTCAATTCGAACATATATCTCCCCTGTCTTTTGATTTGCTTTCAAATAAACAGGGCCAGTAATATCAGTATTAGAAGAAATCTTCATTTGATTCCATTTAAATCTTTTTTCTATTTCTCTTAAAACATTGACTGCACTACTTGCAGAAGAGGCCATAATTCCAACAGTGAACCAATCTGCTTGATTCATATAAGGAAGAAGCTCATTAAACAAGAATTTATACTGATCTTTTTCGAGATCAGGTGCAGTTCTTAGAACTGATAATTGATTTAATGAGATTTTAGAATGAATAGAATTTGTTTTATCCATGCCAAATACTCCAAAAACTTATAAGGAATAATACCTACAAAAAAGAAAATTCACTAACTATAGTTTTCCACTTTTCCACAGGCAAGTAAAGTTTTTATGGCTAAAGAGGATTTGGAATTTTATAGATCTAATTTTCATTGGATCGTAAGAACCATTGATATGAATGAAGAATTATCTCAATATTTTAGGAATCAGAGATCAGAGACTTTTGTTTAAGTACAAGGTTATCGCTAGTTCTCGAATGATGACAATTCATTTCTGTGGAAAAGTATCCTATGAAACAGTATTCCCTATAAAGGCTTTAATTACTGCATAAGCTTGAAAAAAACAGATTAAGAATTTTTTCCGTAGGCCAGTATCATTTTCTACATTGTCAGGTTTGTCAGCACTTTCCCAATTGCTAAAAAATATTATTCCATTAGATTTCACTACTATTTAAATTTTTAATTCAGTGGATAATCAGGCATGTCATAAAATGATTGATTCCATTAACTGGGAAATGAAGGAGATGTTTTCAGAAAAATCACTGGAGAGTTTCTTCTATGAAGTGCTTAATCAGTATTCCAACTGCTATGAGGCTAATTCCAAGTAACTCAATAACTGAAAAAAGTAGAATTTATCAAACCAAATTTCAAGTATATTCGCCGGGTACATCATTCTTGCGTACTGTAACCTTACCTACTTTCTTCCCAGAGAATCTTAATAGCTCATCGCCTGAAAACTCATATCCAAGCTTAGAAGCTATTTGTGCTACGTCATCAGCTGTAGAGGTGCTTAAAACCCTATCCTTTAAATCATGGTCAGACTGCATTTTTTGTAGGAATTTCCTTAGTTGATCTAAAGACATGAATATTCTCTTATATACGAATGAAGCAATTCAATTCAATAAAAAGACCCTAGTTAAAATACCAGGGCCGGGTGATGGGGAACTTATTTCTAAACCATATGTCCAATTAAATCAACCCCCCTATATATAGTGCCGTTTCTTTTAATTAAAAGCGCTATATATAGGGTCTACTTTATCTCGATCAATATCTTATGAAATTATATCTATATAAATTCCTTCAATAGAAAGGAGTTATTTTATGCGTTTCTGAAGAATTCATTGTACTATAATTTATATATGCTTAAATATTATTTTAATTTTCTAATATATAAAAATATTAATTGCCATCCCATTTATTACAAAGTTTTTCCTCAACTAATATTTATTGATCTTTATTTTACTAATATTTCAATTAGATTTATCCTGAGATTTATAAAATTCAATTAGATTATTTAACATATCTATAACGACTTTATTTGAACATTTAGTTCTCTCTTGCAATCTCATGCAGGCTTCCTTGATATTGACAAAGGCATCTTCACAAATCTCAGCTAATTGCTCCTGTGATAATTGATTATCAGTCATTTTAATTTTAAGAAACTGTTCTCATAGTAACAAGAGAATCCTTAGATTGAAAAGAAATTTGCTTTAAAGTCTAGAAATTGACGTAATGAAAAATTATATTTAAATTCTTCTAATTGTTTTCATGATAATCAGTAATTTTCTTTGCGTCTTGTAATGACAATGAACTAATGCTTGAGGAGGCTGGCAATTTTAAGATTGCACAAATAGAAATAATGTCTGCAATCTCAACTCCTAAGGCCTCTGATAATTCCTTTACTCTGATTTTCATTTCTTAAAAGGTAAGGTTGAATTATTATAATTTATTATAAGAAAAAAACATCAAAGTTTCTTCTTATAATAAATTACATATTAATCATACTGATTAAATATCATATACTATTTTTTAGTCTTGGTCTTGATATAAGTAAAAATAATTGATTATCTAATTAGACATAATACACTTGGGGATGTTGAATAGAGTTAAAGCTGATAAAGAGAAAACTAGGTATGTCTTTGATTAGTCTTATAAATGCATCTAAAGATTTTGGAATAAAGAATATTTTCCAGGAGCTTGATCTACACATTAATAAAAACGAAAAGCTGGGATTAATTGGTGCCAATGGTTCAGGTAAATCAACTCTACTTAAGGTTATAGCTGGCATAGAACCACTTCTAGAGGGAGAAAGGAAGTGCGCTCCTTCATTAAAGATAAAAATAGTTCACCAAGATAGCTTGATCAAAGGGAATCATTCAATCCTAGAAGAAGTTTTAGAAGGGTGTGGTGAGAATAAAGAGCTCTTAATTCAATTTAAAGACGTCAGTGAATTGGTCGCAAAAGATCCAGAGAACAATGAGGCTCTTAAACAATTGGGGGTTATAAGTGAAAAAATGGATCACGCCAATACCTGGAATCTTGAGCAAAGATGCAAGGAGATCCTTAGGCGACTTGGGATAGAGAACCTAGATATGCCAATAAATAAACTATCTGGTGGCTATCAGAAACGTGTAGGTCTAGCTTCTGCATTGGTTGGGAATCCAGATGTCTTACTCCTTGATGAACCCACGAACCATTTAGATGCAACTGCGGTTGAATGGTTGCAAAATTGGTTGGAAAATTTTGAAGGCAGCCTTGTACTCGTTACTCATGACAGATATGTCCTAGATAGGGTTACAAAAAATATGATTGAGGTTGATAGTGGAAAGGTTAAAAAATATTCAGGGAATTATGCTTCATTTCTCCAGCAAAAAGTTGAACAGGAGCAAGCCGAAAAATCCTCAAACCAAAAATTCAAAGGAATACTAAAAAAAGAGCTGGCTTGGTTAAGACAAGGTCCAAAAGCCAGAAGCACAAAACAAAAAGCTAGAATTCAAAGAATTGAACAAATGAAACTAAAGAAAACTTCTATTAATAAAGGTTCATTAGAGATTATTTCTTCTTCTAGGCGCTTAGGAAATATAGCAATAGAAACTGAGAAACTTCTTGTAACTACTGATGGAGGAATGGACAGTCCTGTCTTGTTTAAAGATTTTACTTACAGCTTTACTCCAAATGACAGAGTTGGAATAATTGGGGCAAATGGAACGGGCAAGTCATCATTATTAGATGTTATTGCCGGCATTAAAAAACCAGCTTCCGGAAAAATAATAGTTGGAGAGACTGCACATATTGGATATTTAGACCAAAATACTCAAGATTTAGTTAAAGAAAGAGAGTTAAATAAAAAGGTTATAGATTTTATTGAAGAAGCTGCCATAAGGATAGAACTTGGCAAAAAAGAGTTTACAGCATCAAAACTTCTTGAAAAATTCTTATTCACTCCCAATCAACAACATTCTCCAATTGCAAAATTATCTGGAGGAGAAAAAAGAAGACTAAAGTTATGTAAAATGTTAATAAAAGTACCCAATATTTTACTTCTAGATGAACCTACAAATGACCTAGATATTCAAACTCTTAGCATATTAGAGGACTTTATAGAAACATTTAAAGGCTGCGTTATTGTTGTCTCACATGATCGATATTTTCTTGACCGAGTAGTTAATAGGATTTTCAATCTTCGGGAAAAGGAATTAAAGCGTTATGAAGGTAATTATAGTGACTTCCTTGCAAAAAATGAAGAGTCTAATAAATCAGGGAAAGATTTAATGGTAAATAAACATAGAGAGATGGATGTGTTAGCAGAAAAAGTAAATAATCAAAAATCTACTATCTCTATAAATTTAAGGAATCAATCAATTAATCCGAAACCTAGAAAAAGAAGTTTCAAAGAAAATCTAGAGCTTAAAAATATAAATAAAGAATTACCTTTACTTGAAGAAAGTAAGAATAGATTAGAGATTAAAATATCAACAGGAGATGGAAATATTATAGAACAAAGTAAAGAATTAGCTAATTTAATCGAGAGTATAAATAAATATGAGGAAAGATGGCTTGAATTAAGTGATATCTCTTACGATTAGAATAGAATAAGTATATTCAAAAGAGAAGGTCTAGGTAATATTAAAGATATACTTTACCAAGGTAATATTTGACCATTAGCATGCCAAAAGGTACCCGTATTAATTAAAGATAAAGAATCAATTCGATCAATTAGACCGGTTGCTGATTGCTTAGTAGTTATACCATTAGAGATAAATCCGGTCATACGAGTACTAACTAATCCAGGATGTAAAATAGCGACAGATATGCCCTTAGGATGTAAATCAATAGACAAAGATTTACCAGCCATACAAAGAGCTGCTTTTGACATTCTATATCCATACGAACCACCTGAAGTATTATCCTCAATAGACCCCATTCTACTTGTAATTAATATTATTTTTGATCCTTGCTTTAAATTGTCAATCATTGCTCTTGTAAAACATAATGGGCTCAAAGCATTAACTTCAAATTGCCTCTTTATACTTTCTGGATTAATATCTGATAATGTATTGGATTCATGAATACCTGCATTGTGAATTAAAACATCTATTTTTTGACCCTTAAGTTTATCTCTAAATTTAATAACTGAATTACCCGAGCTAATATCAACTCCTATCTCGACTCTTAAATTCAAATCATCTAGTTCATTGGATGATTTCCTACATGTAGCAATAACTTCTTCACCTCTAGCTTTTAACTGGCGGCAAAGTTCAAGGCCTATTCCCCTATTGGAACCAGTTACAAGATAAGTAGACAAATTATTTAAGCATCTTCAATTAGCTTAAGCAAGTGTCGATCCTTTAAGGGAATAGCTTGGATAAAAGATAAAATATTTCATATTTAGAAGAAATAAAGAGAATATTGTAAATAGTTATTTAAAATATTAGGAGAAAATATAAATAACTAAATTAGTTTTTCAGGTTGATTAAATGAGTTCAATTAAACATTACGACTTTTTAATCTGTATTTCTCGCCTGTTTTTGGTTGTACAAAAATAATTTGATTTTCATACTCACTAATTAATTTCTCTGAAGTTGCGTTAACTCTAGTTAAACTATTAATAAGACCAGAGAATTTTGCATCTCCACCTGTTGTACTAGCAAGTACAGTTAACGGTTTAAAAATACTTATTAGTTTAGGTAATACCCTTGCTCCTTGTATAAAATCTCCAACCATAGGTAATTTAAGATCGACCATCGGTGTTATAACTGCATCAAGCTCACGAGGAGAAATTTTACTATCAAAAAAACCATGAGGCTCCAAGTAAATTGAACCTATTTCATTAGAAATAATATATCCGTTTTCTTGATTAGGGACTGAAGCTCCAGCAGTTGCTTCTATTTCTAGTTGACATATTTGTTTTATATCTCCTGGGCTCAAGGTGGTTACAGATTCAAAACCTAGTCTTTTTACAACTTTAGAGGCTGACTTTGATCCAATAACAGGAATACTACGTGGCAAAAGTTCTAGAGAGGGTATATGAGAATGATCAGCCAAGCCTTGAGTCAGCACGAGCAAATCCAATTGATCAGGAGGTTCCAATTCTTTTTGCAATCGACCTTCTATCAACCAAGGGCCTGGGGGGAAAGAAAGAACTCCTTTAAGCCAAGGATCAATTAAGACTCTAACTTCGCCAAACTCAACTAACCATCCGCTCGATCCCAAATAGGTAGCAGAAAAACTCATAACTAAAAATCAATGTTTTTAAGTAGGTTAAATAAAAACCAACTTCTCATATGACTTCAATCGGTTTTGGGACATGGTCTTGGGGGAACAAACTCCTTTGGGGTTACAAGTCAGAAAAGCATGATGATCTTTTAGAAGAGACATTTCAAACAGCTATAGAAGAAGGCTTAACTCTTATTGATACAGCAGATTCTTATGGAACTGGTAGGCAGAAAGGTAAGAGTGAAGAATTACTTGGAAGATTTATCAATAATCTTCCTTCCTCTAAAAAAAAACACATCACCTTAGCAACAAAATTAGCTCCTTTCCCATGGCGTATTGGAAGGAAAGGTTTGCATCAAGCATTCTTTGAAAGCAAAGCAAGACTTAAAGGAAAGTTAAACAGAGTTCAGCTCCATTGGAGTACATATAAATATGCGCCATGGCAAGAGATTCAATTAATTGATGGTCTTGGAGACTTGCTAGAAAAAGGACATATTTTCGAAATTGGTTTATCAAATATCGGACCAAATAGACTTATGTATATATATAAAAGACTGATAAAACGAAAAATTAGAATTAAAAGTATACAGGTTCAACTTTCACTATTATCACCTCAAATTGATAAATACTTTATTCTTAAAGAAATATGTAATGAGCTTGGAATTGAGATCTTAGCTTATAGTCCTTTAGCCTTTGGTTTACTTACTCTACCTCCAAATATAGACGGCATATCATCAACTTTATTAAGAGAAAGTATTTATAAGAGGCTTTTACCATCTAGCAAAGAAATTAGAAGTAAGATTGAACAGATTTCTAATTCTAGAGATGTTTCAAGATCACAAGTTGCTCTAAATTGGTGCAGGTCACATGGAGCCATTCCCATACCTGGAATAAGAACTCCGATACAAGCTAAAGAAGCTGCTTCAGCAAAAAAGTGGGAGCTTTCTGAAACAGAAGTTTATGAGCTAGATAAATTGAGTAAAGCGTGTAAGATAAAAATGCCTAACAATCCATTTCAAAGTGATTAAGAATACTATTTAAATTAGTGGAATTAAATTTTCATATTATGATAATATTTTTAATTATATAAAATAATTAAATTAGGTAATACCTATCTTAAATAAATCTCCTATGGATTATTTAGAAAATGATGATTCAATGCCTGCATTTATTAGAGATGTAAAAGCATACTCAGAAAGACAATTTGAATATCATTCTCAACACAGCGCAGCTATACGTGAGCTAAAGGATTTAAATAAAAAACTATGTATAAGAGTAAATAATCTAGAAAAAGAGATTATATTAATAAAAAAGAATCTATAAGAGAACTTCTAATATTCTAAAAACATAGACTTTTATTAAGATTCAAGAGCTACTTCAATTGCGGCTATTAGTTTCTCGTTAGAAGGATCTATTTTTGGTTGAAAACGTGCAATAACATTACCATCTTTTCCTACTAAAAATTTTTCAAAATTCCAACTTACATCACCAGCAGGTTCTGTCTTATTTAAGGTTGTATAAGGTTCTGTTGTCTCACCTTTTGCATGAACTTTATTAAAGATCTCAAAATTAACTGAATACTTTACAGAGCAAAACTCCTGAATTTCTTCCAAAGTACCAGGCTCTTGGCCTCCAAAGTCATTGCAAGGAAATCCTAAAACCACAAAACCTTTACTTTGATACTTGTCCTGGAGGGACTGCAATCCAGAATACTGCGGAGTATTTCCACACTGACTGGCCACATTTACGATCAAAATGACTTTCCCTAAATAATCGCTAAGTTTCTTTAGGCTGCCTGTTGAAGTTTCGACAACAGTATCAATTACGCTTACTAACATGTCGATAAATAAAGATTTCACTATTACAACTCTAGTAAATTATCTAACAAATTGACTTTCTAAATTACATAATTCTGCCTTTTTAGGTCTATTAGTAATAAAAAGACGGTTTCAAGGCCAAAATCTATAAAAAGCATTAACGATTTTTCAATAATTGGCAGACGAGTAAAGGAATAGACCCATTATCATCCAACTAATGTATAAGCAGAATGAAAAGATACTGGTCAGATATCTCTCATAAGTTATTTCTGAATAGAGATTTAGTTTGTTATCAGTTGGGCAATATTAATAAATTAAATTTTCTTCAATGTATCCTTTTTAGCAAGGATTTTAACTTCTCTTATACATAGGGTAAGCCCCATTAAACAATACTATTAATGCAGTCGTTGATTAATTTATCAAATGACTCTAGTAATATAAGAAGAGCTTTTAGATTACTTCAGTATAATTATAAGGGAAAAGAATAGAAAAGGATTGGCATTTTTACTGAGGCAAAGTTATTTTTAACTTTAGAGAAGATACAGTTTTGCTTTCACACTAATGTAATAGTAGTTCTTATAATAAATAGAGATAAGTTCATTTAATGAATTGGGAATTAGCTAAAGTGCCTGATCAATCAGGAAAGATAGTTCTAATAACAGGGGCCAATAGTGGGCTTGGGTATGCAAGTACAAAAGCCCTGCTTATGAAAGGTGCAACTGTAATAATGGCTTGTAAATCAATGAGAAAGGCAACACTCTCCAAGAAAGAACTACTGGAAATAAAAGCACCTGGCGTTATTGATTTATTACAACTAGATCTATGTGACATAAAAAAGGTAAAAGAAGCCGCTGCAGAGATTTCAAGTAAATATTCTAAGCTTGACATAATAATAAATAATGCAGGGATTATGGCTCCTGACCATTATCTCAGCAAGCAAGGTTTAGAAAGCCAATTTGCAGTTAATCACTTGGGGCATATGGCTTTAACAACTTTTCTTCTTCCATTAATATCAAAAGAAAAGGACTCTAGGATTATAACGGTAACATCTGGAGCTCAACACTTCGGGAGAATTGAATGGAATAATCTAGATGGAAAAAATAATTATCAAAGGTGGAAGTTCTATGCCCAAAGCAAAGTAGCAAATGTAATGTTCGGATTAGAATTAGAGGATAAGTTAAGAGAAAAATTCGCGGAAACTAAATCTATACTTGCGCATCCAGGAATTGCTAAAACTAATCTTCAAAGAAATGTCTCTAAGAATTGGCATAATGTATATAAATCAATATCTCAAACATTTATTGAACCAATAATTCAAGAGGCAAGCAGCGGAGCCCTATCTCAACTTTGCGCAGCGACATATACAAATGCAAAAGGGGGTGAACAATATGGACCTAAATTTAATTTCTGTGGAAAGCCAAGAGTTGTCAAAAGTGCTAATTATGGAGTTAATAAAGAGAATCGAAGAAGATTGTGGGATTTAAGTTTAAATTTAATAAATGAATAAATCCTATATCTGTTCAGAGAAATCTAAAGTGATTCTGAATTAAAATATATGAAAGTATATCAATCAAACAGAAGAAAGGTACTAAAAAGCAAATGCGGCCTATATCGTCTTAGATTAGATGAACTATTACCTATATCTGGAAGAAGTTTAGTCTTTATAGGTCTAAATCCCTCAAAAGGGGATAGTTATACAAATGACAAAACCTTAATCCGCTTAAAGACTTTCTCTAAAGAATGGGGCTACGAGAAACTTACAGTTGTAAACCTATTTTCTAGAATTTCCAAAGATCCAAATATGATAAAAAAAGCAAGAAATCCTATAGGTAATTTCAACAATGAAATATTAGATGATGTTATTAAAGAATGGTCAATGAATTCAAAAGTAGATATGTGGTTAGCATGGGGAAATAAAGGAGCTTTGCTAAACAGAGATAAAGCAATTATAAAAAAAATAAAATCATATACTAATAATATTGAAAAGGAAAACAATAAGCGATTGTATGTTCTAAAATTAACTAAAGAGGGGCAACCAATGCATCCTCTATATGCTAAAAAGAAATCTGAATTAGAAAGGATTACAATCCTAGCGAATCTTCAGTTAAGCATTCTCGCAGAACAATAAGATTATTCTTATTGTTCAGAGCACAATCCATTCGAGTCTCAACGCAATTATTTTGGCTGACAGATAAACATTGACTAGAGTAAATGCCAATTAAATTAAATACGATGTTTCCAACAACCACAGCAAAGACTGACTGAAGGAATGAAAAAGTGAATTTCATAGAATAATATTTTAGAAATAATCTCAATAGACTTATATAACAATAATATTATATTAATTTCACAAAGATCTATTCAATATTATTAGAAAGGTTTAAAGACAATAAAAAATTAATCCCTTCATAAATGAATATAAAGAGATTAATCAATAAGTAAGTCTTAAGAAAATAATTAGTATGTCTGCAGAATTCCTTTATCTATCATCCTGCCTAACTTGATTGCTGCTGCAAGTTCACATCTTGAAAATTCAAATTGATGTAATGTTATCCAATCTAGTTTTTTACTGGCAATCATGCCAGTAGTTACAGATTCGAGATAAATAGAACCTATAGACATAGGTTTTTAACTAGAAGTATGTGACAGAGATTTTAAAAAGTATTTTTGAAATCTCTGAAGAATAGGCTTGAATGGGTTTAGTTCCATTGTACTTGTTTATAAATTTGAAAAGTTTAATGTAAGCTTATAGACTAGAAGACACCAGGTATAATCTGGCCTGTAAAAGCATAAGTGCCCAGTGCAGCAAAGACACCTATCATTGCAAATCTTCCATTTAATAATTCAGCATTGTTGTTCATTGATTTAAAAGGTGAAGGTTAATTGTGTAATTTAATTTGCCTCATCGGCAGATGCTATTAACAAATTCAACGAAGCTGTATCTCCTGGCTATTTATCAAACAAGTCCAGGAATCAATTGTCCGGTCGTTAAATAGGCGCCAACAGCAGCCCAGAAACCTAACATCGCTGCCCATCCATTAATTCTTTCTGCTACAAGCTTTTCAGGCTCTACAGAATTGTTCATAGCATTTTTGTCCATTTGAATAATAAAGAGATAGATAAGATAAAGGAGCCAGAAAAGGCTTCCGCTTGTAAAGAAATATAACACAATATGTTACTAAGTGTGAAGACAAAGGCGCTGTTCTTGCCTTAAAAGTAGTTAGATGACAACAATATACACTGGTAGCAAAGGGTTTATAAGGTATTAAATCCAGTTATTATAGGGGCATAAATTATTCTCATACATCAAATTTATAAGTCTAAATATAAATTTATTTAAAATCTTCGAGTCTCAATGCTTGAACAAGCTAAATCATTAAAGTCAAAGGCGAGATTTTGAATACTAATCCACACTAGAATAAAAAAAACACTAGGATAATTTTTTAATTTCCAATGAAAATGGGAGAATTAGAAGCTTCTATAGATATTTTCCCTATATGGAAGGCAGTTATTTGGTGTTTCTACCCGATGGCAGTTTTAGTACTTATAGAATTGCTCTCAAACAATATGAATGATGATGATGATGATGATGGAGGCAAAATGATACCTGCTTTTCAAGGTATGGGCGGTTAGGAAAATAAATAAAGCAATGCCTATTAAACTTGGAGATAAAGTACCAATTTTTTCCTTAAAAGATCAATTCGGAAAGATCAAAAGCAACGAAAAGTTAAAAGGGAAGCCATACGTACTATTCTTCTACCCTAAAGACGATACCCCTGGTTGCACAATAGAAGTATGCGGCTTTAGAGATAAATATGACCTATTCAAAATTCTAGGAGCAGAAGTATGGGGAGTTAGCAATGGAGATAGTGACAGCCACCTCGAATTCGCAAATAAAAATAATTTACCCTATCCACTCTTATGTGACACTAATAACTCTCTAAGAAAAGAATTTGGCGTACCCAAGTTTCTTGGATTGCTAGAAGGTCGAGTCACATATATTGTGGATTCAAAAGGTACTGTTTGTCATATATTTGAAGATTTACTAAATGGCCCAGCTCATATAAAAGAAGCTTTAAGAGTGCTAAAGGAAATACAAATCAAATAGATTTAAATATCTAAATATTCTACTTTTTAAATAGATTATTTAGTCTGTCTACATTCTTATATCCACTACTGTTAACCATAAAAGCTACAGTCGCAAACATCATTACACCTATAAATGAAACTCCGAAGAAAAGTTGTTGAACTGGTGAAAGTGCTATAAACATTTAGATAGAGAAGAAAAGCCATTTATAACTAAAATAATCAAATTCCGCGAGGATATTCTTGACATTAATACAATTAACAAACTATCTCGATTATTTATACTTTCCCAGAGCAAAGAATATATCGCCTCTTTAGCCGAAGTTTTTTTTGGTAATTTATATCTTAAATATTCTCGATAGGTTGAAGAGGCCATTAGCATATACATATTAAATTACCAAATAGAAACAACTTATTAACTTTCAGTGAATTAAATAAAATCACTACACTCAATATCTGAAGAAATAACATTTCATTACATTAGTCAAATCAATTGAATATTAAAAACTCGTTAATTAATTTCTGCATATCAATATCATATTTATTTCTTTTCAAGTTAAGTCTATTGAAATATTAATAATAATTCTACGTGTATATTCTTTTTATTTTAGTTTTATACAAATAAATAAAATATATTCCTGACGTAGCAATCATTGGAGCTGATAGCAGGAATAAAACCTGTAACATATTCATGTTATTTTATTTACATATTTATTATGTTGTCATGTTTTTTTCTATCTTGCAGAAGATCTTTACCTTTATTAACCAGCTTTGAATCATAGGCAATTAATCGTAATTCAGCACATACCTAGAGAAGGACCTGGTCTATTTGAAGTAATAGCAAAGGAATTAGGATTCGAGGTTAATGTTTTTAGAATGGACTTAAATCATCCCTTACCTAAACCAAAAAAAACAGATTTACTTTTGATAATGGGTGGACATATGGGAGTAAAAGACATTAATAATCCCTTATACAATTGGATGCAGAAAGAAGTGTTTTTAATACAAGAAGCAATTAAGAGTGGAGTTGGCGTTATTGGAATTTGTTTAGGAGCTCAATTATTAGCACATGCCTCGGGTGGAGGAATAGAAAAACTTCTAGAAGAGAGAAGTGGAAAACCATTGCCCGAGATAGGTTGGAGCAAGATTATTCCTGTATCAGAGAATAAAAACGAAGAAATTTCACAATATTTTAAGGCTCCATTAGATGTGTTGCACTGGCATGGAGATAGGATTCTTCTGCCTAAAAATTCACATCTGCTTGGAAGCAGCAATAGATGTAAAGAACAATTTTTTAAGATTGGGAATAGAGCTTATGGACTGCAATGTCATATAGAAACTAATGAAATGATGGTACAAGAGTGGATTAATAAAGACAAAGAATTCATTTACTCTGGACTAGGAGAGAATGGATTAGAAATACTTAGACGTGAGGAACTGATCTATGAAGGAATGAGTGAGAGTAGCAGAAAAGATTTAATAAGAGGATTACTAACAATACTTACATAAATTTAGATCAGAAAGTTATTAACAATTTAAATAGGTAAGAAAAGGGAATATTATTCAAAGAAACCATTTTTAAATAAAAAGAATCCCATTAGCAGAATTGGTCCTAATCCAAAAAATAACAAAACTATTTTCTGAACTAATGGACCAGGTTGATTTTCCTTCTTCAATTTAGGCATAATCTATTTAGGTTCTCTGAATATTATAAAATCTAATCACATAACTTTAAATCTAGAATTAAAATTAATCAAAAATTTATTATGTTTTCTGCCAAAAGTATCTTGATCTTCCTTCCTCAGGCCTTACAGCAATACAATTTCTAGCAATATTCCAAAGAGATTTATGTATTGGCATGGGATTAAAAAGATACACCTTTGGGAAAGCTCTTTTTATTGATTTGGTAGCAAGATTTGCGTAATAATGAGGAATAGTAGGTGAAATGTGATGTATTACATGTGTAGATCCAATTCGATGATGTAGAAAATCTATTATTCTTCCATATGGTCTATCAATTGAAAGAAAAGCACCCCTAATAAATGAAAATTCATCCCCAGCAAGGTGAGGGACGTCTGTATCTGTATGGTGAAGCCACGTATAAACTACAAGCCAACAATTAACTACCAAAAGAGGTCCAATATACATTGCTATTAAAGGAACAATTCCAAAGGAATTTCCAAAAGCAATAATAACTAGAAAAACTATTCCTACACCAAAATCAGAAATCCAAACTTTCTTTTTCCAAATAGATGGCCAAAGTTCCTGAGAGAAAGGCTCTATAGGCCAAAAATGATTTGACATTCCATACCTAGGTCCTCCAGTTGCACCTGTTAGCAAATAAGCAGGCCATCCAAACGAAAGATGTAAGACCAGTTGAACAATTCCATATTTATTTTTCCCTAAAGCGCGAGAAAATTCTATTTCTTTTTCGCCTCCTGGCTTTTCTCCGATGGAATTATTCCCAATAACTAATGGGACGTGAGTCTCTCCATCTGTAATGTGATTAGTAAAGCGGTGATGAACTGCATGTGAGCGTTGCCATGAAAAGTAAGGGACTAGTAGAAAAGAGTGCAGAATGTACCCCACAAAAGTTTCAAGTTTTTTATTATCCGAAAAAGCTCCATGGCCACACTCATGAGCTAAAACCCAAAAGCCCATTGCTGTAGTACCAGAAATCAATGAGTAAAGAATCCAAATAGGAATCATTGAATAGGTATATGGGATAGAAAGTCCAATGGCTATCACGAAGGACTGTATAACTAGAGATTGCAAAAGATAGCCCAGTGATCTGAGAGTACTGCGGGTAAAGCAAATATCTGGAACAACCTGTGTTATTTGTTTCATACTAGGAATATCTTCAAGGCTAATTTCCAAGGCCTTTCCTTTTAGACCAGATAGACGAACTTCTTTAAAGATCTTTAAACGTGAATTACTTGTCACAACTTAAGCTTTTAGTTATAGTATTTTTTTGCAAAATTGATTGCAATCAGGTTGATCTGCTTATTTATAAAGAAATAGTAACCTGAGTTATTTCATATTAATAGATCTTCAAGAGAAAAAACGACTAGGTCTCTTGACCAATATTTTTGGATATAAATATTAAAATGAAAATCATTAAATCTCAAAGAGTCAGATTTCATCAAAAAACCTAATTTCAGGAGCTTTGGCCTTGAGAAGCAATATTAAGGTTGTGCTTTTGGAGACGTTCTCATTTAGTCGATTATCGAGTCTATCCTCCCTTGCCTTTTATAGAGGTATTCCCTCTTACGAATTATTAGCCAACTAAATACGAAGATTTGAAATCTATTTATGATCATTGATCATTAAGTTTGTATGCTCATCCTGTTATCGATTCAAGTCTTAACCGTTTTTATGCCTTCACTATCATTCTCAACATTCGCCGTAGGAGAACTTAGTACCTCTGCAATCTTTGCTGGAGTGGCTTCTCTCGTTCTTTTCGCAGTCGTAGGATTAATTGCAGGACCAAATCTAGAAAAATTTGAAGAAGAGTAAAGGATGAAATAGCCACTAGGTACCATTCGACAAAAATGGTCCCACTATTTAGTGAATTTTAAAATTTGCCTATATAGCTAGTAAATCCATCTAGCTATATAGGCAAATTTTTTTAGGGATTAGTAATTATTGTAGATTGATTTACTGGCAAAAACTAACTATAGATTCTCTTTTCTGTATCAGGTCATTTTATAAATCAATATTCATTTAGCAAAAGTAAGTTCATATCAGTAAAAATTTATCTATATTAAATCAGAAAATATAATTAAAGAAAATAGAAATTCATCTTTTTAAAGCTAATTACTTCTATGGTTACAAATTTGATAAGCAAGAACAAAAGACTTTTCCCTAGAAATTTTATCCTTAGAAGGTGCTTCCGCTAGAAATCTTTCCTGCGCAATCGAGACACATTTATTCTTATGATCAACTAATTTAATTATTGGATTTATATAGATAGCAAATAAAATAAGAAAGCTTCCATAAGTAATAGAATTGCGATGTTTTTTCCACCATTCGTATCTATTTAAATGCAAATGCTTGATCAATTTCATGGTAGATTTTTTTTTATATTAGCAATTTATGCACTTTTTGCTATTTTTATTCTTATGTAATTAATCAATAAGATGTTTTTCTTCTAACTTGTTAGCTATTGCTTTGCCAGCAAGCCAACCACTAGTCCAACAATGTTGAAAATTGAAACCTCCTGTAACTCCATCAATATCAAGAATTTCTCCTGCAAAATATAATCCGCTACAACGATTACTCTCCATTGTTTTAAAATTAACTTCATCCAACTGAACCCCTCCAGCGGTAACGAACTCTTCTCCAAAAGGACCTTTGCCGATTATTTCTAAAGCATCACTTCTAAGAATTTCTACCAGTTTCCTTTCTTTAAAAGATGAGAAATTTGCCCATCTTAATTTATTAGAGATATCGGATTTATATAGCAAGTGAAGCCATAGTCTCTTTGGAATAAATTTAAAAGGGTGTACCCTAGATAAAGTTTGACATGGGTAATCATTTCTATACTGTTTGAGCAAGTCACTTATATATTCATTAGTATTGTTTACCCAGGCTATCCTCAATAAAGCTTTATATTTTATATTAAAAAGACTACGGGCGGCAAATGCAGATAATCTAAGTAAAGCTGGTCCGCTAATGCCCTTATGAGTAATTAATATGCGGCCTTCTTCCTCAAAAAGTTGATCTTCAAAATTGAGTGTTAATTTAACACTATCGACAGATATCCCTGCACAATTGAGAAGTGATTGATCACTTAATTTAAAACTAAATATAGAAGGCACCGAGGGGACTAATTCATGTCCTAAAGAAGATGCAATGCTCTTTCCTATTGGGTTGTCACCTGTTGCAAGTAAGACTTTATTGGAATAAAAGCAGCTCCCGTCTTTACATCTCAAAATAAACCGTCCTTTATCAATGGCTTCAACATCTATAACTGCTTTTTTCTTTAAACAAATTACACCTGCTCTGGAGGCTGATTGATGTAAGCAGCTAATCACTTCTCCAGATGAATTTGATTTAGGAAAGATTCGTCCATCTTTCTCAATAACAAGTTCCAACCCTCGTTCTTCAAACCAAGCAACAGCATCTCCAGTAGCGAAACGACTAAAAGCTGCTTTAAGTGGCAATTTTCCTCTTGGATAATTAGGGATCAGATCTGAAGGGACCCAGCTAGCATGAGTTACATTGCAACGTCCTCCTCCACTAATTCTGACCTTCTCAAGAGTTTTTCCTGCCGCTTCTAAAAGAATTACCGAAGTAACGCCTTCTTCCGCAGCTTTAATAGCCCCCATAAAGCCTGATGCCCCACCACCTACTACAGCTAATTGAAAATCTTTATTTAAATGCACTCTCAGGATTCAAATAATGAAGTAATTACTGCTAGGCAGATTAGATTAATTTTATGTCCTCACAGCATCTAATTACTATGAGAGATAATTAGATGTTTTTTGATTACTATTAACTAAATCTCACGACAAGATAATTAAAAAAAAATTAATGCATATAATTTTCATTGCTGTGGACTGTGTTTTAGGTGATTCTCATAGCTTTTTAAGGAGTCTTGCAGAATTTAACAATTAAAAGCCCCTTCAAGAAGAAGGGGCTTTTAATTGTTAAAAGAAAGCAGCTGCTTAATCAGCTTTTAAAACTATTTTTTTACTTCTGGAGCATTCATACCATCATAATCAGGTCCAACCATTACTCCGACAATTGCAAATAATACAATTGAGGCAATCCCAACCAAAATAGCTGTAGGAGCAGGTGTGCTTGTCAATCCAGCAAAAGTAGTGAGCATAATAATCACAAAATTTATCTAGCAAAAATACATTCCTAGGGGATAAAAAATGAAGAAGAGATTTATTTTGTAATTGATTTGTATCTAATGATCTAATCGTTACGATGCTTTGCAAACATTCTAAAAAAGACAAGTTACCAAAATCATAAGAATTTTTTATACGTAAAGGCTCAGAGAGGCCTCTTGCTATCTCAAAAGCTTGTTATCGATCCAACTAAAGCAATCAGAAGAGCAAGGCCTTCAGCAACATCAAAAGTCACTAACCAACAATTCTCAAAGGGCTCATAAGGCTAAGGGGCACCCTCAATAGAAGGTAATTCATTCTTGAGTTTCATATCTTTTTTTGATAGCTCACGAGTTTTGCTTGCTTCTATACAGTTATTCTTAAGTCTAAGAGTGTTAGGTATACTAGGTTTGATGACTACTTCACTGAGGAAAGCAAGACAACCTATGACGATAGACATTCTAAAAGCTCCAAATAGGTTATTCCCTAAATAGCTTCAGGCGTTGAAAAAGGGACATTAGAATACCCCATTTGAGCCCATACAATTGTTACGCCTTTAAAACAATTTCTGTTTTTCATCCCAAAGGTACATGGTTTAAATAAGAACTAGATCTGCATGTTTAACTACTTAAATTGAGCCGATATGGTCAATAATATCGTGAGCTATTACCTGGTTAATTGGCTGATAGTAATATTGTTATGTATAGCTGTAAGCTCTCTGATAGTCTCAATCAATATCAAATCAACTCCTCCAAAGATTATGGAAAAGAAACTTAAATTATTAGCTGAGAAAGCTATAAAGAGAAATGATTGATGCTTTTACACTAAAAGAATGCAAGAAAAACAAAGATATTCTTGAACTAAAAATCAAAAACCTTGAGTTCGCTATAGATAAATCAGAAAAGATGATTACAGAGTCTCAAATGGACCAGGAGACATTAAAATTCTTAAGACGCAAGCTTGCTCAATCAAAGCAAGACTTGGAAATTCTTTACTTGATCAAATATGAGCAATAACTTTCAATTCAATAATGCACACAAAGAATATCTCGCTGAGTTTTTTGACTGTGTTGATGCTGCCTGTTATGCATTACAAGAAGGTACCGGTTGTCCTGATGAAGCTATAGACCAATTACTTATGGAAGCAATTGGATCATGGCAAATACCTAACCTCGCGGAATTAGATCAAGCCCTTAAAGCTCAAGAACTAAAGACGTAACTTATACATATTTACCTTTCAAATACTAATACCAGTGTACGGCTTGGATATTATATTTTTTTTATTTAAAGAAACAAAGTAACTATTTTTCTTATCCCCAAAGCTTATAGATCTAAAGGGCTCACCATTTTTAAGATGCAATGCACAATTATCCTCAATTGCTATGCAACTATTTATATGCTTATCCAATAGAAGACTAGTTACATAAGGAATCCTACTTTCTTCTTCGTCATAATGAGGACAACATGTTCCTCTTACAAAATCCAAGCATTCAAGAATTGAAAGCTCTTTTTCCCAAGAATCAGTGATACCCTTCGTAAACCAACAAATTGCACCTGCGCTTACACCACTCATAATCACTCCTGCATCATAAGCATTTTTTAAAATTAGATCTAAGCCCCATTCTTTCCAAACAGCTAACATGCTCTTCGTATTTCCACCTCCTACATAAATAATATCTTGCTTATTGATATGGTCCTCCAAATCTATTGTCCTTTTAAATAAATCTATGTGTGTCGGTTTACACTCAAGCTTTGTAAATACATTATAAAAGCTAACCTTGTATGTATCACTATCTCCAGTAGCCGTTGGAATAAAGCAAATATTAGGATTCTTAACTTTGGAAAGATTAGTAATATATCTCTCAATTTTTAAATCCCTTAAAGATCTTCCAAAACCTCCTCCTCCTATAGCAATAATGTTTTTATCCTTATTCATCAAACTCATACTTTATAATTAATAGTATTATATCAATATTAGAAGAAGGACTAATCTCTTCTTCGTAAATTAAGCAGTAATAATTTGAAGTTAACTTATTAAGTAAAAACTATTTTCCAATTTGATTCAAAAATCTCCGACTTCTTTCATGTCTTGCATTAGTAAAGAAAATTTCAGGAGTAGACATCTCTATAACTTTACCTGAATCCATAAACAAAACCCTATCGGCAACTTCCTTTGCAAAACTAATCTCATGAGTAACGACAACCATTGTCATCCCTTTCATAGCAAGAGTACGTATAGCATCTAAAACTTCATTTACACGTTCAGGATCCAAAGCACTCGTTGGCTCATCAAACAAAAGCAGTTCAGGTTTTAATGCCAAAGATCTTGCTATAGCGACCCTTTGTTGTTCCCCTCCACTAAGTTGTCCCGGGAACTTATTGGCTTGCTGTAATATTCCCATTTGAGAGAGCAGAGACATCGCATGTTCCTCTACTTCCTTCCTATTAAGTTTCTGAACTTTGATCGGAGCAAGAGTTATATTGTCTAAAATTGAAAGATGTGGAAATAAATTAAACTGCTGAAACACCATACCTACTCTTTTTCTAATCTCCCGAACTTTCCGTTCATCCTGAGTTGAATAAAGTTGAATGCCTACAACATCAAGCATTCCAGAGTCAAAACTTTCCAATCCATTAAATGTTCTAATTAAAGTGCTCTTTCCTGAACCTGATGGTCCCATAACTACAAGAACCTCTCTTCTATTAACAGTCAAAGAAACATTATCAAGAGCAAGTAACCCTTTTGCATATGATTTCACAAGGTTTTTAGCTATGACTACTGGTTTCATGATTAATCAAGCATTGGTTTGCTAAAAGACATTGTTTTTTCAAGGTGCCTGGAAAGAAGAGCCATAAATGTGCATACAAACCAATAAACAAATGCAAGCCATAAATAAACTTCAATATAGCTTCCAATAAAGGCAGGGTTAGCTAATAAGCTTTGACTAATGCCAAGCAACTCTACTAATCCCAAGATTGCCATCAATGTTGTATTTTGAAGAAGTCCTATTGCTTGATTCCCAAGAGCAGGCAACGCAATTATTAGTGCTTGTGGAACAAGAATCAACCAAGTAATTTGCAACTTGCTAAGCCCCAAAGACTTAGCTGCCTCCTCCTGACTTATGGGTATTGACTGCAATCCACCACGTATATCTTCTGCTACATAAGCTGCAACAAATAATGAGAATGCAAATATAGCTCTTGAAACACGGTTAATTTCTAACCCCAAAGGAAGAAATAAAGGTATTAAGAGCTGACCAAAGAAAAGAACCGCTATAAGCGGAATAGCTCTTATGACCTCTATATAAATTGCACTTAGATATTTAACTATTGGTAATTCACTCTGCCGAGCTATCGCTAAAATAACTCCCAAGGGGAAGGCAATTAAAGAACTACACATCATCAAAAATATTGTAAGAGTTAACCCTCCCCAAGATCTACTCGCCACAGGTAATATGCCTAACCCACCAGATAAAAGAAAAATCCCAAGAGGAACAACACCTATCCAAGTTAAAGGTAATATTTTGCGAAGCCACCACCAGCGGGGGCCCCAAATAGTCACAATTGAAAGACATATTAAAATAACTAACCAGGTAGCAGGTCTCCACCTTTGATCATCAGGAAAAATACCAAATAAATATAAAGGTAGATTTGCAGAGACTACTTCCCAATTAGCTTCTAAGAAAAACCATTTAAATGTAAAGCCAAAAAGAATAGCAATCGTGGTAAAGACAGCTAATGAGATATAGACTTCA
Organism: Prochlorococcus sp. MIT 1223; assembly: GCF_034092465.1. NCBI lineage: Bacteria > Bacillati > Cyanobacteriota > Cyanophyceae > Synechococcales > Prochlorococcaceae > Prochlorococcus > Prochlorococcus sp. MIT 1223. The sequence continues at coordinate 595,355 of NZ_CP139303.1, forward strand.
AAAGGACGTGAAACAAATATTCGCCTATAGAAATCACGTAATTTATCTCTTTTCATAGGAATAATCGTTTAACGTCTTTGATAGTTGAGAATAAATTTATTTACCACTTCCATTGCATTACTTATTATAAGATTAAGTAATAGAAAGCTAAGTAATAATAGAATAAACCCTTCGATAGCTCTCCCCGTTTGATTGATTACAGTATCACTAATTGCGTAGATATCTGAATACCCAACAGCAATTGCAAGAGTGCTATTTTTCGCAAGATTTAAATACTGACTAGTTAAACCAGGAAGGATTGCTGGAAGCGCTTGAGGAATTATAATTTTATATAGTCCATCGCTTTCTGACAGACCTAGACTCCTAAAAGCCTCCCATTGTCCTTTTTCAACTGAATTTATACCACCACGTACTACTTCGGAGATATATGCCCCAGTAAAGACACTAAGTCCAAGTAGTAATGCAGAGAATTCTGCCGATAAGGTAACACCCAAAAAATCCAAGCCCTGATTGGACATCGCTAAAATACCTCTAGCAGGAAAAAATAATGTGCCCTTAATTCCTAAGAATCCCACAAAATACCAACACATCAATTGCAAAAGGAGGGGCGTTTGCCTAATTAACATTACATAAGCTGCTGAAGTAACTCGAAGTAATGCATTAGTACCTGTACGCGCAAGTCCAACAAAAAAACCTATTAAAGTAGCTATTAATAAAGAGAGAAAAATAACTTTTAAACTATTCAGCCAACCAATAAATATAGCCCAGGCATAGCTGTCAGAGGGAGAGTAAGGTAAAGCATATTCAGCCAAAGCAAAGCTAGCTGGACGAGTTAACCAGGAAAAGCTAAACCCAAGACCTGTACGAATGAGATTTATAGATATGTTGTTAATCAATATCGACAACAACACAATCACTCCAGATACAATCCCAACTTGTAGCCAAAATCCCTTAAAGATTTTCATCTAATAAGTTAATAATTGCCTTTTATAAAGTTCAATTAAATGGTGGTGAAATTAGAATCCCACCACTATTGTAAAGTTGATTTAAGCCTCTAGGGATTGGTACATCGCTATTAGGTCCTAGGTGTCTATTATAAATCTCTCCATAATTACCAATAGAAGAAATTACATTGACTACAAAGTCATTGCTAAGGCCTAATTTTTCGCCAAGATCTCCTTCAACACCTAAAAAACGGCGTAATGATTTTAATTCAGGGTTTTCCCTTGCTAATTCTAGCTTGGCTCTAATATTTTCTTTTGTTATCCCCTTTTCTTCAGCCGCGATAAGTGAAAAGATAACCCAACGCATTGCATCTCCGAGTTTTTGATCGCCACCAATCGAGGCAGGAGAGAGAGGCTCCTTACTCAAAATATCCTCAAGAATAATATGATCTTTTGAATTTCTAAAACCTGATCGTGCTGCTGCTAGTTGAGATCGATCAGATGTCATAGCCGCACAGCGACCTTGTAAATATCCAGCAACTACCTGATTTAAGTCTTGATATTTAATAGGTGTATAAGGAAGAGATAAAGCTTCAAAAACATCATTTATATTTTGTTCAGTTGTTGTTCCCGAGCCCACACATATTGATTTATTCGCTAGATCGGAAATGTTTTTAATTCCACTATTTTTCTTCACCATAAGCCCCTGTCCATCATGAAATATAACCGGAGCAAATGTAAGACCATTCCCGGCTGATGAATCTCTGCTCAAGTTAAAAGTCGTATTTCGTGAAAGCAGGTCAACCTCTCCTGTCCTTACTGCAGTGAATCTTTCAGCCGCCGTGAGAGGTCTGTATTGAATATTTCCAGAGCTGCCTATAAAAGCAAAAGCAAAGGCCCTACAAATATCGACATCAATTCCTTGATAGTTTCCATCGCTTTTAAGAAAACTAAAGCCTGGTATTTTTCCACTAACACCACAAATAAGCTCATTACGTTTTTTTATCAACTCAAGCCTAGATTGATTCTTCTCGCTAGTTGAGGCACAGCCACTTATAAGCATTGAAATGGTTAGCATTCCAGCAAATAAACGTCTCATATTTTATGGTCCATGATTTTACAAGATATACCTAAACTAGTCCAAATAATCAAATGATTATTTTTTTTTTTCTAAATTAACTATTGGGAAATTAGAGGGAAACAAAAGGTATGGAGAAAAGAGTTTGGATGATCGGATATTTTGGAAGATCTAACATATCAGATCTGAACTAAAAACATAGAGTTAAAGAAGTAGAATGGTGAAATTTCATTCATCAAGAAATCATAGGGAAGAGTATTCTTCATAGGAAGCCGTGAAGAAATCACCTCTAAAAAAAATACTTCCATGAAGTTATAATTCACAAGCGATTATTTCAGTCTCTCTAGAGACTTGCATTAATCAAAATATGTATTTAAATATAATAAGTAATTATGTTTCAACTAAAATAACTAGCTCTTCAATGAAAATCGTGAAAATAATCCCCGGTTTTCAAAAAGCTTTTAAAGGTATTTTTTTCTCTAATTAATATCAATAAAATCTCTCTTTAGGAATAGAAAGGTTTGTCTTCAATAGAAAAAAAAATAAACGAGGTTTTGAGTAGTAAATCTTCTACTGGTTTTATAGATCCAATAAGATATAGAACAAATGAAGATATGCAAGTTTTAAAAGTTTCTGAAAGCAAAAGACTTTCTGGAGATATTAAAATTAGTGGGGCTAAAAACTCTGCTTTAGTACTAATAGCAGCATCCCTTCTCACCAAAGAATCTGTTCAAATAAGCAATGTTCCTAAACTAACTGATGTTTATTCAATGATAAAGCTACTTTTAGGCATAGGTGCAACGATCAGTGAAACATCAAATAAATTACTTTTGCAAACTAACCGAATAGATTTTCTAACAGAGAAATTAGATGTCGAAATAGTCCAGTCACTTAGAGCAAGCTTCTTTTGTATAGGACCTCTTCTTGCCAGATTCGGGGAACTTAGAATGCCATTACCGGGGGGGTGTCGGATAGGAGTAAGACCTATTGACGAGCATCTTAAAGGATTAAAAAGATTAGGGGCCAGTGTAAAGGTTGAGAAAGATCACATACTTGTAAAGGCCCTCAGTCCTGAAAAAAGATTGGTTGGAGCAAAAGTTAAATTCAATTGCAAAAGTGTTGGCGCTACAGAAACAATTCTAATGGCGGCAACACTTGCGCAAGGAAAAACGATTATTGAAAATTCTGCTCAAGAACCTGAGATTCAAGATTTAGCAAATATGCTGAGAAGAATGGGTGCGAAAATTAAAGGTGATGGAACTGATCGGATAGAAGTAGAAGGAGTCGATCAACTCAAAGGTTGTAGTCATACTGTAATGCCAGATCGAATTGAAGCAGGGACATTTCTGATTGCATCAGCTATTACACGTTGTCCTTTAACTATATCTCCTGTTATATATGAACATATTGAAGCTGTTATTTTCAAGCTAGAAGAGTCAGGTTGCTTAGTCAAAAAGAGCGATAACAGCATAAGTATATTCCCTATTAGAGATATAAAGTCGGTAGACATAACGACTCGACCTTACCCAGGATTTCCTACCGACTTACAAGCTCCTTTCATGGCACTTATGACTACAGCAAAAGGTACATCCAAAATAGAAGAAACGATTTTCGAGAAAAGGATGCATCATATTAATGAGCTCAATAAAATGGGGGCAAACATTGAGCTTCAAGGAAATACTGCTTTTGTAGTTGGAGTTAAAGAATTAAGGCCTTCTATTCTACAAGGGAAAGACTTAAGAGCATGCGCCGCCATAGTACTTGCTAGCCTTGTCGCTAGAGGTGAGAGCATAATTCAAGGATTAGAGCACCTCGATAGAGGATATGAGAATTTTGACATGAAGTTAAATAAAGCTGGGGCGTTTATTTCAAGATCTCGGACTTTCTAATCTACTTTTAAGAGTAGTTAGGTAGAGACTTATCTCTTTCAAGTTGGCATCATTCTGCTACTCCTATTAATAAGGCTAGGATAAAATCTATAGGGTGGAGTCAGAGCATTTCAACTTAAGTTTATCTTATATAACTAGTCCAGATAGCGATTAAGGGCTCTACCTATACTACTTAATCTATATTAATTATGGCGACAATAGTTATCCCAAAAAGTCTTAATAGCTGAGGAGAGGTTGTGGATGATATCGATTACTTAAATGTATGGATGATGAAATCTCCACTGCATCAGTCTTCTCTTGGAATTCCTCTATGCCCATTTTGCTTATCATCTTTCATCTCTTCCTTGGTTTTAGTATAGAAAGCAACCTCTTCTGGATCATTTGAACCAAGCTTATATCCCATGGTCACTATCAGATAAATTTTGTGTTTCCTATGTGCCGTTAGAGCCATTCATATAAAAAACATTGTTAATAGTCATAAGTTATCAAACTTGGAAAAGTTGTAATTCTATCTGCCCGACTACCTTCTTCCTATTATCAGAAGAAGTATGATTAAGGTGTCTCATTGCCTGAGGGTATCAAGAAAATTACCTATACATTAAATAAGAATTCCATCACATCTCCTTCCTTTACTTCATAGTCTTTCCCTTCACTCCTCAACCAACCTTTATTTTTAGCTTCAACTAATGAACCAGCTTCAATAAATTTTTCATATCCTATTGTTTGAGCCCTTATAAAACCTTTTTCGAAATCTGTATGAATAACGCCTGCAGCCTGTGGAGCTTTCATGCCTTTCCTAAATGTCCAGGCCCTAGTTTCTTTTTCACCAGTAGTAAAATATGTTCTTAGGCCTAATAAATCATAAGTTTCTTTTATTAAGGATTTCAATCCACCCTCAAGGATACCTAATCCCTTTAAGTAATCTAGTCTTTCATCCTCGCCTAATTCAATCAATTCAGCCTCTACTTGCGCAGATACTCGTATAGTCCGAGCGTTTTCAAGCATAGCTATTTCATTCACACTATTAGAATTTTGATTTCCCAAAGATAATTCGTCTTCCTTTAAATTTGCAGCATAAATAATAGGCTTATCTGTTAACAAACCTAAAGGTCTAATTAATTCTTTTTCCTCTTTAGTGAGTTTAATACTCCTTACTGAACCTCCTTTTTCTAATTCTTGATAGATAGTCTGCAAAGCAGCATCTTCCAATTTAGCCTCTTCGTTTGTTCTTAAATTCTTCTTAAGTCTTTCTCGCCTTTTTTCTACTTGAGCTAAATCTGACAAACTTAATTCTAGATTAATAATTTCTATATCTCTAGCAGGGTTAACTGAACCGGATACATGTATTACATCATCATCTTCAAAACATCGCACGACATGAACAATTGCATCAACTTCACGAATATTCGCTAGAAATTTATTGCCTAAGCCTTCTCCTTTGCTTGCACCTTTAACCAACCCCGCAATATCAACAAATTCAATTCTTGCCGGGATTATAATTTTGCTTGCACTAAGTCTTCCAAGAATATCCAATCGATTATCTGGGACAGAAACTGAACCAACATTTGGTTCAATCGTACAAAAAGGAAAATTTGCTGCCTGTGCTTTTGCATTAGCCACTAAAGCATTAAATAAAGTTGACTTACCCACATTGGGAAGTCCTACAATTCCAGCCTTAAGCATTTTTGGATTTAATTTTCGTATAATGGACCAGAAATTCATCATATTCTCGATAAATCGAAAATAGAGTTAGAAAATTCCAGGTCATGTTTCAAGAATAAAACATCCTACATAAATCAAAACTTTTTACAGTCTTGCCTCAAACGAAAAATGTCTGAAGGAACAAATTCCAAAAAGAAAAAAAAATTAATAATCCTTTCCACAGCTATATTTCTAGCGCTAAGTGGCGTCTTTTGGAAAGTCAAACCTGACAATGAAAGCAATAGAGATATAAGGAGCTTCACCACTATTGCAAAGGAAGGGACACTGCCTGGATTAATTACTGCAAGCGGTGAATTGCAATCAGAAAAGAGTGTAAATATAAGCCCAAAACGTCAAGGAATTTTAGAAGAAGTTTTTGTTGAGGCTGGCGACCAAGTTATAAAAGGTCAGCTTATAGCAAGAATGGACGATGGAGATTTGACCTATAAGCTAAATGAATTAAAAGCTGACTTCGAAAAACAAAAAACAAATTATATTAGAAGAAAATACTTGCTTCAGGAAGGTGCTATAAGTCAAGAAAACTATGATGACTATAAAAATCTTTTTTTAAAAAGCGAAGCCAAGCTAAATCAATTAGAAATACAGATAAATGACATAGATATTCGAGCCCCTTTTGAAGGCATCATTACTAGCAAATATGCAGTAGAAGGAGCTTTTGTCACTCCAACAAAAACTTCCACAAGTACTGGAAACGGAACTTCTCCACAGATTTCGATTGTGGAATTATCGCAAGGTCTTGAAGTAATTGCAAAAGTACCTGAAAGTGATATTGGACGAATTCAAGTTGGTCAAGACGCAACTGTAAGAGTTGACTCATTTCCAGAGAAACGCTTCCAAGCAAAAGTTCGAGACATTTCCCCAAGGGCAATAAAAAGCAATAATGTGACTTCCTTTGAAGTGACATTATTGCTTATCACTCCTCCACCAATTTTAAGAATAGGAATGAGTGCCGATATTGAATTCAATACTGGAGAGACATCAATAAGCACCTTGGTTCCGACTGTGGCAATTGTTACTCAGAAAGGTATGCCAGGATTACTTTTTGTTGGCGATAAAAAACAGCCAACCTTCAGACCAGTTGAACTAGGAGCTAGCAGTGGCAGCAAAACAGCAATACTTAATGGAGTAAACCCAGGAGATCAAATATTTATAGACTTACCTCCATGGTCTAAACAATCGAGAAATTAAGTAGCTACTTTTAAAAAGATTATTAATGAAAAAAAAAATTAAAAAACCAATATTACTCCTAGTAGATGGACACTCCTTAGCTTTCAGAAGCTTCTACGCCTTCAGCAAGGGAGGAGAAGGAGGACTTACAACAAAAGATGGTTTCCCTACAAGTGTTACATATGGATTTTTAAAAAGTCTTCTAGATAACTGCAAACTTCTTGGGCCAGAGGCTATCACTATTGCTTTTGACACTCCCGAACCAACGTTTAGGCATAAATCTGATCCCAATTACAAGGCAAATAGAGATGTTGCACCTGACATATTTTTTCAAGATTTAGAACAACTTCAGAAGATTCTTGAAAAAGCACTGAATATCTCTATGTGTTCAGTAGAAGGCTATGAAGCTGATGATGTACTTGGGACCCTGGCTTATCAAGCAATAAAAGATGGATGGTCAGTAAGGATTCTTACTGGGGATAGAGATCTCTTCCAATTGGTTAACGATTCACTTGATATAGCAGTGCTGTATATGGGAGGAGGACCATATTCTAAAAGTGGACAGCCATCTCTTATTAAAGAATCTGAGGTTATACAAAAGCTTGGTGTGATTCCTACAAAAGTTGTTGAGCTAAAAGCTTTAACAGGAGATAGTTCTGACAATATTCCTGGAATAAAAGGCGTAGGTCCTAAAACTGCGATTAATCTTTTGAAAGAAAATGGTGACTTAGATGGCATTTATACCTCACTGGAAAGACTTGAAGCATTAGGAGATAAAGCGACAAAAGGGTGCATTAAAGGAGCACTAAAAGCCAAGCTAAAAGTTGATAAAGATAATGCTTATCATTCAAAATATCTAGCAGAAATAATAAAGAAAGTTCCTATTAAAAAGCAACCTAATAGTCTACTTAGCAAAATAAATACAATAGAATTAAGAAATTCTCTTGAGGAATTAGAGCTTTTTAGCTTAGTACGTCAAATAGAAATTTTCAAAGCAACTTTTTCAGCTGGGGGTTATCTCTCCAATAAAGATCAGATAAAAGTTGATAACAATGAAATCAAGAGAAAGCCTCTTAGCATTAGTCAGAATAATTCAGAATCAATTAATAATTCGTCTATAGATATTAATCCTCAGATAATTAATACAGCAGATCAATTAACTAAGCTTGTTAGTAATTTAATGACCTATAAAGATATAGATTCACCTATTGCGATTGACACAGAAACAACAGATTTAAATCCTTTTAAAGCAGAACTTGTTGGAATAGGTTTGTGCTGGGGAGAAGGAAAGAAAGATTTGGCTTATATCCCTATCGGCCACAAATTACAGAATGAAATTTTTTCTCCTATTTCTAATAATCAACTTGGTCTAGATACCGTAATTAATGAGCTTAGACCTTGGCTTTCCAGTAATGAGCATCCTAAAGTACTGCAAAATGCAAAATATGATCGTTTAATACTTCTTAGACATGGAATAAACCTTGATGGAGTAACTATAGATACATTATTAGCCGATTACTTACTTGACGCAAGCAATAAACATAGCTTAGAAGAAATAGCAAAACGTGAATTTAGTTTTACACCTACCTCTTTCAATGAGATTGTTGATAAAGGTAAAACTTTTGCCGACGTCAGTATAGATTCAGCAAGTCTTTACTGTGGTATGGATGTTTATTTAACAAGAAAATTATCTAAAAGATTAAAGTCATCTCTTCAAGAAGTTGGCAATGAGTTAATCAAACTACTCTATGAAGTTGAACAACCTTTAGAGACAGTACTCGCCCATATGGAAAATACTGGGATAAGAATAGATGTACCCTACTTGCAGAAACTATCAAATTCTTTCCAAGAAAAACTTTCCTGCCTTGAAGGTGAAATCCAACAAGAAGCAGGGATAGATTTTAATTTAAATTCACCTAAGCAATTAGCAGAAGTTTTATTTGAAAACCTTAATCTCAACAAAAAAAAATCTAGGAAAACTAAAACAGGTTGGAGCACTGATGCTGCTGTATTAGAAAAACTATCTTCTGAACATACAATAATCCCTAAATTAATAGAACATCGAACAATCAGCAAACTTTTAAGTACTTACATTGACGCGCTTCCACAACTAGTTGAATCTGAAACACAAAGAGTGCATACAGATTTCAATCAAGCAGTAACAACGACAGGAAGATTAAGTAGCAGCAATCCCAATCTCCAAAACATTCCAAGTAGAACTGAATTCAGCAAGCAGATTCGTAAGGCTTTTTTACCTAAAGAAAACTGGAAATTACTTAGTGCAGATTATTCGCAAATTGAACTCCGTATTCTCGCTCACTTGTCAGAAGAAGAAGTTCTTCAAAAGGCATACAAAAACAAAGAGGATGTTCATTCTTTGACGGCAAAGTTATTACTAGAGAAGGACTCTATAAATGCAGACGAAAGGCGTCTAGGCAAGACAATAAATTTCGGTGTAATTTATGGAATGGGTGCACAACGCTTTGCTCGAGCCGCAGGCGTAACACAACAAGAAGCCAAAGATTTCCTGGCACGTTTTAAGGAAAGATATAAAAATATTTTTAAGTTCCTAGAACTTCAAGAAAAGCTTGCTTTAAGTAGAGGTTATGTAACCACTATTCTTGGTAGACGTAGATACTTTAATTTTGACAAAAGTGGGTTAGGACGACTACTAGGAAAAGATATAAATGAAATAGACCTTCTCACAGCACGCAGAGCAGGGATAGAAGCTCAGCAACTTAGAGCTGCAGCAAATGCCCCGATTCAAGGATCAAGTGCTGACATAATAAAAATTGCGATGCTGCAAATCAGTAGTAAATTAAAAGCATCTTCCTTGCCTGCAAATCTTTTATTACAAGTTCACGATGAGTTAGTACTAGAAGTAGATCCAAAAGCCTTAAATGAAGTCAAGCAAATAGTTGTTAATACAATGGAAAATGCATTAACTCTTAGTGTCCCTTTAACTGTAGAAACTGGTATTGGAAATAATTGGATGGAATGCAAGTAACAATTGCTCTCTTCATCTGAAATTTAAAGAAATAGAATAATTTGCTAATAAAGTTATCAGATTATTAAACGATCCACTCTCTAAGAAGAGCATCTGCATCCTTAATTTTATTTTCAACGCGGAGATTTTGAATTTGCTGTAATACACAGAAAGCAATTTCAGGATTCCTCTCTATAGAAACCTCATTTAACTCCGAAGATTCTGGTGTAGAGCTCATGTGTATTTAGAGTGAAACAGTTTTCTTGGGTAAAAAAGAACTATTTCTCGGACATATACAATATAAGACTAATGCATTAGCTCCCATTTTTTATCAAATCGTCTTCAATGAAAATCAATAGACTGATTTTCTAAAAGGAACAATATTTTCATCCCTCTAATCAATAGCTTATAATGCAAGGGTTAAATTTATTGAATCAACTCAGGAGGCAAGTCAATACGACTTAACTTCCAATGAAAAAGGCCTTCCCTCAACCAATAAGTTTTTATAGGTTGACTTAAATTATTTACTTTAGTACTTAAGATAAAGATATTCAGGCCCTGATAATAAAGATTTACTTTTATATCTTCCTCCTCCCATTGATCTTGATAGATTCTTGCATCTGTCAATAATTGGCCTTTATTAAGAAGTAATCTTAGACCATTATTTGTGACAGTGTAGTCAACTATTGAATCTACCATTTTCTCGAACACGGGATTAATCAGTGTCAATGAGAATGGAGATAATCTATTTCTATATTTGTTTAAAGCTTTATTTCTCAAGTTATTGGTCAATTGAGATTTAAGATCGCTTCTAAGCGAAGAGAAGTTTATATATTTATTAGCTTTTCTCGACTGCCTATTCTCTATCGCAGTTTTAAAAAAGAAGATTGATAAATATGGAGTAGAATAAAAGTATCCAAAGAAAATTAAAAAACTAATTACAAGGAGCCTGGTATTTAATTTATTAAATATTTTTATTGAAAATAAACTTTTCATCGGCATCCTAAATTAGTCTATTCTAAACAATGGTCTACTATTAACACTTTAGAAGTCCAACAATAAATACAGAATTATTTCCACAGGTATTTAATCCTATTAAAAATATCTTCTCTCAATTGCTTAGTTCAATATTCGTCTTTGGAGATTCACTTAACTCATAATTTCAATAGTTGTTTTTAGCAAAGTACTAATTATCTTACTTTTAAACTGATAATGCAATGGGCATTAAGGCTGATTGCATTAAATGTCAGAAAGGAGAAAAATAAGTTCAGAACTCGGAGGTACCAAATGTCGGTCGACACTCCACCTGAGTATCCCCCAGAAGTAATCTGACTTCTGGTTCCTGCTCCAACAGTCTCAATGACAAAGTAAGCTTGCGTCTGATGCGACAAAGACAATTGACATCTATCTAGGACAAGATGGATGTATTTTGCCAAGGATCAATGATTTAGGTGCGGCAAAACAATTAAGAACGTCAAATCAGTCGTATCTCTTCTGCATCGTATAGGTGCCCTCAAAAGAGATATAGCTTCACACCTAGAAAAATGGCCCCAGGTGCCAAAGCCAAGGTCTTCGAAAAGCTGGCGTAAATGCCATAAATAAAAAAGGGCCTCTTGGCCCTTTTTTATTTACAAGTTAATCAAGGAAAAAGCGTCTTTATTAAGTAAGTTTTCACGAGGTTAAGTATCAATGCATAAAGCTCATTAAGTTTAATTTTTGAGTTATTAGTAATTCGTTTACCTCTTTGATCAATGCACGCCTTCGCTCAACTCTGTGGAATAGTTGGATTTGCTCTTTATATTGTCTATTTCATTGGAGGAAAAAGCGACAATGACGGACAAGGAGTAAATCTTCCTGCTAAAAAGTAGTTTTAGCTTTTTCTCTCCTAAGGCTCAATTGAAAGATTAAAGCAAGTCTTCTTACTTCTTTGATTCAGGAGTGACAAGGCTTGCTTTTTAACGAGAACATCTTTCACTTTTTTTGAAGTTACTCAAATGAATGACTAGTCTAAAAAAGCCAACGGAATCTTCCCAACAAGGCAAAATAGAAACGAAGCTATCCAAGGAATCTCCAAAAGAAATTCCTAAAACCATATAAGACTGTGTCACTGAGGCTAACCAACACACTCACAAAGAAGAAAGAAGATTTCTTTTCTCTTGTACCCAATAAAGTAAGTATTTATTGTTGCGGGGTAACTGTTTATGACCTATGTCATATCGGTCATGCTCGCAGTTACATTGTTTGGGACATTTTAAGGAGATTTTTGACTTGGGAAGGGTTTGAAGTGACTTTTGTCCAAAATTTCACTGATATCGATGACAAAATCCTAAAGAAAGCCGCTGAAGAAGGTTGCTCCACAAATGAAATCACCGAAAGAAATATAAAGGCCTTTCATCGTGATATGGATTCATTAGGTATTTTGCGTCCAGATAGTATGCCTCGAGCCACCAATTGTATTGATGGCATATGCAATTTAATAAGAGAGTTAGAAGATAAAGGTGCTGCTTATTCAAAAAATGGAGATGTTTATTTTTCAGTTGAGAAGCACAAAGAATATGGGAAGTTAAGTCAAAGATCACTTGAAGAGCAGCAAATAGATGCTCATGGAAGGCTTACTAAAGGAGAGAAAGAAAACAAAAAAAATCAATTTGACTTTGCTTTATGGAAAAGTGCCAAAGAAGGTGAAACCAGCTTCCCCTCTCCATGGGGCGCTGGCAGACCTGGATGGCATATTGAATGTTCTGCAATGGTAAGGAAGGAACTCGGCGAAACAATTGACATTCACCTAGGTGGGTCTGATCTTGTCTTTCCCCATCATGAAAACGAAATAGCTCAATCCGAAACAGCTAATGGGAAAGAATTAGCTAAATATTGGCTTCACAATGGAATGGTGAATGTAGAAGGGAAAAAAATGAGTAAATCATTAGGTAACTTCAAGACAATTAGATCACTTCTAGAAAGTGGTTATTCCGCAATGAGTTTAAGATTATTTGTTTTACAAACTCATTACCGCAAACCACTAGACTTCACACAGGATGCACTCGATTCCGCAGCAAAAGGTTGGGATGGAATAAACTCAGCACTTTGCATTAGCCTTAAGTATTTTAATTATTTAAATTGGCCACATCCACATAAAGCAATTGAAGTGCTTGATAATCAATCAAAAGAGGAAGTTCTTACTGAAGAGTATTCCAAGCAATATCAAAGTTTTATTGAGGCAATGAATGATGATCTAAATACTTCAGCGGCACTTTCAGTAATCTTTCAAATTGCAAAGCCACTTCGATCACTTTCAAATAATATTGAAAGAGGCTCAATTGATGTAATTACTGAATTAGAAAAAGCAAAACATTATAATCGATGGAAATTCCTATTAAAATTAACTAATATTTTAGGACTAAAAGCAGAGATAAATAATATTAATCCTATTAATAAAGAGCTAAGCAATGAAGCAATAGAAACATTAATAAAAGAAAGAATTGATGCAAAACTATTAAGAGACTTCTCGAGAGCTGATCAGATAAGGGAAGTTTTAAGAAATAAAGGAATAGATCTTATTGATAAAAAAGATGGCACTACATCATGGATTTTCATTAAATAGATTTATCTTAATAAAAACATATTAAACTCATTAGATCCAGCTCTGAAAAAGGTCTGTAAGACTTATTACTAAACCAATTGCAATGACTGGAGGAGAAACCCAACGAAGCATAAATTTCAAATATTTACGCACCCTATAACTTGAATTAGCTAATGCTAAATCTTCATCATATTTTCTAGGTATTACCCAGCCAAGTAGAATTGAGATAAGAAATCCACCTAAGATTAGTAAAACATTGAAGATTGCATCCATATTTCCTAAAACATCTAAGGAAATCGCTGAAGGAATGCCAATAACAAAAACAATTAACGTTGAAACAATTACTGCCTTTCGCCTTTCCCAGTTAAGCTGATCCATAAGAGATGAGACTGGAACTTCTAAAAGAGAAATAGACGAAGTAATTGCTGCAATAAAAGCTAATCCAAAGAAAATTCCTGCTATTAATCTTCCAAAAATACCTAAATTTGCAAATCCCGTGGGCAACGCAATAAATAATGCTCCAACGGTAGATTCACTAATTACATCTGTAAGACCAAAACTTATTACTATCGGGAAAGTGATCATCCCAGCCAAAAGACCAACAGCAGTATCAAAAGAGACTATTCCCAAGGCTTCTTTTGGTAATTTATTATTTTTATCTAGATAAGAAGAATATGCAACCATAATTCCAATTCCAAGACTTAGAGAAAAGAAAGCCTGGGTAAAAGCATTGCGAATAGTGCCAGGTTCAAGAAGTTGTGAAGCATCCCATCTCAAAAGAAATGTGGAATAACCTTCCCAAGAACCTTTTAAGAAAGCCGCCCATATCGCAAGTAATAAAAGCAATCCAAATAACAATGGCATACATAACCGAGTTAGCCGCTCAATACCTCCTCTAACTCCCGCTGAAACAATAAAGGCAGTAAGCAATAAGCTAATGATTTGTCCGATAAAAACACTTTTACCAGTACTAATTCGATCAAAGAAGGCTCCTGCTTCAGAAATATCACTGGGCAATCCCACAAATAAAGAGTGAAAAAATGTATCAACTGTCCACCCCATAATGACAGCATAAAAAGAAAGGATTCCGCAAGAAGCAATTGCAAAAAGCCAGCCTAGTGGCTTCCAACTATCACCTGCGGCTTTGGAAGGTGCAAGAAAAGGACTAGCAGCAGTACTTCGACCTAGAACCATCTCTCCAACAAGTACAGGAACGCATACAAGTAAAACGATCAAGACATAAAGAAGCAAAAAGGCAAGTCCACCCCCTTGGGATGATCTATAAGCAAATCCCCAAAGATTACCTAGCCCAACAGCACTTCCAGCAGCTGCCATGACAAAACCAAAGCTAGATCGCCATTTTTCTCTTGATTGCATGTTTATCAACTCCAACTTTTTGAAGATATGTTTCTTGGGTTATACCTCCTAATGGGAGACTGGTCTTAATTGCCTTCACAATGTGAAAGCCATAAGCGTACTTGGGTCTACTGGCTCCATAGGGACTCAAACACTTGAAATTGCTGAAGAGTTTCCTGAAAAGTTCAATGTTGTAGCTCTTGCTGCAGGGAAAAACTTAGATCTCCTCACAAGACAAATCAAAACTCATTCTCCAGAAATTGTTGCTGTCGCAGACAGTTCTCTTATACCAGCTCTTAATGAACGAATAAATCACCTTCCAAAGGAAGGTTTTAAGAATGGCTTACCTAAATTGGTAGGAGGTCCAGATGGTTTAAATACCGCAGCATCATGGGACCATGCAGATATTGTCATTACTGGAATAGTTGGATGCGCTGGGCTTCTACCTACTCTTGCGGCAATTAAAGCAGGGAAAGATCTTGCCTTAGCCAACAAAGAAACACTCATTGCAGCTGGTCCTGTTGTTTTACCAGAATTAAAAAAAAGTGGAAGTCGATTACTTCCTGCAGACTCAGAGCATTCCGCAATTTTTCAATGTCTTCAAGGGACACCTTGGGCAGAAAATGCTCGTTTATCAACTGGAGTTCCCACTCCAGGACTTAGTAAAATTCTTCTAACTGCTTCAGGTGGTGCCTTTAGAGATTGGCCTCCAGAGAAATTAGAGCAAGCAACTGTTGAAGATGCCACATCTCATCCGAATTGGAGCATGGGCAGAAAAATTACAGTTGACTCAGCAACCTTAATGAACAAAGGACTTGAAGTAATAGAGGCTCATTATTTATTTGGACTTAATTACGAAAATATTGAGATTGTTATTCATCCGCAAAGCATCATTCATTCAATGATCGAATTAGAAGATACTTCTGTAATTGCACAACTAGGCTGGCCAGATATGAAACTCCCAATTTTATATTGCATGAGTTGGCCCCATAGGTTGTCCACTCCTTGGAAAAGGCTAAATCTAGCTGAAATAGGAAATTTAACTTTTAGGTCACCAGATACATCTAAATACCCATGTATGCAACTAGCATATGCCGCTGGCAAGGCTGGAGGAACAATGCCAGCAGTTCTTAATGCAGCAAATGAGGAAGCGGTAGCGCAATTTTTAGAAGAGAAGATTCATTTTCTGGGGATTCCCAAACTAATTGAAATGACGTGTGAGAAACATAAAAACGACTTAAGAAGCGATCCTTCACTAAATGATATTCTTTTAATTGATAAATGGGCTAGAAACGAAGTTAGATATCAGTCAAGAAAAGTATTAATTTAAAATAGACTAGTTTAAGAAATGAAAAATCAAATTGTTAGTCATCATCTATTACTATGCGCAACTCCAAGAAAATCTTCTTGTTGTGATAAATCAACAGGGGCATCAAGCTGGAAAAGACTAAAGTCAATACTTAAAGAATTGAATTTAGAGAACAGCAAACGTCCAGAAGGAATAGTTTTAAGATCAAAGGTAGATTGCCTAAGAGTATGTAAAAACGGTCCTATTCTTTTAATCTGGCCAGATGGAATATGGTATGGAAGAGTAAGTCCTAAAAGAATAGAGGCAATTATTTACAAACATATTTTAGAAGGCACTCCTATAAATGATTGGATAATAAACAAAACACCTATAAAGCAATCAAACACTTAAACAGAATTTTTTAAAAGCCATTTGTTTACCAAATAATCTCCCCAACATCCTTTCAAACCATGGAAACCATTATGACCACCTTTTTTAGTTAAGAGAATATCTATTTTCCTTTGTCCTAATTGTTTCACTCTCTCCATTAGTATCTGTGCTCCATAAACTGGAACCCATGGATCATCAAATGATTGAATAAAAAGAGATTTCGGAATCATCGTGTGGTTATCAAGTAAATATTTTAGTGGGGAGGCAAGTTTGTAATATTCTTCGACATTCTTAAAACCCCATCGCGGAGCTGTAATTGCAGAGTCAAAAGCGCGAATTGATGAAATTTTTTTTGTTTTATTTATATCAACTCCTAAAAGTAAACTTCTTTCTTCATCAGATATTCCAAAAGGGTCCGCAAGAGTTTGTCGAACAAGTCGCCATAAAAGCCATCTTTGATATACCGTATTTCTTCTTCTCTCAATTGATTCGCTACAAGCAGATAGATCTAATGGACTACTAATACATACCAGCCCATCAAGGCATGGAGAATTTGAATTAGCAGGATCCAAGCAAGTGTTTAGCAAAATGGTTCCTCCTAGTGAAAGGCCTACCCCATATAAAGGAAGAGATTTTCTACTTGGTAAATCTTCAGCAAGTGAATCACATATTTCCCTTGCGTGTGAAATAACTGGGAACAAATCACTGTTGCATTTAGCAGAGTAAGTTCCTGCCGCAAATTCCCTTCCAGGATCTGCTCCACGCAAATTCACTCGCAGTACAGCAAAGCCTGAATCAAGAAAAGAAGATGCCATTCGCCTTAATCCCTGCCTTCGACTAGACCCACCAAGGCCATGGAGTATTAGAACAAGACCTAGAATCTTCTTAGAAGAAATTGGTTCATCTAATAAACAAAGCAAATTCCCTGCTCCACATTTTCGAGAATGGTTTTCAGGAATAGGAACTAATATTTGCTTGCCTTTTTCTTGCTCTAATTCTTCAGATATAAAAGTATCCCGAAGAGTTTGAAGATCTCCCCCAATCCAAGGAAATCGCTCCTCAAAGTGAGGAACCCCAAGTTGTTCTAGACAAATTCCAGTTTGCTCATTAACCCTTACCACCTAATCCAAGCTCCTTTAATTCAACTAACAAGTCACCCAAGACTTTCTTAGCATCTCCAAAAAGCATAGAAGTATTGGGAAGATCAAATAGATCATTTTTTATACCTGAATACCCCGCACTCATTCCTCTTTTAACTACAAATACAGTTCTAGCCTCTTGCACATCTAAAACAGGCATCCCGTAAAGAGGGGAGGTTGTATCGGTTTTTGCCTGTGGGTTAACGACATCATTAGCTCCAAGTATTAAGACCACATCTGTAGCAGGAAATTCAGGGTTAATTATTTCCATTTCTTTTAATTGATCGTATGGAACATCTGCCTCTGCAAGCAAAACATTCATATGTCCAGGCATTCTTCCAGCAACTGGATGAATTGCATAAGAAACATTTATTCCACTTGCCTCTAGAGCTCTTGAGACTTCTCTAAGCGTATGCTGAGCTTGGGCAACTGCAAGACCATAACCTGGAACAATTACTACTCTTTCGGCCGCCTCAAGAGTTAATGCGCATTCTTCAACACTGCAACTTGTAATATTTGTATATTCGGCTGGTTCATTGGCTAATGAACCAGCGCTTGCGCCAAGCACTCCTCCAAAAAGAACGGATACTAAAGATCTATTCATGCCTTTACACATAACTTGGGTAAGAATCAACCCAGCTGCTCCAACCATTGCTCCTGCAACAATCAATAATTGGCTACCAACTACAAAGCCTGCAGCGGCAGCGGCAATACCTGAGTAACTGTTTAGCAGAGAAATAACTACAGGCATATCTGCTCCCCCTATTGAGAGAGTTACTCCAATACCAAGCAATCCAGAACTAATAACAAGTAGCCAAAGTCCACTGAAATTATTTCCATTGGAAAGTATTTCAACAATGGATGTTAGAGAAAGTACTGCGAAAGCAATATTTACTGCATGTCTAACTTTGCTTTGTGTCCAATTTGGTGTTGAGAGCCAACCTTGCAGTTTGGCCATTGCAACAATTGAACCAGTAAACGTTATTGCTCCTACAAAAATAGAAATAATTATAGATATTGATTCGACCTTGGATTCTGATATTGGGAAAAGTGAAACTCCAACGGCAACAAGCAAGGAAGACATTCCTCCACAACCATTAAAAAGAGCAACAGTCTCTGGCATAGAAGTCATTGGGACTCTTTGCGCAGTAAAGATGCCCAGCAATCCGCCAACTAAAGATCCAATAATTATCCAATAACCTTCAATAATGGATATATCATTTGTACCTATAAAATCAATTAAAACGCCTATTAAAGCAAGAGTAAGGGCAAAAGCGGCAAGACGATTTGCATCTCTCGCAGAACGAACCTTGGAAAGACCTTTAATCCCTAAAGCGAGAAGAAGAACAGCTAAAAGCTCTATCGCTGGCTTTAAAATCAATGAGATATTCATAATGATTACCTTTATTTTCTAGATGTTTTGCGGCTAAACATTGCAAGCATTCTGTCAGTGACAAAAAAGCCCCCTACAACATTGAACAATGCAAAGCCAAGAGCTATTGAACCCATTATCAACAAAGGCAAATTGCTACCTGCTCTAATAATCAAAGTTAATGCAGCTAACATAGTTACACCTGAGATTGCATTAGCCCCACTCATTAAAGGGGTATGCAAAGTAGGTGGGACCTTTCCAATTAACTCCAAACCAAGGAGACTTCCAAGGATTAAGACCCAGAGAGCATCCGAAAAAGATAATTCATTGCCAGTCATTAATTTAATTCTCCTGTAGAAAGAAGTTCTGGACATTGAATAACTCCATCTTTACTAATAAGGGCTCCCTTAACTAATTCATCTTCAGTATTAAGGGTTAACTCACCATTTGTAATCAAAGGATTTAAAAGAGCTAACAAATTCCTTGCATATAAATAACTTGCATGATTGGGAACTGTACAGGGCAAATCTGAAGCTCCAATAAGCTTTACGCCTTTTCTTGAAATGGTTTCATTGCTTTTTGTCCCTGAACAATTTCCACCTTGATCTACAGCAATATCAACAACAACTGAGCCAGGACGCATCTGATCAAGTATTTCATCATCTATAAGACAAGGTGCCTTTTTACCTGGCACCTGAGCTGTACAAATAGCAACATCGGCTTCTGATAAATGATGAATTAATTGCTGCCTCTGAGCTAATAAAAATTCCTTTGACACTTCTCGCGCATAACCACCAGATTCGGAAGGCTTTTCCGAAATTTCTGGAGGTTCAATAAATCTGGCTCCCAATGATTCAACCTGTTCTTTAACCGCAGGACGAATATCACTTACATATACAACTGCACCAAGTCTTTTTGCAGTTGCTATTGCCTGCAATCCAGCTACTCCTGCTCCAAGTACAACAACTTTTGCAGGCTGAACAGTTCCAGCTGCGGTCATCAACATAGGGAAATATCTATCAAGTGCGCTAGCAGCAAGAATTACAGACTTGTATCCAGAAATATTTGCTTGAGAAGAAAGTGCATCTGAAGATTGAGCTCTACTAATTCTTGGAAGCAGCTCTAGAGACAATGCAGAAAGACCTTTTAATTGAAGAACACTTGCAAGAGTTTTGTTCCCATAAGGTTCTAAGAGACCTGTAATTAAAGTCCCAGGAGAAAGTTTCTTTAAAAGCTCGTCATTTGGTTTTTTAACACAAAGTAAAACGTTGGATTCAGCTAAAGCCTTGTCATCTCCAGGTTCAACCAATTTAGCTCCTGCATCTATGTATGCTTGATCTAAAAAACCTGCTGATAAACCTGCTCCTTTCTCAAAATAAAGCGAACAACCCATAGCTATAAACTTTTTTACAGTTTCAGGAGTTGCGGCAACACGAGTTTCTCTTGGACTCGATTCCAGAGGAATAAAAAATCTAGCCAAAACAATTAATTTTATCTATCACAATTTGAGGTTACAGGGTGAAAAGGTTTTAATCCTTAGATCTTTCGTCAAGAAAGGTTTTCCTAATAAAGATTTTTAGCTATGAATAATATACGTAATTTAAATCGATCAATAAAATGAGCCTCACCGCGATCGAATGTCCAGATGGCGTATGTCATAGCCATCACGGTGGGCATGCTGTTCCAAGAACAGCCATGCAAAAAAATCTACAGACTCATGGCAAAGAATGGTGTGAGAGACTCGCCGAAAGAATATATGAGATGTCAGTAGATACTTACTCTCAAACTGTAATGCCAAGCCTTCATGGTTCAGGGTGGCAAAGAAAGCATCTTGACTGGGAATTCAAGCTAGCGAATCATGATTCCGAACCAGACGAAGCTCTCGTAGAAGGAATAATTAATGCCACAGAAAGCTTTCTACGGAGTAGTGAAGTTCATAGATTATTCATTCAAGAATTAGTTCAAGGAACTTTTGCTGAAGCTACTAATGACAAATTGAGATCAGTTGCTGTAAGGAAACTAATAGATAATGAGCTTATTAAAATAATTGAAGAAAAGAAAGATGAAATACTTGATCGCCTTGCAGAAAATCTTCTAGATGATGCTAATGGTGAGTTTGATTTAGCTCGTAAAGCAGCCAATGATGGAATAGAAGAGGTTGAAAGACTCCTTGTTAATCACACAGAGGCCATTTGAAGTTTTAACTTCAATCAAACAATTTCAAAAACAAAAAACCTAGTTTTTTTTGTTGATTAAGCCTCAAATAACAAGCGTAGCAAAAGAAAATTAAATAGTTAAGAAAAAGTAAAACCTTAAGGAAACATTCTTTTTTGTTCATAAAGCGTATTTGTGCTCACAAACAAAGCTTTATTGGCGCATCAAATGTATAGGGTGGTAGCCCCGTTGGAGAAAAAAAATGGATGCTTTTTCTGAACGGCGAATAAGCATTGCCAGCTCATGGGCTTCTAACAGAATATCTGTATTAGATACTTTTGAAAGGTATGAAGATAGTTATGCCATTACTCAAGAATTCAGGGAATGGATCATTTGCCTACATCAACACCCAGAACAATTAGAAGCTTCTCTTCTAAAATTCCCACATTATTTAAAAACTTCTCAAATTGAAGAGCCAATTGATTCTGATGAAGTTTTAGAGATGTAAACAAAAACATATTCCAACTTAGAAAATATATATAAGTTCATAAGAAATTCGTAGTTCTAGTTTTTTTTTCTTATCGTTATAGTTTTCCGCCTTAATTTATGGGCGTTCCAAATAAATCTGAACCTCAATTTATTGAGAATATTGTAATCGTAGGCTCTGGGCCAGCAGGTTATACATCTGCAATTTATGCCGCCAGGGCAAATCTACAACCATTACTAATAACTGGGTTTCAAAAAGGTGGGATCCCTGGTGGGCAGCTCATGACTACAACATTTGTAGAGAATTTTCCAGGTTTCCCAGATGGAATAATGGGCCCTGACTTAATGGATTTATTAAAGGCGCAAGCTCTTAGATGGGGAACAAGGCTTTTAGAAGCAGATGCAGAAAATGTTGACTTGTGCCAACATCCTTTTAATTTATTAACTTCTGAGCAAATGATCAAAGCAAAGTCTTTGATCATTGCTACTGGAGCAAGTGCAAACAAGCTTGGACTAATTAAAGAAAAAGATTTTTGGAGCAAAGGAATTAGTGCATGCGCAATATGTGATGGAGCAACACCACAATTTAGAAATGAAAAACTAGCAGTCGTGGGAGGAGGAGACTCTGCTTGCGAAGAGGCAGTTTATCTAACTAAATATGGAAGTCATGTTCATCTTTTAGTTAGATCTAACAAGCTAAAAGCTAGTGGGGCAATGGCAGACAGAGTTCTGCTAAATAAAGAAATCTCAGTACATTTCGAAACCGAAATAATTGATATTGAAGGGAATGAATGGCTAGAGAATATAAAAATAAAAAAAAGAGGTCTCAAAACTCATGAAACAATTAAGGTAAAAGGTTTGTTTTATGCAATTGGACATACTCCCAATACTGAACTATTTAAAAAGCAACTCCAAACAGATGGACTAGGATACATACTTACAAAACCTGGAAGACCGGAAACTTCAATTGAAGGAGTTTTTGCAGCAGGAGACGTTGCAGATTCAGAATGGAGACAAGGCGTCACTGCAGCAGCCAGTGGCTGTAAAGCTGCTTTAGCTGCAGAAAGATGGCTTACCAAAAACAATCTTGCACAAGTAATTAAAAGAGATTCTCCTGAACCTGCTTCAGCAGAAAAAGATATACCTATCAAAACATCAAACGAACAAAACTTTAAATTCGATGGGCCATGGCAAAAAGGTAGTTATGCACTTAGAAAGCTATATCACGAAAGTAAAATACCTCTTTTAGTAATTTATTCATCTAAGAGTTGTGGCCCTTGTCACGTATTAAAACCTCAATTAAAAAGAGTTCTTAAAGAGCTAAAAGGAAAATTCCAAGCAATAGAAATTGATATAGAAGAAGACCAAGAAATAGCCAAGCAAGCTGGTGTCGTAGGGACTCCAACTATCCAATTATTTCTAAAAAAAGAGCTAAAAGAGCAATGGAAAGGGGTAAAACAAAGAAGTGAATTCAAAAAAGCAATTACTAAGTTATTTTCCTCTAAAATATAAGACTTATCTGCGTCTGCCACCTCCAGGTCTGTTTCCGCCAGGTCTACCTCCACCAGCTCCAGCATTTCGTTCTCTATAAGTTATTCGCCCCCTAGTTAAATCGTAAGGGCTAATCTCCACTAGAACTTTGTCGCCAGCCAAAAGCTTAATTCTAAATTTAGTAAGCTTTCCAGCTGCTCTGCATAAGCATTGGTGACCTTCAGGCTGCTCAAGTGTTACCAAATAAAATCCATTGCCCTGTTCTTTCTCAATAACACCTGAGGTCTCAATCATGTTTTTAAAGTGTCCTTATTGGTTGAATCTAATTGTATTAATTAAACGTCCTTACTTTAAATCTTAAATAAGCATTATTGAAAAACTGATTGAAGCTCTCTAACGGTCTGTAATTGCCCGTAATAGTAATTTGCAGTCGCTCTACGGTCAAAATCCTTTAATTCGTCAAATGCTTCAAAGCCAAAGTTTTTCCACAATTCATTTCCACATGCCTTATCTAACTCAGACGAAGCCTCCTTAGCAAGGTTCTCTAGTCTTCTATTCAGGTTTTTAATTTGAGAAATTGACAAAACCAAACAAGCGTTGCAAGTAAATAGTACATCTGAACCATTAAAAAGCAATGCTTATTTGTTTAGATAGGAAATTTCTTCTTTTCTTCTGCATCAAGGTCTGCGCCAATCTCCTTAAGTCTCTTTAAAATTACATCGTAATATTCTTCTATGTAGCTTTCCATTGTTGTGGCTTTAGATTGCTCAAGGCCAAAAGCAGAATAGGTTTCTTCCATTGCTGCATCTAAAGATATGCCACTGCCGCTAACTTCTGAAAAAGATAATCGTTCGGCTACGTTTAAGGTTGATTCAAAAAATGATATTAATGATTGAGCCGCAGAAATAATTACAGGAGAGACTCTCCAAACTCTTGCTTTTCTATCACAAGATTTCTCACATAATTCAACAAGCTCTTCTGCTTTCCAAGCCTTTGGCCCAACAACAGGAAAGCTTTTTCTAATTGTCTTTGGACGATTTAATGCAGCTACAGCAAATCTTGCCATGTCTTGAGTATTCATATAAGCAATCTCTCCAGGCTTTCCACTTATCCATACTGGCTGACTATCTAGTATAGGTATTGCAAATTGTCCAAGTACACCTTGCATGAAAGCGGCACCCTGAATAATTGTGTAATCCAAGTCCGAATTGACTAAAAGTCTCTCAGTGCAATATTTAATATCCATTAAAGGCACATTTCTATATTTCTCAGCAGCTAACAAAGATAAAAAACTACTCTTTTTATATTTAATTGATCACAACATCTATACAGATTAAGCTTTCCATCCCAGTCAACATCGTAAACACTTCGAGGATCATCTGGCCTGCTTGTAGCCGAATCGATAACGGCATCAACTCCATTAAGAGAATTTTTAATATCTGAACTGCTCAACAGGTCACCTGCCGTCAATTCGCATCCCCATTCCTGAAGAAAAGATGCACTTCTAGGTCTACGAACCATGCACCTAACTTTATGACCAGAGTCAATAGCAGTTTTAGCTATCTGCCGTCCAAGGGTGCCGGTCCCACCAAGAATGAGAACCTGCATAGGAGATTTCATTATTAGAAGAAAGCCTAAAGGGAAGAATTAAAAAACGTGAGAACTTAATCTCCTTGAAGTTTTAACAACAGAGCACCCCCTAAAAGGCCTACTGGAATAAGTACCCAGAATACTGCTGCGATGCCAAAAATCTCTGATGCCATTTTTTAATTTTAAATCATCAAACCATTAAAGCTCACTTTTAATCCTATATGGCTTAAAAGTCTAGGTAAAGCCAACAAAAATCAACCAAATACAACTATATTTGGATAAAGTTCAATTCGAAAAATATTAAATTCAGTCCTATTGAATAAATCAAATTCCATCAATTATAAATTTGTTATTGCAAACAGTGATACCAATTGGGGTGATCATCATAAATGGGACTGGAATGGTCTTTATTGCCATTGGAGAGTAATGGGTAATAAAGAAAATAAAGCGATAGTTCTAATTCATGGATTTGGAGCAAGTTCAGATCACTGGAGAAACAATGCAAGTATCTTTGTTGAGGCTGGCTTTTGTGTATATGCTCTTGATCTAATTGGATTTGGTTCTTCTGAACAACCCAAACCTGAAAAGATCAGGTCACTAGATAACAATATTTGGGCAAGGCAATTAGCTGCTTTTTTAAAAGAAGTGGTTAAAGCTAGCAATAATAATAAAGCCATTTTGATTGGCAATTCTCTTGGTGGACTTGTCGCTGTTACAACATTTGCATTATTTCCAGAGCTTGTATTAAAAGTAATAGCAAGTCCTTTGCCTGACCCAGAATTAGCCTCAAATAATATCTCTCAAATTCAACCAATCAAGATGAAGTTACTTAAGAGATTAAAAGAATCACTTGTGAAAATATTTTTCCATCTGTTGCCACTGGAAATAATAGTTCCTTTTATATCAAGAACAAAAATAATTATTTTTGCTCTTGGATTAGCATATTTTCGAAATATTTCATCCGACAAAGGACTTCAAAGACTTGTTACAACACCAGCAAAGAAAAAAACTGCCGCACAAGCATTAAGAGCAATGTGTATTGGTATGTCATTAAGACCACCAGAGATCACAGCACCTTATCTTCTACTAAGACTTTCGAAAATAGTCAAAAATCCAAGCATTTTGCTCATATGGGGAGATTGCGACAGATTAGTGCCCATTTCAATAGGTCAAAATCTGATAAAGAAGCATCCTTGGATTAAATTATTAGTAATAAAAGATTCAGGGCATTGCCCACATGATGAATCTCCAAATTATTTCAATCATTACGTATTGAATTGGCTGGAGATTAACTAAAAAGATACAAAGCATGAAACATACACTTTCTGTACTTTTAGAAGATGAATCGGGGGCACTAAGCAGAATTGCCGGTCTTTTTGCTAGAAGAGGTTTCAATATTGAAAGTCTTGCTGTTGGTCCAGCCGAGGCACCTGGAATTTCTCGGCTTACAATGGTTTTAGAGGGAGATAATGAGACTCTTCAGCAAATGTCCAAGCAATTGGATAAACTCGTAAATGTGCTCAATGTTCTTGATCTCTCTAGTTTGCCAGCTGTTGAAAGAGAGTTAATGCTATTAAAGGTTTCTGCCTCAGAAGAAAATAGAAGTAAAATCCTAGACCTAGTTCAAGTATTCAGAGCAAAAGTTGTAGATGTTTCCGATGAAGCTTTGGTACTTGAAGTAGTAGGAGACCCTGGAAAACTAGTGACAATTGAAAAAATAATGGCACCTTATGGGATTATAGAAATTGCTAGGACAGGGAGAGTCGCACTTAAAAGAGCTTCTGGAATAAATACCGAAATGTTAAAAACCAAACCATCAGATAATTTACTTCCTACTTAAAGACAAATAAGCTGCACAATAATTAATTATTTAGGTGGACTACTTTATATATTTGATCTCCTTCTTCTAATACATCAAGAACTTTCATACCTTTAATTATTTGCCCAAAAACAGCATATCTGCCATCAAGGACTTCCAATAATTTCAATGAGATAAAAAACTGTGAGCTTGCCGAATTAATATTTTCTGATCTTGCCATTGAGATTGAGCCTTTCTGATGTTTTAGCTTTATATTTGATATTTGATTTGCGTCAACTATTGATTTACCGTATCTAGGGCTTTCCTCATTTTCTAATTTAATTTCAATTGGAATAAATCTAACCTGACCATTAATAGGATTAATATAATTATCCTTCGCATAAGATATATTTTTATTATCAGAGCTTTTATAATTTAGCATACCACCTTTGATTACAAAAGGTATTGGTTCTTTTATTGCGCCATGAAAGGTGGTTTCATTATATAATCCTTTATTTACTAAATCCAAGAAATTCCCAACTGTTAGAGGAGCTGATCTTCCATCAAGTAAAAATGTAATTATGCCCTTATTTGTATATATTTCGACAATCTCTTCATTACCTATACATTTAAAAGGAACGGTTCTACATACTTCATAAGAAGTAATTTTATCATTACATCCAAGCAATAATAATAATGTACTTAAATATAATAAATTAAAAAATTTCAAAATAAAAGCAACCCTAATTAGGCTTAATCGAATTATTAAATCTTAAACTCCTTCTAGATTAACGCTTAAAAACTTAGCAATTCTTGCTCCTTCTTCTTCTAATTCTAAAAGTGGCTGGGGTGATCCAACTTTTGATATTGGCAAATCTTTCTTAGACTGAATTCTTAAACAAAGTCTTCTTCTTGAATTAAAACCTTCTCTAGCGTCTAATTTAACTGCTTTTATTTGATTTAATGGTATGTCTATATCTATTTTATTGAAAAAGCCTTGTCTAGTTATCTTTAAAAGTCCAGAATTTTTATCAAATGAATTTTGCCCAGAACCATAATCAATAGAAATCATTCTCCAAAGATATACCGACAAAGCAGAAGCAAGAATTCCATAAATCCCCATTACCAGTCCTTGAGGTACAAATATCAAAGTTGAGGGCTTACCTAGAGGTAAAAAATCTTTTCCCAAATAACTTGAAAAAGCTGCAAGCAAAAAACCTATTCCTCCTATTGTCACCATTGAACCAATTAAGTAATTGGACAATTTACGTGAACCCTTAATTTCTTGAACAAAAAGTGTTTCAGGAGTCCCTTTATTGGGGATTGGAGACAGATCAGCCGACATGACTTCTTACAACTGACATTAATTGTGTATTAAAAGTGGTCAGAAAGCACTTATTTCTGTCAGAAATACTAAATACCAATACAAGCAGTTTCATATAAGCGCAATATTTCCCCAAATATCCCTTTAACCTTGTTAAACTCGCCCCGTATCCCAAAGTTCAGCAACGTTCACTCATGACGATCGCTGTTGGAAGCGCACCAGAAAGAGGATGGTTTGACCTCCTCGACGACTGGATAAAGCGTGACCGATTCGTATTTATTGGATGGTCTGGTCTCCTGCTATTCCCTTGTGCCTTCTTGGCAATAGGCGGATGGTTTGTTGGCACAACCTTCGTTACCTCCTGGTACACCCATGGTGTTGCCAGCTCCTACTTAGAAGGCTGCAATTTCCTAACCGCAGCTGTTAGTACCCCTGGAGATGCCATGGGTCACAGTCTTCTTTTCCTTTGGGGGCCAGAAGCCCAAGGAAGCTTAGTTAGATGGTTCCAACTAGGTGGTCTATGGAATTTCGTGGCTCTTCACGGTGCATTTGGCCTTATAGGCTTCATGCTTCGTCAATTTGAAATTGCAAGGCTAGTTGGTATTCGTCCTTACAACGCACTCGCATTTTCTGCTGTTATTGCTGTTTATACAGCTTGCTTCCTTATATACCCATTAGGTCAGCACAGCTGGTTTTTTGCGCCATCATTTGGAGTTGCAGCTATTTTCCGCTTTGTCTTGTTTATTCAAGGCTTCCATAACATCACTTTGAATCCATTTCACATGATGGGAGTGGGCGGAATTCTTGGAGGAGCACTTCTTTGTGCAATTCATGGAGCGACGGTTCAAAACACTCTCTATGAAGATTCAAGTCAATACTCTGATGGGAAAAAGCAAAGCAGTACCTTTAGAGCCTTTGATCCAGTTCAAGAAGAGGAAACTTATTCCTTTATTACTGCAAACCGTTTCTGGAGCCAAATTTTTGGAATTGCTTTCTCCAATAAGCGTTTCCTTCATTTCATGATGCTTTTTGTACCTGTAACAGGTATGTGGGCAGCTTCAATTGGTATTGTTGGTCTTGCACTCAACTTGAGGGCATATGACTTTGTTAGTCAGGAAATCCGCGCTGCAGAAGACCCTGAATTCGAAACGTTTTACACCAAAAACATACTTTTAAACGAAGGTATGCGCGCATGGTTGTCTTCTATTGACCAACCACACGAAAACTTTGTATTCCCAGAGGAGGTACTCCCACGTGGAAACGCCCTTTAATAACCTTTTAAAGGCTCCAAATCAAAGTATTGATGAAACAGGGTATGCCTGGTATGTAGGTAATGCTCGTTTAATCAATCTTTCTGGACGCCTTCTAGGTGCTCACATTGCACATGCTGGCCTAATAGTTTTCTGGGCAGGGGCAATGATGCTTTTCGAGGTGAGTCATTTCACTTTCGACAAGCCAATGTGGGAGCAAGGTCTAATTTGTATGCCTCATGTAGCAATGTTTGGCTATGGCATAGGACCTGGTGGAGAAGTCACAGATATATTTCCTTTCTTTGCAGCTGGAGTTGTACACCTAATTGCCTCGGCAATATTAGGTTTTGGAGGAATATTCCATTCTCTTGCTGGTCCTGAGAAACTAGAAGAAGCTTTCCCATTCTTTTCTACTGACTGGAGAGATAAGAATCAGATGACCAATATTCTTGGTTTCCATCTGATTGTTCTTGGGGTAGGTTCTCTTCTCTGGTCTATTAACTGGATGTATTTGGGTGGCGCTTATGACACCTGGGCTCCAGGCGGAGGAGAAGTAAGACTAATAAATCCAACCCTTGATCCAAGAATAATTTTTGGATATCTATTCCAAACCCCTTGGGGTGGAGGTGGATGGATGGTTGGAGTCAATTCAATGGAAGATATTGTTGGTGGTCACATTTACGTTGGTGTCATCGAAGTAATTGGTGGATTATTCCATGTATTTACTAGTCCATTTGGATGGGCTAGAAGAGCATTCATCTGGAATGGTGAAGGCCTTCTAAGTTATGCTCTTGGCGGAATTTGTGTTGCTAGTTTTGTAGCTTCATGTTTCGTATGGTTTAACAACACTGCCTACCCATCTGAGTTTTATGGCCCAACTAATGCTGAAGCATCACAAGCCCAAAGCTTTACTTTCTTAGTTCGCGACCAAAGAATTGGAGCAAATGTTGGCACAACAATGGGACCAACAGGACTTGGTAAGTATCTAATGCGCTCACCTACTGGAGAAATTATCTTTGGTGGAGAAACAATGAGATTCTGGGATTTCAGAGGACCATGGCTTGAGCCATTAAGAGGACCCAACGGTTTAAGTCTTGACAAGATTCAGAATGATATTCAACCTTGGCAAGTTCGCCGAGCTGCTGAATATATGACTCATGCTCCTAATGCTTCTATCAACTCTGTTGGAGGAATTATTACTGAGCCTAATGCAGTTAATTTTGTAAATCTTCGTCAATGGCTTGCTGCCGCACAATTCTTCCTTGGATGGTTTACATTCATTGGACATTTATGGCATGCAGGTAGAGCAAGAGCTGCTGCTGCTGGTTTTGAGAAGGGAATCGACCGCAAAACCGAACCTGCTCTTTCAATGCCTGACTTGGATTAAAGATAGTCCTTTTTGGGATATAGAAAAAAGCCCTCATTATTTGAGGGCTTTTTCATTGGGTACAAACCTTTAATAATCCTATTTTCTTTAAATTATTCCTTAGCCAAGGCAAACTCAATCCAATTACATTGCTATAACAGCCATTTATTCTATTGATAAATAATCCTCCCATCCCTTCAAGATTGAAAGATCCTGCACATTTTATAGGTTCTCCGGAATTAATATATCTCCAAATTTCTTCAGAGCTAATTTCTCCAAATTCAATTTGAGTAGAAACAACCTCTCTAATACATCCATTAAAAAGGATATTTCCCTCATTTTGAGTACAGGCAGATGAATCAGTAAAGAGTAAACAATGACCAGTATGAAGATAACCAATAGAAGAAGACATTTTTTTTAATCTTTCAAATGCCTCTAATGAATTCTTAGGCTTTCCAAAAACTTCACCTCCTAGTTCAAATAAAGAATCACAACCCAGAATGACAGAGACATCCATTGATTCATTATCACCTTTTTCCTTATTTAATAACTTAGAAGATACAGATTTCGCTTTCTCTAGAGATAGTCTTTCAATTAAGCTCTTAACGCTATCTTCCTTAAAACTTTCTTCGTCAACATCACTTATCATAATCTGATAAGAGATACCAGCTTTATCAAGTAATATGCTTCTTGGTTTAGAAGCAGAGGCTAGCATTAGCACGTAAAAGAAAAATGGTTTAAATTGATATAAGATTGACACTTTAAAGTACCTGTAAGCAAATATATTTATAAAAAGGAAAATGCAGCAATCAATTAAAAATCAAATAAAGAGATCAGAAAGAGCTATAAAATGCCTTAATTTCAAGTCAAAGTTTTATAAAGACGCACAATTGTCAGGAATAAGTGCAGAAGAAGTATTTGAAATGAAGAGTGATTATTTATCAACATCATTATCTTCTTTAAGTTTTAAAAGGCCTGAGAAAATAGAATCAGATTTTATATGGTTAATCACAATAGGAATACTCAGGAGAGAAGTTGATGGTCAAGGGCTTACTTCTAAGGTTCGATTAACGCCTCTCGGACGAGAAATAATTGAAAACTTTCCACATTTAGCGGATCAAAAGGCATTGCTAATTGAAAGGATTACTGAATGTATTTTCCGGAAAATAAGGCTTAAGTAATTTTGAATCAATCAAACCCTTTAATGATTCTAGGCACATCCAGTGGGGCTGGAAAATCTCTTATGACAGCTGCAATATGCAGAGTATTGCTTCGAAGGGGGCAAGAGCCTGTTCCATTTAAAGGACAAAACATGAGTAATAACGCTTGGGTAGACAAGAACGGAGGAGAAATGGCCTATTCACAAGTAGTTCAAGCCTGGGCTTCAGGCATCGAACCACTTTCCTCAATGAATCCTGTTCTCTTAAAACCTAAAGGGAATGAAACAAGTGAAGTCATTCACCTTGGTAAAAGTGTAGGAATTGCAAAAGCTGAAAAATATTACGAAGATTGGTTTGATTTAGGATGGGCCGCAATTAAGAACGGGCTAAAACAGCTTAAGGATTTAAATAAAAATGCAAGATTCGTACTAGAAGGAGCTGGAAGTCCGGTAGAGGTTAACCTTCAACATAGAGACTTAACTAATCTACGTCTGGCTAAATTAATTAAGGCAGATTGCTTATTAGTCGCTGATATAGAGAGAGGAGGCGTATTTGCACAAATAATTGGTACCCTTTCACTACTTACGCCATCAGAACGTTCACTCATAAAGGGTATTATTATTAATCGCTTTAGGGGAAACCTATCTCTTTTCAATTCTGGAAAAAAATGGCTAGAGATTAATACAGGCATACCGGTTCTTGGAATCATGCCTTGGTTGAATGAGGTCTTTCCGCCAGAAGACTCTCTGGATTTACTCGAAAGAAAAAATAGTAAGCAATTTGCCGAAATTGAAATAGCAGTATTAAAACTTCCTTCTATTAGTAATTTCTCAGACTTAGATCCACTTGAAAGTGAGGAAAGCGTTAATTTGAAATGGTTAAATCTAAGTCAAGAAATAGGGGCCCCTGATGTATTAATTATTCCAGGAAGTAAGCAAACATTAAAAGATCTAGAACACATAAAGAAAAGTGGAATGGATAAAAAGATAAAAGAATTTACCGAAAGCAATGGGAGTATTTTTGGGATTTGCGGCGGCTTACAGATGCTTGGAAGAAGTCTTAAAGACCCTATGAAAATAGAAGGGCTAAATGAAGAAAGTCAAAGTGAAGTAGAGGGTCTTAATTTATTGCCTATTAAAACTGTATTTTCAAATAAAAAAAATTTATTACAACGAAAAATTAAAAGTTTATGGCCTGTCAAATCCGAAATAGAAGGATTTGAGATACATCATGGGAATAGTTCATTAATTAAAAATTCAGATATAGAATGTGGCAATATTTTTGAAGACAAAAAGATAGGTTGGTTCCTTAACAAGAAAGCAGGTGGTAGCATAGCTGGAACTTACATTCATGGGATTTTTGATAATGGAATTTGGCGTAGAGCATGGATAAATAGATTACGGAAAGATAAAGGTTTAAATGATTTAATTACCATAAAAGAAAACTATATTGTAAAGAGAGAACTAATTATAGATAGACTGGCTGATCAATTTGAAAAGCATATAAATACGGAAATTTTATTTTAAAGCTGTCTTTATTGCTTCAAAATAAAATATATAATCTATTAATTAAATTATAAGTTTATTATTATGTATATAGTTAATACTATAAGTGAATATTTCTATAATTTTGATATATTATTCCATTGATAAAAGAACAAACAAGGAAGGAGTGGATGATCCCAGAAGAAAGCATAATAACAGCATAAGAGTAGTTGATATTTTCAGTCATTTGACAACTACTAAATATGCTCACTTAATTTTTATCAACAAAGCCTAATAGGAAATTCTTTTAAACTGGTAAGAGGGCTCATTTAAGAAGTGACGGATCCAAAATCAGAAAAGTGAATAATTTCCATCCCGACTACCCCTTAGGAACTAAAAATAACTTTAAAACATAAAAAAGTAGATTCCACCCTTTGATACTATTAAAGTGATTAAGTTTTAAGTCATCTTGTTAATGTCAACACTCCGTCCTAAAGACTTCTCTGGGATGAGTAATGAAAGCTATATCTATGTAATTGCAGAAATTGGTATCAACCATAATGGTTCTTTAGATACCGCAAAAGAATTAATTGACTTAGCTGTAGAAGTTGGCTGTGACGCAGTTAAGTTTCAGAAAAGGACAATTAACATTGTTTATTCTGAATCTGTCTTAAATCAACCTAGAGAAAGTCCCTGGGGAAAAACTCAAAGAGAGCAAAAAGAAGGATTGGAGTTCTCTATGGAGCAATATGAGGAAATAAACAGATATTGCAAAAGCAAAAATATCGACTGGTTTGCTTCCTCCTGGGACAAAGAAAGTCAAAGGTTAATGAGGAGATTTGATTTCCCATTTAATAAAATAGCTTCAGCTATGGCAATCAATAAGTCATTTGTCGAATTAGTAGCATCTGAAAAAAAGCCAACATTTGCATCTACAGGCATGACAAAAATCGAAGAGATAGATTGGCTAATCTCTGTATTTAAAAAACATGAATGTCCTTTGATGTTAATGTACACAGTAAGTACTTATCCATCTAAATTAGAGCATTTAAATTTAAAGTGTATAGAAACTCTTAAAGAAAGATACGATTTACCTATTGGATATAGCGGCCATGAAGCATCTGTTTCTCCTTCAGTTGTAGCAGCAACCCTAGGAGCTGGCGCTATAGAAAGGCACATTACTTTAGATAGAGCGATGTATGGAAGTGACCAAGCGGCTTCTCTTGAGGCTGCTGGATTTAGACAATTAACTCAAATTTTAAGAAACATACCAATGATTCTAGGGGATGGTGAAAAAAGAATCTTGCGAGAGGAAGAGCTGATAGCATCTAAATTACGCTATTGGCTTAATGAATGAAAACCTATATATTTGATATAGATGGGACTATTTGTAGTAATACAAATGGCGAATATCAATTAGCAGAACCCTATAAGGAGAGAATAGATTTCATTAATAAACTCTACAATGAAGGTAATACTATTAAATATTTTACAGCTAGAGGTTCTACTACTGGCATTAACTGGTACGAGTTAACTGAGAATCAACTTCTGGGATGGGGGGCATTACACCATGAATTAATACTAAATAAACCAGATGGAGATATTTATATAGATGATAAGGCATTTAATTGTAACCAATGGTTATTTCCATCACAAAATACCCCTAATAATAACTCCGAGAATAAATCCTTCTTCAAAGGATACATACAAAATCACATCGAAGTAATGAATAAGCTTCTTACTGATCAAATAATTAATAAACAAATTGATAGCCTATGTTTAAAAATAAAAGAAACCTTTAAGAAAGGCGGGAAGCTTATATTTGCAGGAAATGGAGGGAGTTTTTCTGATTCGCAGCATCTAGTAGCAGAATTTGTTTGTAGGTTCTCTACAGATAGAATCCCTTTACCAGCAATTGCACTCGGTACAAATAGCAGCAACCTTACTGCAATAGGAAATGATTATGGCTTTGAATATGTCTTCTCTAGAGAACTGGAATCTCTGGGTAATCATAATGACTTGTTAATTGCCTTCACAACAAGTGGCAATAGTGAGAATATTGTAAACCTAATAGAAAAAGCAAAATCTATAAAAATACCTTTTTATATTCTAACCGGGCAATCAGGTGGAAAGTTATCAAGATATAGGGAATCTACAATAAAAGCCCCTTCTGAGGAAACAGCTATTATTCAACAAATTCATATTGTATTAGGTCATATAATATGCCAAAATGTTGAAATACCTTACATATAAAGATAATTTTAATTATGCATTACTTGAAAAAATCATTAAATAATAAAAAGGGAATCATAGTAATTACTCATAAAGAATACAATAAAGTTAAAGAGTTAAGCTCATTTAAGGTTTTATCAAATAATAATTATATCGCTTTGCATGTTGGTTTTAATATTAGGATTCCGTTAGCTTGGTATTTACCCACAAGTAAGATTAGTTTATTTCTAATGCCTTCATTTCACTGGACGCCTACCTGGATTAGAAAAACTGATTTTTGTACACGAAGATTTACTCCAGACTATTTTTTAAATCAACCAGGAGGGGATCGACCAATAGACATAATTTATATTGGAAGAATAAATAAAATGAAGAACTCCTTGAAAATTGCAAGTTTTGTAAAAAAATTAAATTTAAAAACTGTCTTTATTGGCTTTTATCAGGGAGGTGAAGATTCGTATTACCAAGAATTTTTAGATGTAGTTAATAGCAGCGACAATATAAATTATATAAATGGAACTGGAATAAGAAATGCTGACTTCTGGGGAACATCACAAAGAGAAATATCAGAATACCTAAAGCAATCAAAAGTATATATACATGGATGCGTAAATGAAGGTGAATCTCGTTCAATACATGAAGCTTTTCTTTCAGGATGCATATTGTTAATTCCTAAAAATATGAAAGGAGGTGGTTTAGACTATTACAACCAACTTAATTATTCATTATATGAAGATGATACTATTTATGTATCATTAATAGAAGCAATTAATAAGTCAAAATATTTCCGTGATTTACCAGAAAGTCACTCAAAACTTCTAGATTCAAACTCAATTGCGTTATTTAAAGATAAAGTGAAGTCTTTATTGCCAGATATTGATAAAAGTGAAGATGGCTGGGATACAGAGAAACTAAATCTAAAGTTATGCGCACATTACCTTAATATTCCTTGGTATAAAGAAGGTAGCGTTACGGCAGATATATACACTTCAGAATCTCTGCAAACCTTCTTATCATATAATTGTATAGAATAATTTATTTAATTAGATACTTTAGATTAAAGTAAATATAAAAAATCACTTTTATAATGGAAAATTTTTCTTATGGTCAAGAAAGAAATAATATATTAATTATCTATATACTTTCTATAAAATCCATGATTGTTTTTTTTTGATTAAACTCAAATAAATCTTTTTTCACGTTAAGTATTTTACTTCTATAAGAATCCATTAAAGACGAATCTTCTGCTAAATTGCATATTTTATTTATAGCATCAGTTTTATTACTTACACTAATACCTATACCCATCTGATTGAAATCTATAGAATGTCTAAGGCAAGTAGGATTAAAAGAGATAGGTATTGAGTCTAAAAGAACAGACTCTAGTAAAGCGGAAGTTAATATTCCCACTGAAATTATAGAGTCACTTAAATGATGAAATAAATTATCTTCATGATCCAAAGTAATCCGGCTATCCCTTAATGAATTTTCAATCTCTGATGAAATAAATGAAGGATGGCTTCTATATACAATCTCGAAATCTTTCAGTCTTATTGATAGTTCTCTCATGATAAAAATATAGTCATCAAAATTCTGTTGTGTTATATGATCAATAGGGGGCTGAGATAGGAAAATAATCTTATTAGATTTCTTGTATTGGTGCGACATAAATTTTTGATTAGGATAACCAAAAAGCCTGATGTCTAAAGATTTATTTAATGGGGTCAATTGATCTGCAAAATATTTACCCCAAGCTAAAAAATAATCAAACTTCATATTTGAGAAACCTATATCAATTTTATTTGGATAAAATATTCCCCATTGAATACATATACTTTTTATATTATTAACTTTTGATATTGCTGCTATCGCTGAATGGTAAGGCGCATCTCCTTCAACACAAATGATATATCTTGGTTTTATAATTGACAAAAGTGAATATATTTTTGAGGATAAATTAATTATTGGGTCTATTAATGGGTGATAAATATTAGAATCAAGTCCTTTAGGTAAAGAAATAACAGTCTCTTTTTTACCAAGAATCTTTCTGATTTTTTTATTTTGGTTTAAGACTACCCATAATATATTTTTATCTTTAAATCCAGATTCGATTAAATAATATACAAATTTTGGATGGTGTACTATTACCATATATTTGTGCTTATTAACATAAAGTTCTAAATCATTTAGGTTATCGAATTTTATTTCATCTTTCAGCTTGCGTAGCAAACTGAATTTATTAAAAATATTATATTTATATTTAAGATAGGTCTTTAAAGAGTTATCTTCATAATCAAATTTCTCCTTAGAAAGAGAATCTAATAAAATATAAAATAAGGTTGGATTAGTCAGAAATGATATATATAAATGTCTCTCTATTGCTGGAATAAGATCGATATTATTCCAATCTTTAAATAAAAGAAGGGAGGACTGAGTAAAAGACTTTATAAAATCAACACACTCTCTTTCAAATTCACAGTAATTCTTAAACCTTTTACTATAACTCATGAATTTAGTTCCATTATAAAATTTAATGATTTAGGTAAACGTTGTCATACCAGTTTATAATATCAACTATATTAAACATTGGATTTATTGGATATAAATACTCATAAAGCTCTTTCATAAATAAATAATCATTATATGTATTAACATCTAGCACCAAATCAGGCCGTCTAAAAGCTATAGGGCATTTTATAGTATTTATTGGGCACCATTCCTCATCCATTGCCTTTTGATTTTTATAATCAAAGAAATTTAAATGTAAGTGCTCTCTTTTGATTATGTCTAAATCCATTTCTCTTATTTGCTCCAAATAATCAAAGTGAAATATTTCTGTTCCTATGCCATCGGGATAACCAGATCCATTTATTTGAGAAAGATTGCTAGAGAAACCTTTATTATTTAATGACAGATGATATTGAATTATCCTATCAATTTCTGATGGTTCAGGTGTTGCATTATCCGCTGGTAATCTACAAATGAAAGTTGAATTTTCTAATTTAGCAGCTTGATAATATCTTTCAACTAAATCATTTTCTGAACCTGCATATAGCTTAACTTGAAATTTATCAGCTATATCTACTAAAGGTAAATTTTCTTTTGTATCTGGGATTGCAAGGACTATATCATCCAAAAGCTTACATCTAGAAACTCTCTCTAGAATTCTGCCAACTAATGTTTCTCCAGCTAGGTCAAATAAGCTTTTACCAGGAAGACGTTTTGAACCGATCCTAGCTTGAATAATAAGATCTACTTTGTCTTTCATTCTTGATTTTCCCCACATTCCAATAAAGCAAAAGCATTCTCCAAACCCAAAAGCCCTGCTCCTCCAGTTATTAAGGCTGTTCTCCCATAAAACTCAAACCTTTTATTAGCCATTAACTTTTAATATAACTAAAATCATAATAATCACTAAAGGAAAGAAGATCCTTCATCCTCTAATCTGACCTCCATCCAAAGTTATTATAGAACCAGTCATAAAGCTAGAAAAAGGAGAGGCTAGATAACAAACCAGATTTGCAATATCATCAGGCTTACCAAAAGTTTTCATAGGAACCTCATTATTTAGCATTTGTTCGACAATTTTGGGGTCTGACTTTATTTTTAAATCCCATGTAGACCCCTCAAAATATATATTTCCTGGTGAAATAGCATTAATTCTCACACTTTTTTGCGCAAGATTTCTAGAAATTCCTCTTACATATTTATTTAAAGCTGCTTTTGCTGTTGAGTAAGTAATAGGAGCTCCAGGGATAGTCTCATTTCCACATATTGATGAAATGCAAATTATATTTCCTTTGGTTTTCTCAAGATAATTAATAGATGCTTCTACCATATTAGTAGTACTATATAAATTATCATTCATCATAGTCTTCCAATCTTCTAAAGATTCATTGCCAGGTGAAACTGATTTACTATTGCCTACATTACATACAAGAATATCTAGTTTGCCAAAAGCTTTTATTGTCATTTCGGTTAGATATTTAGCCTCTGAGACTTTAGTTACATCTGCTATAACAGAGATAGAACCAGGCAATGAATCAATTGCTATCTTTAATCTATCTGAATCTCTTGAGTTTAATACAATATTGCATCCCTGATTATAAAGTGACCTTGCAATCTGAAGTCCTATGCCCTTAGAGGAACCAGTTATAAGAGCTGTCTTTCCTTTGAGATCAAGATTCATCTTTTGTGAAGTATAAAAATTATATTTCAAGTAGAAATATATTTATGAATATATTTCTTAGTTAATTCATGATAGCTTTTTATCAAATTAGCATGCGATCCATCCATACTTCTGGCTGTCTGCAATATAAAATTACCAGAATAGTTAATTTTGGATAACCCTTTAAAAACAGAATCAAAATCTACGGAACCTTCTTTTAAAGGAACAG
Organism: Prochlorococcus sp. MIT 1223; assembly: GCF_034092465.1. Lineage (NCBI taxonomy): Bacteria > Bacillati > Cyanobacteriota > Cyanophyceae > Synechococcales > Prochlorococcaceae > Prochlorococcus > Prochlorococcus sp. MIT 1223. The sequence goes on from NZ_CP139303.1 coordinate 634,998, forward strand.
TTTGGCCACCTAAAACCCTATCTTTTATATGTACATTAATAATTCTTTTACCATAAGCTGAAAACTCCTCAGAACTATCAAATCCCATTGATGCACTATTACCTGTATCATAATTAATTCCAAATTGATTAACAGGAAATCGATCAATAAAGTGTTTTAATTCATCTGGTTTTAAATCAGATTCAAAGGCAACTTTAATATCTAAAGATTCTAAAAACTTAGTCTTTTGATTTAAGTAATTTACCACTTCATCCTCTTGAACTTTATTTTCTAATGATCCATTATCAACTAGAGGTATAACAATTATTTTTATTTTTAATTTTGAACATGCCTTACATATTTTAATAAATTGATTTTTTAGGATTTCTTTATTGATAGGATTTTCTTTCCAGAATGGGTTTTGCATAAAACAATCACCAGTTAATGAATCTATTCTTAAATTGTATTTTTCAATTAATGAAACTATTCTCCGTTGACCTTCTTTAGTTAATAAAGGGTTTTTATCTAAATCTAAACTATCTAATGTCCATTCCATAAGAGTAATTCCAATACCCTCTGCTGTCTTAAACTCATCTTGCCAATCCTTAATAGGGAAAGCCTGAATTAATCCATTCACCGGATCAGATAAACGACCTTGCATAAAACCAACTTTTTTAATCATCTTGGACAAACTTATAGGGAGTGGGACTTGAAGCTGTTGCTTTACTTTCTAAGCTCCATTCAGTAATTTGATCAATTATGTTTACATTAGTATTATCTCCCCATTTTCTAATCAACCTTAAGAAATGTTCTCCAACTTTTCCATCCTTTATAGGATTTCCATTTAATGAGGTTACAGGGAGCATACAAAAAGGTGTTCCGGTCATAAAAGCTTCATCAGCATTATAAATATCATATTGATCAATATTCTTTTCTTGAACTTTAAGATCTAATTGTTTGCATAATTCTTGCATAACATAATCCCTTGAGATACCTCTTAAAATATTTCTTCCTTCAGGCGTTATTACAATACCATCCTTAATTATAAAAAAATTATCTCCTGTACCTTCCGCAACAAACCCATCTGGATCAAGTAATAATGCCCAATTATTAGACCCTTTAACTTCTGAAACCTCAATATTTGCCATTAAGTAATGAACCCTACTTCTATTTTTTATTTTTGGATCTAAAAGATTTGCAGGAATAGCTCTCTGAGAAGTAATTACTGCATTTATACCAGTTGAAAATAAATTTGCCATAGATGAGACAGTCCAACGAAGTGGAAAATCAGCAATGATGACATTTGTCCCCTTGTGCAAACCCTCTATGCTCTCATAAATACCAAGCAAGCCTCTAGAAACATCAATCATCAAGCGATGTTCATCATTGGGAGCAAATAAATTTTCATTCATTTCTATCGTTTTATAACAAGCAGCCTCTAACTGATCAGGAGAAAGGTCTATTGGTATCCTGAAAATCTTTAGGCCTGAATATAATCTTTCTATATGCTCCTTTAGTTTAAATTGAACCTTATTGAATGATCTGGTCATTTCAAAGACCATATCACCAAACATTAAAGCCGAATCATAAATAGAAATTCTAGCTTCAGATTCAGGAACAAATTTGCCATTAAAGTAAACAACCCTTTGTTGCGAGATCTCAGAAGCCTTCATGAAAGCAAAAAAATTATTCTTTTATCTAAACAATTAATAGCAAGCAAAAGGATAATTGACACATGATCTTGCAATGAAAACAAATTATTTTACTTTGACATATGTTAAGGGTCTGAATGGATTCTATTCTCAAGACAATTTAATACCACTTTACAACTCTATAAAGATTTGATAAACAAGTTGTGATAAGGTATTAATTCAAATGAGGCTAAGGCTTTACCTTCTTACAGAATATTTATGAGTAAGATAAAAAATTAGGTCATAAACATAAAATGCTATGTATCAAATACTTAAATTCTTAACAAGGTTTATTTGTCTTAATTCATATATTGATTTATAATTTAAAACAGTTAATTTAAGTTTTTATTAACTAAAATTTTTAATTAATATTCGAAGGCGAAGATTAAAATACTAAAGTATGGAGATACAAATGTATTTAAAATATATAAAAACACTTTAAAGATAAATTATTTGATTAAAATCAAATAAATGAGTATAGAAGTTTTAATACTAATAATTTCTATATTTATTACCAATGTCTATTTTCGCTATATTCCGTAACAAGATGAATCCAAGATATGATTTTTGATTTGCTTTTGAATCAATTTTTATTTATTATGCTATTAGGCGATTTATCTTCATACTAAACCTAGATGAGACTCTTGAATCCTATTTATAGCAGAACTTTTAATCAAATAAAAGAACTTTGGTCTCACCTTTATTTTCATAGAAAACTTCAAATATTCTGCCTTCTTGGCTTTATGTTAATTAGTGGACTTGCAGAAATAATCTCTTTAGCTTCTGTAATGCCTTTTATCATGGTATTGACAAAACCTGATAACGTAAAAACGATACCATATTTAAAATCAATATTTTTATTTTTTAATATTGAAGGTTCAAATGAAATCTTCATCACTGTAACTATTATATTTGCTTTTACTATAATATTAGCAGCTATTATAAGGGTAATAAACTTATGGCTAAATACAAGGCTCTCTGCATCTATAGGAACTGAGGTAACTAATAAACTATATAAGATAGTCCTTAACGAGCCATATTCTTTGCACGTTAAAAGAAACAGCAACAGTGTGATTAATCTGATTCTAAAGGATGCACAAAGTGCATCAGCTTCTATTGGATATGTTCTGCAATTATCAACTGGTTTGATAGCAGTTCTTGCGATAAGCATTACTATATTTTATATAGATTATATATTCGCTATTTCGTCAATATCTCTATTTGCTCTTTGCTATATTGTAATTGCTTTTACAGTTAGACCAAGGTTAACAAGAAATAGCTCTGAAATAGTAAAGTACACAACAAGAGTTATTGGAGTCGTTCAAGAAAGTATAGGTGCTATTAGGGATGTAATACTCTCTGGCAACCAAAGTATTTATTCTAGTATTCATATAAAAGCAGAGTACAACGTAGCAAAAAGTATTGGTAATAGCATTGTATTAGGTTCGTCACCCAAATTCATAGTTGAAGCAGTTGGTCTAACAGGAATAGCAATTTTTAGTCTCATAATATCTTTACAAAATAAATCAAACTCTAATTTACTTCCATTAATTGGAACAATGGCATTGGCTGCTCAAAGAATCCTACCAGCAATGCAACAAGTTTATTATAATTGGTCAGGAGTGAAGTCAGTAGATAAGGCTCTAGATAATATTCTAACCTTACTGAGAAAGGATTATTTATTTTCAGATAATCAGGTATCAAAATCACTATCTGAAATTAAATTTGACTCTAAGATTGATGTAGATGGCCTATATTTTAGATTTAATGAAAGAAATAAATATATCATTAAAGGTATTAATTTAACCATAAAAAAAGGAGAGATTATTGGGATTATGGGAAAAACCGGCAGTGGTAAAAGCACATTTATGGACTTACTAATGGGACTTCTTGTTCCTGAAAAAGGAAGTATTTCAGTTGATGGTATAAATTTGAATCAAAACATTAATTCCAATCAATTACTTTCATGGCAAAGAAGTATTTCTCATGTACCACAGACAATATTTTTAGGAGATTGTTCAATTATAGAAAATATTGCTTTTGGAATTCCAGAAAATGAAATGTCGTTCAAAAAGGTTATAGAATGTGCAAAACTAGCTAGATTAAATGAATTTATAGAAGGTCTTGAAGAAGGTTATAATACTTATGTAGGAGAAAGAGGTATTAGATTGAGTGGTGGACAAAGGCAAAGGATAGGTATTGCTAGGGCTTTATACAAAGACTCAAAAATATTATTTTTAGATGAAGCAACAAGTGCACTTGACGAAAAAACTGAATCAGAAGTAATGGAAGCAATCAATAATGTTAAGGAAGATATAACTATAATTATAATTGCACATAGACTAAAGAGTCTTTCTATTTGCGACAGAGTTATAAGAATGGATAATGGTATAGTAAAGGAGATTGTTACTCCGGAAGAAATACTTACCTAGACAAATGAAAATTAGAATTATTAAACCCAAATACTTAATAAATATATTAAAAACTATTATCTCATACTTGATTTATAAGTCTAGTCTAAGATTTAGAGAATCATATATTCAAAAAGAATATAAAATAAATAATAATAATATAAATATTAAAATTGACATAAATCAGTTAAAAGAAAAGGGATATATAGTTATACCTAAATACTTTTCAGAAAAAGCTTGTGAAGATATAAGAATAGACATTAAAGATTCAATCGAAAAATATCCAGACTATACACACTCTGGAGAAGATAAAAGAATATTTGGAATAGATTGCTTATCTAAATCATGCAAGATTTTCCATGATGACAGTAATTTTCGAGAGATTTCCAAATTTAATAATAGAGAATTATCATATTGTGCTTTTACTCTAGGTGGCCACTTAAAATCAGGTAACAGTGGTTCTTCAGGAGGAGGATGGCATAGAGATGCTTTCTTTAATCAATTTAAAGCAATGATTTACCTTAGTGACGTAGATTTACATAATGGACCTTTTGAAATACTACCTGGTTCTCATAAGATATTTAATCTGATCTCAAGCTTAAGCTCTGGAAGCTTAAATTATAATCAATACCGTATTCAAAATAGACAAGTAGAGAAGATAGAGAACAACGGTTTAAAAAGAGATACAATCATTGCTAAGGCTGGGACTGTAGTACTATTTAACTCTGCAACAATTCATAGAGGTAGGCCTATAACTACTGGTGAAAGGTTCACATTAACCAACTACTACTATCCGATTTCAAGGGATTATGATGATTTGGTTGAACAATTCTGGCCTGTAATTAAAAACCAAAATATTAGTTATAATAAATAGTTATTTTATATGGCAAATATCAATCAATCTGATTACCAATAGGGATCCTGATAGAAATTAACTTTTAAAATTCCACTCTTTGACTTTTTTATTGTACTAACACATGCCCTAATTACTTCCCCATTAACCTCGATTTCACAGGCTCCACAACTTCCATTTAAGCATCCAACTGGAATTTCATTGCTTGACTCTCTCGCTAGCATTAACCAGTCTTGATCCTCTTCTGCATTTGAGATAACTCCATTAGGCCATTTTATCTGAATAGTATGAGATTTCATATTTAATCTATGTAAGTTTTCCCAATTGATCCTTTCTAATTCTAATTATTTTAAAATTTTTATTGTTTATGTTCATAAAATTTAAATTATAGAGTTAGCAATTTAGTTATTATAAAAATATTTTTTGTCTATAATGGAGTAAAAGAATAATTAAATGCATTTTTTAAGCGATTTAACTATAGTTATTCCTTCTACTATTAATAAAGTTGTCAATAGTTGGATAGATCAAGTTAATAATTATTCTCTGTGTGGAATTAAAATAATTATAGTAATCCCTCCAAACCTAAATCCTCAAGAAATCTATAAGAAGGGATTCTCTAAAGAGATTTTAATAATCAGGTCAGAAAAAAAAGGACAGGTTTGGCAAAGGCAATATGCCTATAAATACTGTAAAACTAAATTTGTAATACTTATGGACGATGATATTTTTTTTAGCAAAGAATATATTGAAATTTTACTAAAAGAGATTTATAAATTGCCAGAAAAATCTTGTATAGCTCCGCGCTTGAATAAAAGGTTAGTTAAGAATCAAAAATCGACAATGCTCGCTAATATAAGAAATATTAGCTTATATTTTTCTTTAAGACCACTTCCAGGAACGATTTCTTTAACAAGTTTCTCAGTTCCACACTACTTAATAGACTATCAAAGGATAGAAACTCTAAAAGAGGTTGATTGGCTTGCCGGAGGTATTATTCTCTTAAGAAAATCTGATCTTATATTAGAAAACTATTTCCCCTTTAATGGAAAAGCATATTGCGAAGACTTGATACATAGCTACTTACTTAAAAAGAGAGGAGTAAGATTATATTTAATAAATAATTGTAGCTATATAACTAATCTAGATTCTTATATAAATTTTAAACCAATTGAATTTCTAGATTATATTTATCATGATTTTATTGCTCGTAATTATTATAGGAATATAATAAGAAATCCAATATTACCATTTCTATTGGCCTATATATCTATTTTATTTAATTTCTTTATAAATAAATCCATAGATTGCTTATGTAATTTGATAGGTTATTTTAACTTTAAGGATTGAATTAGTTTTATATTTATTAAATGTAATCTTATATCATAAAACTATATAAAATTATAAATTTTATTCTTAAGAGATTGTAAATGTCTAACAATTAAAAGCTGAATTAAATATATAATATATACACGAATATACTTTAAGTTGCCCAAATTAAATGTTTTACTTATTTCGATAGAATTCAATCCGAAAGGGATAAAGGGGATAAATGTTGTTCCGTGTCGAGAATGAATTAATTTTACTCTTCTACCTGAGTTTATATTTTTCATTGCGAAATTTATATCTGAATCTAGAACATAGTAATCATGATAAAAGGTTCTTCTTTTTATGCCCGAATTAGAGTAGTATCTTTTAACCCCATGAAATGAATTTGCTGTATGGATAAATAGTATCATTCTATTAGGGATAGGATCAATTAACACTTTTTGAATAAGACCATTATTAGAAAAGAGTATTGTGTGACCTCCCCAAGATTTATCCCATTTACTACTTGCATAAAAAATTGCATTTGCGATATGCCTATAACTTCCACCCTTGATAAAAGAATGGTCTACATGTGTTCCTAAATATCCATTATTATTAGTAATATGAAAAGGAGAATATCCAGAATTACCATTAGTTTCACCCATACTCAATATATTACAGCCACCTATTTGCTCAGATAATAAGTCCTTTATTTTTTTTGAGGACATTATAGATACTAGTTCATTTGAGACAGACTTCCCTTGAAGATCTTTATATATAGTCTTAGATTCTAAAGGGGTTTTAAAGCTACACATTTCCATATTATTAGACTGATCTAATTCAGATACTAATTCCTTGAATTGGTCTACTGGTAGAAAATTATCAATAACTTTAAACGGAAATGGATATTCCAACCATTTTGAATCGGAAGACATACGAAGTTTTAAGCCTATATTTCACGTTAAGATAATTCTTCTAGGTAGTCAATGATAAATATTTAAAGCATACTCAGATATATCTTTTCAAGATAACATTAATAAGTATTATATTAATTTTGACTACTGTATTATTCATTTCAAATTAAGTTTGACTTATTCGTAAATTTACTATTTCTTTCTAGTAACTAGAATAAATAATTTTAATACTCTAATACATATATACATTAACTTAAAGGTATATCTCAATTACTATGGGCACTGATCTGTCCTTAAAGATGAGAATATGATAAAGTTAAGTTTGGTACAGGTGGAATTCTTAATGACTGAGTCATTGACATTGCAAGAAATTATACTAAATGATGGCATTATTTTCTTTATATCATTAGCTGATTAAGCTCGGAGAATAAAATTTTATGGATAATCAGTCAACAATTTTAATTACTGGTGGAACTGGTTCATTTGGTAATGCATTTGTGCCTTTAACACTCGCGAGGTACAACCCTAAAAAAATAATCATTTATTCAAGAGACGAAATGAAGCAATGGGAAATGTCTCAGATGTTTAAAGATGATGAGAGAGTACAGTTTCGGATTGGAGATGTAAGAGATAAAGATAGATTACGCTCATGTCTTAAAGGCATCGACCTTGTTGTGCATGCAGCTGCTACTAAAATAGTTCCCACAGCTGAATATAACCCAATTGAATGTATAAAAACTAACATTAATGGAGCAGCGAACGTAATTGAAGCCTCCATCGAAGAAAAAGTTAAGAAGGTTGTTGCTTTATCTACAGATAAAGCAAGTAATCCAATAAATCTATATGGAGCGACCAAATTGGCTTCAGACAAATTATTTGTAGCGTCAAATTCCTATGAAACCGGTCACTCAACAAGAGCAGCCGTTGTCAGGTATGGAAATGTAATGGGATCAAGAGGTTCTGTAATCCCTTTCTTCATAAAAGAATCAAGTTCTGGAACACTCCCTATAACAGATAAAAGAATGACAAGATTTATGATAACCCTAGAAGAAGGAGTGAGTCTTGTTTGGAAAGCCTTTGATGATATGGCTGGGGGAGAAATATACGTAAAGAAAATTCCCTCAATGAATATTTGTGATATTGCAAAAGCTATATCGCCAAATGCAAAATTAAAAATAATAGGTATTAGGCCAGGGGAAAAGCTGCACGAGCAAATGATTGGGAAAGAGGATGCTCCTCATACATATGAATATTCTAGTTATTATAAAATCCTACCTATGATACATAACTGGCATAAAGACCCTGAGAGGATTAAGGGTGGAACTAAAGTTGTAGAAGATTTTAACTACGTTAGTGATAAGAATCTTGACTGGATGTCAGTTGAAAGTCTTACTAAATGGATAAAGAAAAATAATATTCAATTAAGATGAACCTATTATGATAAAACAAAAAGTATTAATTATCGGTTCATCTGGATTACTTGGTAAACTATGGTATGAGTCTTTATCATACAAATATGATTTCAAATTAGCCTATAACAAAAGAAAGACACCTAATGCTCCTGAGAAAAATTTAACAAGATTAAATATAGAATGCATAGATGAAATCACAAACTATTTAAATATAAATGAAATTGATATTGTAGTAAATTTAGCAAGTTTAACTAATATCGAAATATGTCAACAGAACTTTGAGCTCGCATATAAGATTAACCGAGACTACGCAAGAAACATTGCATTATCTTGCAAGCAATCATCTTCCAAGCTAATTCATATTTCAACAGATCATCTATTTGGTAATGAGAATAGATTATATACTGAAGAAGATAGACCTTTACTATTAAATAACTATGCAAAATCAAAGTATGCTGGTGAATGTGAAACACTTTCTACTTATCCCAATGCATTAATATGTAGAACTAATTTTTTTGGTTTTGGTCCAGTATATAGAAATTCATTTAGCGATTGGATAATCAACTCTCTTAGGAATCAAACAAAGATAACATTATTTAATGATGTTTATTTTACACCAGTTCTAGGTTCGCTTTTAGCGAAATATGCTCATGAGCTTATTGAAAAAGAGGCTTATGGTATATATAATATCTCTTCAGATGATACAATTACAAAATATCAATTCGGAGAATATATATCTGACATATTTGGTTTAAATAAAGAGCTTCTAGAGAAAGGAAGTCTAAGTCAAAGAAGTGATCTAACTAAGCGGCCTTTAGGAATGGCACTTTCAAATCAAAAAGCTAAATCTAAATTAAAAAAATCGTTGGGAAAAATTAAAGAGCAAATATCATTACTTTCTCGAGAAAATAATGATATTTATAATTACAAATATGGGCAGCAATGCATATCAGAAGATGACATTCAAGCAGTTGTTAATGCTCTTAGAGGCGAAAATGTAACACAGGGTCCACTTCTCGTAGAATTCGAGAATAAAATTGCTAAAAAAGTAAAAGCTAATTACGCGACTGCTACAAATAGTGCTACTAGTGCATTGCATTTAGCCTGCTTGGCTCTTGGCCTAAAAAAAGGGCAACGCCTATGGACTTCTTCTATTAGCTTCTTATCATCGGCAAATTGTGGTATTTTCTGTGGGGCAAAAATAGATTTTGTAGATATTGAAACTTCTACCGCACTAATTGATACTCTCTTACTTGAGGAAAAACTTGAAAAAGCAGAAAAGATAGGCAAACTTCCACATATTGTCGTTCCAGTACATCTAGCAGGGACAAGTTGTGACATGAAAAAGATTAGGGAGTTATCTCATAAATATGGATTTAAAGTTATTGAAGATGCTAGCCATGCAATAGGTGGTTCTTATTTAGAAGAACCTATTGGATGTTGTAAATATAGTGATATTAGTGTATTCAGTTTTCATCCGGTAAAGATAATAACAACTCTAGAAGGAGGAATGGCCTTAACCAATGATCAAAGGCTAAATAAAAAAATGGAAAAATTAAGAGGTCATGGAATTGTTAGAGATCAAAAGGAATTTATACTTAAATCACCAGGGCCTTGGTATTACGAGCAGCAAGAATTAGGGTTTAATTATCGTTTCAATGAGATACAAGCAAGCCTAGGTATTAGTCAACTTAATAAACTAGAGGAATTTGTAAATAAAAGGCATAGTTTAATGCGAAGATATAGGGACTGGGCGTCCAAATATAAGAATATTGCCTTCCTATCTCAACCAAAAGACTGCTATAGCTCCTATCACCTGGCAATTATACGTTTAAAGAACTCAACCCAGCAGCAGCATCTGTCTATGTTTGAATTTATGAGAAAACAAGGAGTATTTGTTCAACTACATTATTGGCCAATTCATCTTCACCCTTATTACCTAAATTTGGGCTTTAAGAAGGGAGATTATCCAAATGCAGAATTATATGGAACAACAGCATTTAGTTTACCTCTTTACCCTTCATTAGACTTTATAGATCAAGATAAGATCATCAAAATACTTGAAAAGGGCTTAGAGGAAAATAAACTTAATTGATATGAAAATCATCAAGATTTAATATGATAAAATTATAATTCGTATTACCATCTTCTTGGATCAATAAAACTTGGATCATTATTATCTTTAACCATACTTAGAACAAATTGTTTATTATTTAGTTCAATATATTTTATTAAGTTAACAAGTTCTTTAAGATGAGATAATTTGTTAATACCAACAATATAACCATCTAATTCCTTAATAGACATAATGTATCTTAAGCAAGTCTCGACTTTACCCATATTTAAATCCTCAGAAATTTTAACAAATCGGGCATATTGAGTTATATACTTTCTAAGTAAACATACTTCTGAGATTAAAAAGCCTTGTAAATATATTGATCTAGCAATTACATTAGTATGATTGCCAATAAATGAACTTTTCTTAACTCTTTGGGCAGTATCATCAAATATATTACAAGGGGCTTGGATGCAATCTATTCTGGACTTTAAATTATTACTAATATTTATTATTTCCTCTATATTGTAAATAGAAATACCGGTTCTTATCCTATAACTCTCTTTTATATATTTAAATGCTTCTATTGTGATATCTTCTAAATTTCTTTTCAATAGATCTGGAGTGTGGCATAAAATAGTATTTAGACTATCTCCAAAGAGATTAAAGCTTTGATCTATTTGATATATTATTAAATCCAAATTATGCGAATCAGTAACTACAAACTTACTAGTTATCTCCATATTTCCATCGTACATGCCTCCAATTGCACGTGAAAGGATATCTTCGGAATCACCATATCCGCATGATGTATCAAATTGATAACCTCCATTAATTATAAAATATTTAACTATCTGAGTTGCTTTTTCTTGATCGACATAATCCTGATCATTACATATCCCATATTTATTTCCAAAAGAGGCTGTTCCAAGAGAAAACCTTTCTAAATATTTACTTTCAATTATTTCTTGAACCATGAATTAGAGTAGGATATATTAAATAGTAATCTAGCATGAGAACAATGTGAAATAACTCATTAAATTGTTCAAAATAATTGGTAAATAATGTTTACTTCTAAATTAATTTTACAACTTAATGATCATATAAGATTGCAGGCATATTTATATGAAATTAATTTAGTCTTTGAAAACTACTTCCACAGAGTTCGTTCTCTGGTACTAAAGGTTCTTTTATTTCACCAACCTCTCTAGCATAAATAGCCTTAAATATTTCATCAATCTTTTCGAAATACTCATTAAAATCTAGGGACATATGAGCTGTACTGACGAAAAAAAGATTACTTGCTAGATAACCAATTTTAAGAAATTCACGCGTCATATAAGTTTTATATTCTATTGCATTCTTTGAAATAAAGTTGAATGTTGCTATAGGAGGTAATACTCCAACTTCTATTTTCACCTTATTTCTTTTTGCTAAAGATTCCCATCTTCTTTGAACAGAAGTTCCCAACTCAGTTATTCTTTCCCAAGACTTTATCCTTTCCATTTCCCTAAGTGTTTCCAACGCAGCAACATAACCAATTCGCTCAGTCCAGAAGGTACTGCTAATAAAGCTATCTTTAGCTGACTTCATAATGTCTTTCCTACCTAATACTGCTGAAATAGCATAACCATTGCCTAGCGCCTTACCAAATACAGCTATATCTGGAAATACATTGTATTTGAGATGTATTCCTCCATATGTTTCTCTAAATCCAGAGGTGCATTCATCAAATATTAAAACTATACCTTGCTCATCACATAATTTTCTAACTGAAGACAGGAATTCAAAAGAAGGCAAGATATTTCTAGTAACCTCCATCTTTATTGTCCCTATTTCACCTTTATTCTCTTCAAGAACTTTATTCAAACTAGAAAGATTGTTCCATTCAAATGGAATAGATGTTCCTTTTAGAGAATCTGGAATACCTTCTGTTTTAATATCTTTAAATAAATGATTTGCCAATGCACTTTCTTTTTTCCCTGCTGCCATATACCAATCATGCCAACCATGATATCCGCAGAATGCTACCTTCTCTCTTTTACTAAATGCCCTAGCTATTCTAATTGATATAGCGTTCGCTTCACCTCCACCACGAGCAAATCTAGCCATTCCAGCCCAGGGGTGGATTTCTATCAATTTCTCGGCTAATTGTACTTCTTCAGGACAATTTAAACTACACATATTGCCATTCTTGACAGCTCTAATGACGGCTTCATCAATATTCTCATTGCCATATCCCAATGTGTTTGTACCTATCCCCATGATACTCATATCTACATACTTTCTATTTTCTAAATCCCATATAAAATAACCTTTTGCTTTATCATAGTAAGTTGGCCACAAATTTGGCGCAAATAGATCTGGTCTCTTTGAAATAAGACTATTTCCTCCTGGTATTAATTCCTTGCTTTTTATCCAAAGAGTTTGTCCAGAATTCATAATCAACTTCTTTGCTCTTAAGTTTAAAAAATAATTACCTATTCAATTATAGCCATCATAAGAAGGTAAGTCATTATTTCAAATTAAATTATCAGACTATAGTTATAGATATATTTATCTATTCTATGCCCTTTAGTTTATGTAGAGATCAAACTAAATAAGAATCAAATTATTTAGTAATTAATTACATATTCTAATAATATTACTTGTTTCTATCTTGCTAGCAACAGATAAATACCAATCATTATATCCTAAAGTAGTACTATGTAATTGAATTTGATTCTTTTTATGATACGTAAGTTGACGCCCCAAATCACATTCCCATTGAGTAATATCTCTTGTTATACTTCCCCTTTGCCACTTAATTGCTGCTTCTTTTGTAACAAAATATTTTAAGACTTTTCTTCTAACTGAATCATAGTCTAAAAACATCAACGACTTAATTTCCTTCTTAGTAAAGTAACGATCAGAAAGCTCCTTTGCTTTCATAAGCCTATCCTTTCTCTCTATATCAACTCCTAACTTGAACTTTGACCAACCAATAAAAAGAGCATCGACACAATGACTAAAGCTGATATGCCCCCATCCATCTTCTAGATAGGGGGCTTTGCCAGGCATCGCAGATAACGGGATACTTAAAGGATCAATATTAAAAATGCAAGACAATGAATAACGAACATAACCTCGAGAAAATAGAAATTGAGAAGCCTTAGGAGCAGGAAGACCTAAAGATAATTCCTTTTCAGCTGAAGTAGTCTTTTGACAAAAAGAGTTAATAGGGTATATCCACAAAGCCAGATCAGGCTTTGAAGTGAAAAGATTTTGGTTTTTTCTAGTAATGGCCTTGGTTTCTAAAAATTACTTAATTTAAACGAACTGTCTAGGAGCTAGATTTCTTGTAAGATATATACTAAATATAATCATGCTTTTATTTGATGCAAGCCATTTATTATAATGAATGGAAATTCTAAATATATAATGACTATAAAATAACCTTTTCTAAAATACATTAAATGAACAAATTACAAGTAAGCAACGATGAAGATTTTCCCTCTGGAGAAAGGATGGTAAAACTTGCGAAAAGTTTATATCCGAAAAATAGATCAATAATGGGTCCAGATATAAGAAGCAGTTTCAATTATTTTCTTCAAGAACATATTGAGTTTAAGCCAATTAAGTTCAATACAGGAGATAAGGTTTTTGATTGGGAAGTTCCAGAAGAATGGATAGTTAGAGATGCTTATATAGAGCATGAATCAGGAAAGAGGTTTGCTGAATTCAAGAAGAATAATTTACATTTAGTCGGTTATTCAGTTGCTGTAGAAGATTTCATCAAAAAAGAAGAGTTATTGTCCAAATTGCACAGTATTCCAGATCTACCAACAGCAATACCTTATGTAACCTCTTACTATGAGAAAAATTGGGGCTTTTGTTTAAGTCATGATCAATTATCTAATCTGCCAGAAGGAAATTTTAAAGTTCTAATTGATTCAGAGCATAAATCTGGAGAGTTATGGGTTATAGAGGCTGTAGTGCCTGGGGAATCGAGTCAAGAAATATTCTTTTCTTCCTATCTCTGTCATCCCTCAATGGCAAACAATGAACTGAGTGGTCCTGTTCTTCTGAACGAGCTTATCAACTATGTCAAAGGCCTAAAAAATAGATACTACAGCTATAGATTTGTTTTGCTTCCTGAAACAATTGGATCAATCGCTTATCTTTCAAAAAGATTAACTGATCTAAAAGAGAATATGTTATGTGGATATAATTTAACTTGCGTAGGTGACGAAAGGGCTTATTCTCATGTGCAATCTAGATTAGGGAATAATCTTGCAGATCAAGCCTTAAGAGCATCCTTGAAGAATCTAGATAATGTAAAAGAATATACTTATCTTGATAGAGGATCTGATGAAAGACAATATTGCGCACCTGGAATAGACCTACCTTTATGCACGTTTTGTAGAAGCAAATTTGGCAAATACCCTGAGTATCATACCAATAAAGATGATTTTAATGTTGTAACAGAAAAGGGCCTAATCGGTTCATTCAAGGTAATGAAGAGCATAATAAATTCCTTTGAATTAGGAATCTACCCTAAAGTAAAAGTCCTAGGTGAACCTCAGCTTGGCAAAAGAAATCTATACCCTAATATATCAAATATGCACAAAGATCTACATCCAGTAATAGCAATGAAGAATGTATTTACTTATTGTGATTCTTCACATAATATTTTCGAGATATCAGAAAAAGTAAATATGAATTTAAATAATGTATTGGAAAACTTAAAAGTCTTGAATCACCATAAACTTGTTGAATTTAATCATAAAAAAGAGGTTTTTTAATTTTTCTTTAATAGATATTAAAGGTTACTTAGATTTTAAAATCATTAGCCTTTGATATTTTTAAGCCTTCATTTCGAATGATATTTGCATTTATTTCTAGAAGTTCTGGATTTTCATTTAAATATCTTTTTATATCTTTAAAACTATAATATTTAGAGTTAAATTCTCTATCAAAGTGTTTAGTGATAATTGAGACTAAATCATAGTCTCTTGGCTCATCAACAACTATTCTAATGTTACTATCGTCAGTTGAATTTAACAGAGGAACAATCTTAAATTTATCCTTATTATTATGAATATATTGAGTTATATGTTCTCTCTCGGAATTATAAATAGAATTTTTGAGACATAAACTTAGAGCTTTAAAAGAGATAGCCTCTGCATCTAAACCTTCAGCAAATGATTCATGTACCCAACTATATTCTGCTTTACTGGTATAGTATTTTTCGATTAAATTGTCTACTATACCTACATCAATTAAAGGACAGTCTCCTGTCAGCCTAATTAATGTTAATGGATTATATTTCTTGGAAGCTGCATACACTCGTGCTAAAACATCATTTTCAGAGCCCCGGTAAGTATCAATTCCTAATGAATTAGTATATAGGCTTAATTGGTCATCACTAACTGATGAAGTTGTCGCCACTATTAATTTATTGATTAATCGAGAGGATTTCAATCTATTTATCATATATCCAATCATAGGGATACCTGATAATGGAAGCATTGCTTTACCAGGCAGGCGAGTCGAATCAGTTCTAACCTGAATAACTGCTAAGTTTTTCAAAATTTCTTGGTAAGATTATGTAATATTAACTTTATTATTTTAAACACATTTGCAACATAAAGGTGAATTAATATTATACCATCTAACAAATTGATATTTGCATTTGCGAAAAACAGATCATTGATTTATCAGGAAGATTAAAAGAACTATTAATTAAGATTATATGAACAAGCTAATACTTTATATTTAAGAGAATTTGATAATAAAATAAAATAGTATTTTTTCTATAGAACTTAATACTTATCTAATCCTTTATTGATATAATTGATCCCTTCTTCACCTGTATTGAATAACAAATCAAGGGCTGAAGAATGATCTAAAAAGGCTCCAAATAATTGTTTCCAGGAAGGGTGAGTATATTTAAAATAGACTAATTCTATTTGGTCACTTTTATTTCCAAAGTACTTGCTATCCTGTAAATAAGCTTCTGCCCCATAAGGAGATACATAGGTATTACAATTCAATTCATTACAAAGGTTAAACAGTAACTCATCTTTTTTTCCTATTATTTTAACTTGGCTACTTCTTAATATAGGAGTATTAATATTCCAAATATTGTTCATATATTTAATAAGATTAATATTTAAATCGACGAGTCTAATATCATTTATCTTTATAAGTTCAAATATTTCTTCAGAGTAATTATCAAAATACCTTGATTTAGAATAATTAGAAGTAATGGTTTTGATAGTTTTTTCTGCAAACTTTGCGTGAGAGTCTATCCTTACATCCTTAAGAAGCTGTGAATATTTTCCTTTTGTTAAAACTGGTACTGTTATCCATTCTAGCCCTTTGGGAGTCTTTATTTTATTTCTCTGCTGCCAACTCCTTTTATCAAATTGAACGTTATCTAGAAATACAAATAAATCAACGTATTTTATTAAACCAAAATAACCTATCCAAGGTATAAATGTTGGTTGCATGATTGCAATTTTTTTATAGTCCTTAGAATTCATATATATAAGAACAAGTAAGAAATTAATTGATTAAGTCATCCTTTTTAAGAGGTTGATTTTCTTTTATATCTATTCTGATTCTCCTATTAATAACGTCCTCAAAATCCATTGTTGAAATACCTTTTTCTGAGGAAGGAGCTCTAATACTTTGTACATTAGACCAATTCAGAGTTTCATTAGCCTTAATATATGATTTAGACCATAGTTGTCTTGTAAAAATTGAATCATTCTCAAGATCTCTATCGCCACCATAAACTATTTTTCCATTACTTGCTTCCCATATTTCTTTAGATAAGGTACATAGTTGTTCTAACTCATGAGGTTCTAGAGAGAACTTTGAATCTGGAGAATCATCTTCTCTGGAAATAGTTATATGTTTTTCTATAACAGAAGCTCCCATCGATATACTTGCTAAGGATGCATATATATCCAAACTATGGTCTGAGATACCAACTGGCAGACCAAACTGTTTTTTAATGTCGCTAATTGTATTAAGACTCATCTCAGATAATCTCGCTGGATAGGCACTAATACAATGCAAAATACAAATATTATTAGAGCCTTGTTTTCTCATAAATTCAATTGTTCGAATAAAATCAGCCTTTGTTGAAGTCCCCGTAGAGATTATTATTGGCTTACGTTCTTGTATTATTCTTTGAATTAGAGGCCAGTCATGAGCTTCGTTAGACGCAACCTTATAAGCAAAGGCATTTAAGCCAGAAAGTAAGTCAACTGCTTGGAAGTCGAATGGTGAACTGAAAATATCAATATTTAAATCATTTGCATAATCGAAAAGTGGCTTATGCCATTCCCAAGGAGTATACGTTTTTTTATATAATTCATATAAATTTTGCCCTTCCCAAGCTCCACTTTTAAGTCTAAACCTTGGGTCATCATTTGGTAAGGTTATAGTACTTGGATTAAAAGTCTGAAGTTTAACTGCATCTGCTCCAGAATATTTTGCTATTTCTATAAGCCTCTTTGCTCTATCAAAGCTTCCTAAGTGGTTTCCCGAAATTTCAGCAATAATATATGGTCTGTTTCCTTCTCCAATGACTTGTTTAGATAATTTGAAACTGGAATGATCTTGAGACATTTGTTTACTCTTATTTACTTAGTGCTTCAGAGATTCTCTGAGCTCCCAATAAATCAATTACATTCTCACAATTACTTGATAATTGTCTAAATTTTTCTTCTGAAGTGAAAAACTGCAACAATGAAGGGACATTAACTGTATTAAAAAAAAGGTCTCCTAAGTAAGAGTACTTTAAAACTGAATTAAAGGTAAGTAGTGGTTCATAATTAGGTGAAACACCATAAGTAAAGTAAATAAATGGAATATTAAAACTAAGGCATTCATAACGTGTCATTCCAATAGTTGTAATAACTAGATCTGCCCAAAGATACTGATCATTAAGTGATGTAAGACCTGAAATAAACTCTACATTAAAAGATGTGTATAAAGATTGGATATCAGATATCATTCTATGATCGTAAAAAGGTCCAATTACAACTTTGATTTTGTTATAATTAAGGTTACTTGAATATTTAAATAATAATTTCAAAATCTTTTCAGTAAGAAGGTGAGGATCTGAGCCCCCACAGGTAACAAGAATATTTTCTGGTAATGCGTTAATGATTTTCTTCTCTTTAAGACTATTAATAGAGGTATTGACTGGGGCGTAAGAAGAACCAGCATATATATTTTTAAAATTAAACATAGTTAAATCTAAAACTTCAGAACCTATATATGGAATGAAGTAATTCTCACATTTTGGAAAACACATGAATTTACTTAACCGGTCATCTCCTAAACCATCAATTATAGAGTAAGAGATATTTGAATTAACAAGATAATTACAGTAACTAATTATTTTATAAGGATGATCTATTGATCCTTTATGAGAGAGATCAATTACTACGTGGTCAAACTTTATACTACTTTTAATAATCTCATTTTCATAAGAAGACTCAGTACTTGCTTCAATAATAGATTCATTAAATTCCGTAGAAACAGCTTTAGCCGAATTACATGATATATATGAGTCAATACCTCTTTTATTAAAACAACTCTGAATAGCCTCGACCCTCTTTAAATGCCCTATACCAATCTTAGGGCCTACCTCAACTTTTAATAAGAAAGTCATTTAATAAATCTTATAGAGAGGTTAGGTAAGGAATATAATGTAGATTATAATACTAAATTATAAACTTTCGTATCCTGATATTCATTTAGATAATCCATTTCTATCTTTCTTTTCTTTTCAATTTCTAGGTAGTACATCTACTGTCAATACCTCTTCTGGTTACATCTCAGATAGTAGCTTAAGCTTTATTATACTTTTCTTATCTAACTTTTTAAAAATTTATTGTATTTGCCCCAATACCAATTTCTAAGAAAAGCATAAAACAATGAATTTACAGGAGAATTCTCAAACTTGATGACAGGTAGGGCAGAGTTCATAAAAGGTCATATCCCCAAAGCCTTGTAGCAAGGCCTTCAGCTCTTCATTAAATGAGTCTAGGATGAAAAAACCGTGACTTAGAGTTAATTCGTGTTTAATGAACTTTCTAATGCAGTTACAGTAATAAGATTTAGTTTTTTTTAATCGTAAAATCGCTTCAGATTTATTTGAGATAAATTCCTTGCCAGAGCTCTCTCGTTACGTACGATGCTACGTAAGCTTTAGTAATGCGTAAGACTTCTCATTTAATTAAATTTTGGTTGAATTTCAATGTGTTGATTGCAAGAACAGAGTTCGGCAAAATTGGTATAAAGTAGAAAAAAGACATTTTACTAATTAATATAAGAGAATTAATCTGCTGCAATTAAAGTAGAAAAAATGGAAATCACCAAAGAGAATAAAAAGGAATTACATAAAAATGGCTGGACCATGGTTAAGATGCCATTTAGTAATAGTGAAATTAATAAATATAAATTAGGGGTTCAGAGTCTAAAGAAGAAAGCCTACAAAAATAATTTTGCTTTAACAAGATGCTACTACCCTCATATTTCAAATGCTAATCAAGCAGCAATAGAATCTCCTTTTAATAAACTTATTATAAATGATGTAGTGAAAGAATTTTTTCTTAGGCTAGAACTTGGTAAAGCAATTAAAGAACTTTTAAATTGGGATGATACATACCTTCAATTAGCACGACTATTTACAATGGAGAAATATAAGTATCGTGGAGATTGGCACTTTGATTTTGATGACTGGGACGGAGATATCCCTAACATAGATATAATTCAAGTAGGATTATACTTGCAAGATCAAGAAGGATTTAGAATAGTAAAGCCAAACCTAGATTTATCAAGTAGTAATATTGATTCCTTAAATAAATACTATCCAACACCGCCACTCCCACTGCGTCTACCTGACAAATTTTATTCTGAGATTAGAGGCAAGGCAGGCTCAGTACTATTTTTTGCTCCTGGCCTGTTGCATCAAGGTAATTCTACATGTGAAAGGATGGATTTCCATTTTCGTTTCTCAAATAAAGAAGTCACAACTTCTAAGATGAATTATAGAAATAAAGGTAATTACTTTTTAGATTTCAAGATACCAAATATTTACCAAGAAGATTTTAATATTTCCAATGATCGATATCATGCAAGAACGAGAAGTATTTCAAGAGTAGAGAGAATGAAGAATTCAATTAATTATTATACTGCTGTTTTTAATATACTAAAAAGCTTTAAATATAAAAAGAGTTTAAGAATTGAAGAGCCATGGAAATTAGATTTATTTGCTAATACTATATATCAAGATTAATTATCTTAATGTGTAGACTATTTGGTATGCTTATTGTTATTCATCATAAAACATTTCATTCTAGAGGTATTTTATCATTTATTTTATATCTGTCTTACATAAGTATAATTGAATCTGAGATTTTTAAAGACTTAAAGTATTATTAGGAATTATCTCTATATACCTTTTGGGATAAAATTTATCAGATTTCAGAAGAGAGCCCAATACGATTCTACTTTTACTAAAGTATTACTTTCTAATTGAATTCTAACTGTAAATAAACTCTAAGAATGAAGTACCTATCACAGAGAATTTAATCTAGAGATAGCATTTATTATATTTAGATTTTATCTTTAAGGAATTTGCAGTTGAATTTGGAGATCTAAGCTAATAAATAAATTTGATTAGAATTATTACATATGTAGAATTATTATCCTGTATTTTAAACCATTGAGAGGATATATTTGAAAATATATTGGGTAAACTACGAATAAATGCTGATAAAAGAGAATGTACCTTTATTTCATAAGTGATTTAACTGTAATTTCACTCAATGGCTGTCTTATACGATTGATTTCTAATAGTAGTTTATTATACATTTCATTAATACTTATTTCATTTAACCGATCATATTTATATGTGTTCATGATGCTTCCTAAATCCTTATAAGAAGAGACACTTTTTATTAATCTAGATCTTATTTGCCATAATGGGTCTGAAAGATCATTACTAATTCCACAAAGTAAGCGTATTGGTATACATCCCTCTTGTAAAGCTTCGAATATGGCTGTACTTCCACAGTATATTGCCCATCGTGATTTACTACAGTCTCTAGAGATATGACTATTGCTTAACTTAAAATTACTTAAATGCATAAATCTTTTATTTAGAAATTTATCCCTCATTAAAGGATGAAATCTTATGATTACATCCGAATTAGGGTACATTTTCGCAAAATTATAAGCAAATTCAAAGAAGTATATCGCTTCTTCTTCTTCCCCAGAAGGAAGGAATAGAAATGTATTAGTAGTATTTAGAGCTGCTGATTTAGAATTGTCAGTCTTAACTTTTGGAGATCCAATTGTCTTGATGATTATATTATCATCAAATTTAATCTCTAAATCATCAGAGATTTTAGTTCCAGTAGTTAAGATATAGTCTGGGTCCCATTCAGCCTTTAGATGTCTCATTAATGAATGTTGATGTTTAAAAATTAATGTATGCTGAAAGCCATAACATCTAATTTCTCTTCGAGCCTCTTTTGCGCTGCAATAGTAAAAACGTTCCCAAGAATGACCTTCATAAGTCGTTAATAACATGTTACAGTTTGTTTTATAGACTAATTCTGATATCTGAATACCAGAAATAATATTCGTGTAATTACAGTAAGAGAGAAATGTCTCAGCTGTATACAAATAAAGATTACTTATATATCCTGATGTTTCTTGTGAAAGGGATAGTAATCTACTCCTCTCCTTAAGTAAGCTTATAATGCTTTTAAATTTATCCTTTAAATTAACAAGTTGATCCATCAATATATAACTCTTATATTCTCTTTGTATTGATAAGTATTTTTTTATATCTGATAATGAATAATATCCATGAGGAATAAAAATATGTAAAACTGATTTCTTACTAGAGCAAATAAGATTGATTAAATTTCCATAATAATGGTCAATATCATCCTTTAACTGTATTTTATTATTCAAGTGGCTAACTATCAGAATATCAAATTGATCCTTAAAAAGATTAGTTTTATGTTTAAATAAATATTGCTTATATATCTTTATGCTTGAGAGTACGTCTTTAATGCAATTAAATAAACAAACATAAAACCTGAAGCGAAGTAATACTCTTTTTCTTAATGAGACTAATTTAAGATCTTTCAAGACTTTTAGTGTTCTATCAAGGGGCCTACTCGGATGTAGGAAATAGTGACTTAATGTATATTTATTAGATTCTGAGCTCTTTAAAACAGAGTCGGTAAATTTTGTATATTCATACCACTCAGATGGAAGCGAAATCTTTTTCATTTAATTAATCTAGCACTTTTTAATAGTTATATGTCGAGATTATTATATGTTATTTGGATCCTTTTAATATTTGAAAGTCTCAGCCATTGCTTAATAAGATAGTATTATTAAGCAATGGCTGAGAATTAGCTCGAATTAAGGTTCTAATAATTATCTAATTTTGAGTAGTAAAGTATTTTACTACTGTTGAATAATTCTCTGAATACCCTGCTTTAGATGAATATTATTTAAGAGTTATATAGATAGACCTTCTAGGAATTGATGGAATCAAGAAATATATAAGTGGAATTAAGCTCAATTAAAATAATATATCCAAATCATTTTCTTGTTTTTATTGATAGGTATCTTACATTCGTTGCATCATCTACATAAGCCAAAATATAAAATTCACTACTGCTTTATAGCTTTTGTTTAATAAATGGTGATATTAAGAGTTATCTTTTTGGAAAGCATTTAACAGATATTAATCCATTTTCAGATATATGATTACAAAGAATATAGTCTTTCTTGTTGAATCTATTTTAGTTCTAGTTATATTAAATTACTTAGATACTTAAGATGAGAAGTTAATCAGAGTCAATTAAGAATCTAAGAACTTGACTCTATAGCTCTGATTAGAAATAAGTTATATATTCAATAACCTCAGTCAAGGAATTTATGACTCCACCATATATATTTTCACTTCCTATCTGGTATCCATTTAAATAATGCAAATAGTAGCAATTAGCCTTCATAGCACATTGCATATCTGAAAACATATCTCCTACAAAAACAATCTTGTTAATTTCTAATGACAATTCTTTTGCTGCGTATTGAATGGGTTCTGGGTATGGCTTGCCTCGAGGTGTAAGCTCAGGCGTAACTACAGCTTTTACATCCAACTGGAAAAATTCAATTAATTCCAAAGTTCTGCACTTATCTTTAGAAGTAACGATTCCAGTAGGTATCGATTTATCTTTTAACCAGCGCAATAGCTTCCTTACATAGGGGTTTAATGTAATTAAATCTTTGTTTTCACTTGCTATACGTGAATAATGATTTTCAATTGATTGATGTAAGTTTGAATCTATTTCTAGCTTCCTAAGTATTGATCGAAATGGAATTCCTATATGCTGTTTATATTTCTCAAATCCTGGATATACAGCATAATTTTCCTGAATTGAAAACCATGCTTTTTCCATTACGGGTAATGAATCGATTAGAACTCCGTCAAAGTCAAATAGGACTCCAGTAATCTTTTTCATTTAAGTATTGACATTATTTTTAGTTTTTAAATAAGAAATAACCTCAACCAGATCATTAGGAGTGTCGACTGAGATTGTTTTATTTTCAATTAGACAAGCGAAAATATCTAGGCCATTTTCCAACCATCTAAGAAGCTCGACTCTTTCGGCTTCTTCTAGTTCACCTTTAGGAATAAGTGAAAATTTCTTTAAGGTCTTATAAGGCATTCCATAAACCCCAACTTGTTTGTAATAAGATGGTTTTCCCTTCCCCTTAATGCTATTTAAAAGAGGCTTTCTTGAAAAATATTGTATCTTTGATGAGTTTTTTATTAGAGCACATTTAACATTATTTGGATCAAATGCTTCTTCTGAGTTTATGGCTGCAACACCGGTAATAATAGTATCTCTCTCTGCAAGAGAAGGAAGCATTGATATCATTTTATTTAATGATGCTACATCTACTAGAGGTTCATCTCCCTGTAAGTTAATAATATAGTCAGTTTCAAGATTATCAGCTGCAATAGCGATTCTATCTGTACCTGTCTCACACTCTGGAGTTAGAATGGCATTTACGCCATATAGTTCACATACAGTTTTTATTTCATTTGAGTCCGTACAAACATATACTTCAACTCCAGTCTCTATAGCATTTTTTGCACAGTACACCACCATGGGTATCCCATCAATAGGTGCCAAAGGCTTTCCTGGGAAACGGCTGCTCATCATTCTCGCTGGAATGAAAATAGATGTTTTTTCTTTCATGAGCTATAGATCTTGTTGACAGTCCAATAAATCAATTCTAGTGTTTCTTTGCTTCTCGCACACTTATAGGAACATTAATAAAAGATCAAAAAATAAAACTAATTATTTGTTTTTTTAAGACATCTTACGCAAAATTAGAAATGATTTTCTCAAATAATATTAAGAATAATATATTATAATATATCATAACTAAAGGGTCAAACAATGTCGCACCAAGTATGGGGCTATAGACAAACTGGGATTATCACAAAAGATCTTTCTGAATCAATTAAATTTCACAAAGATATCCTTGGTCTAGAGTTAATTCAAAAAATTATTGAGATTAATTAGATGAATACTAATAATTTCAACCTTAAAGGGAAAACAGCTTTAATAACAGGTTCCTCTGGATTGCTTGGAGTCCAACACGCATCTGCATTACTAGATTGTGGAGCAAATGTAGTTCTAACAGATGTAGACTTAGTAAATTTAAATAAGGCAAAGGATTTACTCTTAAAGCAATTTCCTTCATCCTCTTTGTATTCTTATATTATGGATGTGACATGCGAGGAATCTATCCAAAATGTTAATATAAATCTACTAAGTGATAATTTACCAATCAATATACTGATAAATAATGCTGCAATAAACCCTAAAATAGATAAAGAATCTAACCTTAAATCCTCATCAAGATTAGAAGACTTCTCGATTGACGAATGGAATAGGGAAATAGCTGTAGGATTAACAGGTGCATTTCTTTGCAGTAAAAAATTTGGAACTGAAATGGCAAAACGTAAAAATGGTGGTTGTATTCTAAATATTGCATCTGATCTTTCTGTTATTTCACCTGACCAAAGGATATACATGCAAGAGGGAGTTAAAGATGACTATCAGCCTGTTAAACCCATAACTTATTCTGTTATCAAATCAGGTCTAATTGGGATGACAAAGTATCTAGCAACATATTGGCTTGGATCTAATATTAGATGCAATTCGCTTTCTCCTGGAGGTATATACACAAGTCAACCTGACGATTTTGTTGTAAAACTATCAACACTTATTCCTTTAGGAAGAATGGCAAAAAAAGAAGAATATAAGTCTGCCATCCAATTCCTATGTTCTGAGGCATCTTCGTATATGAATGGTCACAACCTTATAATGGATGGAGGTAGGTCGATTTGGTAAGACAAATCTAAATTTATAGGTTGATTAAAATAATGATAATAGTAGTGAATTTCTTCGAAGCAAAGAAAGTTCAATTTGTTACGATTGAATTGATCCAGCAGTCAATCCTTTACAAAATTTTTAATACTCTAATATAAAATAAATTACACGAATGCTTAATTTCGTAAAATTAGAAAATGTTTTATTCACAACCTGACTCTCCGAAACTAGGGGAGATTCAAGAAGAACTAAGGGATGCTGATATTGCCAAACTTCCTTTGATGAATATCCTGATACTTCGCACAATAATAATTGAACCAATATCCTCTTATTTAAAGTATTATGCTTTTAAGCTTGGATACAATGCAAATATAAACTTTGGAAGTTATGGAACTCTATATCAGGATGCAGTAAGAGATGATAATAATTTATTTAAACTAAAGTATGATTTCATACTTATTTTTTCTCCAATTAATACTCTTTTCCCAAAAATAGATTTCCTTAATCAAGATATTAAAAGAAATGATTTAATAGAAGAAGATAAAAAACTTAAAGTTTTCTTTTCTGACGTAATTAAAGCAATACGTAAGAAGTCAGAAGCTCCTATATTATGGCATTCTTTTGAATCACAACCTTACCCAAGTTTAGGTATATATGATTATCAATGTAGCTACGGATCAACATCATTTATTAGCAAGGTCAATCGAAGTTTGAGAGAAGAGATTGCCTCTAATACCGACGCTTATATTGTCAATATGAATAGTTGTTTACTAAGATTAGGTACAAATAATTTCTATGATTCAAGGTTTTGGCTCTCTTCTAGTGCTCCCTATACAATACAAGCTTGTGCTGAGATAGCTTCTGAGGATTTTAAATTTATTAAGTCTTTAACTGGCAACACAAAAAAGTGTATTATTCTTGATTGCGATAATACTCTTTGGGGAGGGATTATAGGTGAAGATGGTATTGATGGTATTTCTTTAAGTGAAAGTGGTGAAGGTTGCTCATATTATTACTTTCAAAAGGAACTTGTTTGTCTACATAGCAGGGGTTTTCTTTTAGCATTATGTAGTAAAAATAATGAAAAGGATGTATGGGAAGTTTTTGATAACCATCCATCTATGGTGTTAAAGCGTAAGCATATATCATCATCAAAGATCAACTGGTCAGATAAACCTATTAATATAAGAAAAATTTCTAATGAGTTAAATATTAGCACTGATTCATTGATCTTTATTGACGATAATCCTGCCGAGATTGACCTTGTAAAGGCTGAGATTCCAG
Source organism: Prochlorococcus sp. MIT 1223 (assembly GCF_034092465.1). Taxonomy (NCBI): domain Bacteria; kingdom Bacillati; phylum Cyanobacteriota; class Cyanophyceae; order Synechococcales; family Prochlorococcaceae; genus Prochlorococcus; species Prochlorococcus sp. MIT 1223. The sequence goes on from NZ_CP139303.1 coordinate 662,349, forward strand.
AAGTTGAAGTCTTACATTTGGAGACATGTAATACTAGCACTAATATTTGGAAACTTAGAGCTTTAAACAGTCTATCTCAACATATAATTACAGAAGATGATAAGATTAGGTCTTCAATAATAACAAGCAATATATTAGTTAATAAAGAAATTGAGCAAACACCAAATATTAATAAATATCTTAAGTCACTCGAGATGTGTATTAATATTGGGAAAGCCGATAATGAATCTAAAAAACGTATATCCCAACTTACGAAGCGTACAAATCAATTTAATTTAACCTCTCGAAGATACACCGAAAAGCAAATACAATACTTGATAGAGGACTCATCATATATTGTCCTTTGGTTAACACTTAAAGATAAATATGGTGCTCACGGTATGGTTGCATGTGCAATCATTAAAGTTAATGTATCTATTGCTATAATAGATACATTCCTTATGTCATGTCGTATATTGGGACGTGGAGTCGAGACAGTATTCTTAAATAGAATTATTAGTTTGCTAAAGGATTTTGGAGTTCAAAAGATATATGGGGAATACCTAGCCTCCGCAAAGAATAGTCAAGTAAAGAATTTCTACCTCGATCATAGATTCACTCAAGAAGATGATAGAGAAGGCAGCAATGGAACTTTTTATAGTATTAAAATATCTTCTTTAGAAGATCATTCAACAAGTAACTTCTTAAGTGTTACAATGGACTATCAATAAATAGTATATAAATATAATAGTCAAGTTTTATTGACTCAGTATTTCTTAAGTTATACAATAAAGAGTAATCTTATTATGTTGTCGTTATGGTTGATAAAGAGGTATTCATGTTAATCGCATCAGTGATAAATGTAGAGGCTAAAGAAATCGGAATTAATAGCAGTCCAGATGATTTTCCTAATTGGGATTCATTTAAACATATGGAATTGATCTTAGCTATAGAAGAAAGATTTTCAATTAAGTTTACTGACAAACAAATTACTAGCATTAAGAATGTGAAGGATATATGCAAAGTATTAAGTTGATATAAAAATATAGCTTTTATTTAACTGTGAACATTCTCACATAATTGAACAAACTAAGGATATAATATTAAGCAAAAGAACAATATGTACCAAATTTTCAATGTATAACCCCTACGTTGTAGGCGATCTTGTTTACCTTAGGCAACCTACTTTAGAGGATGTAGAGGGACCTTGGCATGAATGGTTTAGCGATGAGGAGCTAACAAGATGGCTGGGGAGGCAATTCCCCAACAGCAAAGAAAGTCAATTGGAGTTCTTTAAATCAAATGTAAATAGCGCAGGATCTAATCGGATTGTTCTTTCAATAATTGACAAAAAAAAAGATATCCATATAGGAGTCTGCAATCTAAGTTCTATAAACTGGATAAATCGTAGCTGCGGAATAGCAATAGTTATTGGGAATAAGGATTTTCAGAATGGTCTATACATTACAGAATCTTTTTCCTTACTTCTTAAAATTATTTTCTTAAGGCTGAATCTAAGAATTATAAAAAGTACTTTTCTAGCAGGAAACAAAGCAACTGTATTAATGCACAAACTATTTAAATTTGTTGAAGTTGGAGTTATACCTAATGCGGCTTATGACCCAGTAAGTGGAAATTATGTAGATGAGGTTATTGCTGTATTAAATAGAGATGAATGGCTAAAAGTAAATAATCCTAATCGCGAGTGATATTTTGATATGTTTAAATCATTTTGAAGACAATATCAATTGCAACATCATAAGGGTCCAGTAACTTAGCTGGAATAAGAGTTAATGTTTGATCTGTTTTTACCCTATCAAGTCTTTCCACTAATACCTTGACAGATAATATCCTGCTGATTTCAGAACAAATAAATTCGCCATCTTTCTTTGCCTTTATATATTCATTAAAACCTTTAATATTTTGATTGACATAAACAGAAGATGGGTAAAATATTTTAACGCCACCATTGTTGATAAATTCTATTGCTATATTTTTAAAACTATCACAATAGATATTTTTAAAATTTAAGTATTTTTCTTGATTAAAAGATCTTGATTCTTCTATTTTAGTTGTAGGAAAATAAAATAGATCACTATAATTATTCTCAAAAAGACTTGAATAATTTTGATCTGTGACATCCAATCTACAATATTTAGATACTGAAGATGAAAGATTAGTATTTATATCTTGGCAAACAAGAGAAGCATCTTTTCTCCCCTTTAAATAGGTAATAGTTACTGTGCCGCCCAATAATCCAATTACCTTAGCAACAAAAGAACCAATACCTCTACTTCCTCCAATTATTAAAACGTTTCTTCCCTTGTAACTATTAAGACCATTTAATCTCGTTTTTATATTCTTAGTAATTATCGAAGAAGGAGACTTAGGGGTAGAAAATGCTTCTATTTTGGCACACAAGTTTTTTCCGATATATTCAATCTTTAATAATCTAAAAATAAGATGAAAATCCTTTATTTGATATCTAGGAATCTGTTTATTTTCAGATTTAATAGAAATCTGACAAGACTTAAATAATGAATTAAGTCCAGGTGTTTGCATACCTACTATATTGGAAAGTGTTGAAATCTCATATATTAAATGTTCCCCAATATTTTGGTAGAGCGCAGGAAAAAGATTGTAGCCAGATTCTATTTCTCCTCCATATATACTTTCAATCGTGGGCCTACTTTTAAAAAACTCTTCGTCTTGATCAAGGGGTTCACATAGTTTCTTAGTGTAATTTAGTGGAAATCCTTTATATTTCGAAGATGGATCTAAAATATTTCCATACTCTATTAAAACAAGTATTTCATCATAATCATTAGAAACTATTATATGATTTTTATTTTCATCCCATAGACACCATGTTTTCTGATTTAAAGTCAGTTGCCTCCTAAAAGTAATTTTATAGAATGAGTGAATATATAAATTCTTTATCACAAACAATTCCAAAGCCCATAGGAATGAATGTATTCCATGAACTAAACACTCACCTGCAATTGTTCTACGAGCTTTAATTGGATTTACATGAATAGGGTTTCTATCTCCACTAAAGGAAGCAAAATTTTCTTGATCTGCAATAGAAAATATTTTAGTTCCAAGGACGTTCTGAGAAGGATTATCCTTCGGTCCTAAAATTCTAAAATCTTTTTCTGGTAGTGCCATATTAGATTGACGCTAACACGAAATCATTAGTTGCTTATAGGTTTTAAGACAAATAGAGACGAGGTTATCCATGAAAAGTTCCTATCAACAGAATATAATACTTGCAGAAACTTAGTGATGCGAGTCAAAAACGGAGAAAGAAGACTTCGCTTTCCCTCAAAAAAAGCATGGCAGGGACTAAGGAGAAAAATTTTCTGAAATCTTTCCAAAAATCCCACAACAGCTTTTTGTATAAAATTAAAACTTAATTAAATTAACAACATCTAGAAAAATAAATCTATACATCTTTTTTAAAGACATTCGGGCTAAAAACGGTTATTTTATGATTGTTTAGTTTAATACTTATAAATGGGGGGATTTCAAAAAGAATTAGATTTGAATTTGAAGTTTTTAGATAACGATATCTATCAAAATCTTTTGCCCATTATAAAAACGATACAGACAGGTGAGGTGAAAATAAATATCTGGGATATACCTTACTCTATTGGTAAATTATCTTATTTAGTTCATAGTCATTATAGATACTATGGGAAATTTCCTTCGGTTGTAGCTGGTCAAATATTAAAGCAATATCCTCCTAAAAACCCAAAAAATGATTTTATGCTCGATAACTTCTGCGGTTCTGGTACTAGCTTAGTTGAGTCTAAATTAAGAGGAATAAATTCTATTGGTATAGATATTAGTTGGTTATCGATATTGGCAAGCAAAGTAAAAGTTTCAGAGGTAAATTTCGAATACTTAGAAGATGAGCTGCAAAATCTAATAAGATCATTTAAAGAAAAAAGTCATTTATTCGAAGACCTCCCTATTGATTATTTCTGCTCAAAGTGGTTCTCAAATAAAGTTGCGTTTGAGTTAACTATCATTAAAGATTACTTAATAGGAATGAACTATAGTCCAGAGAGAGATTTTTTAATAGTAGCCTTTATCGCTATAGTAAGAAGAGTTTCATTAGCTTTTGATGGAGAAGTAAGGCCACATATTAATAGGACAAAACGTCCAAGAGATGTCTTGTCTGCCTATATTAAAAAAACTAATGATATGGTCAAGAATCAAAAGAGTTTTAATGATTTATGTCCTAGTAACACAATAGAAAAAACCTTTTTGGGAGATAATTTAAATCTAAGTAAAATCAAGTACTTACATGATAAAAATATTTATTTAGTTATAAGTCATCCCCCATATCTTAATAGTTTTAATTATAGTCCAGTATACAACCTGGAATTTTATTGGGGAAAATATTTTGAGAATGAATATGTTGACAAAGAAAAAATAAGTTTACACAAAACAGAGCTTAAAGCGCATCCAGCTAATGAAATAATTCAAAACAAATACTTTGAACATTTAAAAAAATGTTATGAAGAAACCTATTCTATTCAGGAGAAAGACGGCAAATTAGCAATTGTAATTGGAGATTGTTCTAGAAATAAAAAACATATTCCTGTTATTAATAGATTAATTGATATAGTTAAGTTAATTGGATACGAATTAGTTGAAATCAACTATAGAACCACCCATTATGGATTAGGTAAGTATGCGTACAATCACAGAGCAGATTATCACGGAAATAATGAAGAGAAAAGAGATGCCATAATTATTTTTAAGAAATAATTTTTAATTGTTTATCTTCAAAAGCTATTTTCTTTACTTTTTTATCTAATAAATCCTCAAATATATAACCCCTTTCATCCTGAATTATTCTCCTAATTATTGTTTGTACACTTTTATCATTCTGTAATTTTTCTTTCGTAATCATTTCCAAGAATTAATCCCCAAATATTTCCTCAAATTCTTTAAAAGCTTTTATTAAAAGTTTATCCGAGATTATTAAATTTTTATCAATACAAGCCTTTATCATTTTTTGACTTTTTATTTCCCAATGTGAAAATTCCGTTAAGACAAGTATACTTAACATTTCTTCCTCATTATGTCTTATATCAAAACTATTAAATCTTTTTTTTCTTACATCCAATGCCACGAAAGAAGCTTGTTTAGCTTTCTCAGGCGTTTGAGGGCCAGAGAGACAATCATTTAATAGGCCCAGGCAATATTCATTCTGTTTTATTGAGATATCAAGTATTTTGCAACTTTTCAAATTATCTTTATAAGACCTTAGACTCTGATCATTTTTTAAAACCTTTGACTCATTTTTATCCGAAAGTGTAAATATTATCCTGTGATTATCTACCAGTTTTTCTTTAATTAATAATTTAGTATTTTCTTCGAATATATTAATTCTTTCTTTATCAATTTTTATATGATATTTATATTTTTGAGCAGAATTCCTTGGGCTAAAATTTATTGTAAAATTTTCATCATAAGGAATTTTATAATAGTTGCTTGTGGTATCTTTTGAAAATTGTTTCTTAAATTTTCCATTTATTGTTTGCTCAACGCCAACTTTTTTACACTCAATAAATCCCAGAATCGTTTCTGTATGACTTATTTCTCCTCCATTTAATATTAATGCTTCTCCATTTATATCAAAATTATTATTCTTGGATATGACAAATTCTACTTTATGACCAGCATCTGAAAACCCAAATAGTTTGGGCTCTATATTTAGTCTTGACTTTAAATTATCATCATAAAGTAATGATCCAAAAGTCAATAGTTCCAACATATCTCCCACTTTCCTGCCAATTTGATGACCAGCTTTTCTGTAAAAAGAAATATATTTAAAAACCTCTGATAAATAAGTCATACTTAATTTTTTAAGAAAATATAGCTGTAAATTTAGTACATAGACTATAAATTTAGTTTTATATAAATTTGATAAGTAGATACTACTATATATATGACTTGAATTTTCTCTGACTGCTTCATAAGTAAATTACAAGCTAAGAGTTGCTATCGGGATTGGTGGCAGAAATGCCTGATAGAGCTTATATGAGAACAATTTTGTTAAATATTGCTAATAATCCCATCACAGAATCTTGTACCCGTAGGTCCTCTCAATGGAGATTGATCTAATAGTAAAGGAAATTCGTCTGAAAAACTGAATTAAGAATGCTGCTGATAGTACCATTGGTGGTTTATAAAATTAAACGCACGAGATCGTTATGCATTATTAGAAGCGTTAGAAAGATTGTGCTCCTGTCATTAAGAAGATATTGAATTTGATTGGTTGAATTATCAAGCTAATAGGGGTAATAATGAATAATTCAAGCACTATCGTTTCTATTCAAATGTTAGGAATGGTAGGAATTAATCTAGATTCACTATAAAGCATATTCTTAAGGAAGAAGAGAAGGTTGTCTCGATTCTTTTTGAGAGTACGATAACTGCGACGGGTATTACTGCCATGATAAAAAAGCTTTACCCAGGATATGAAGCGAAGTTAGTTGATAGAGATAAGATAGTGGTGGAAGAAAATAGATTTTAAATTATAAGGATTATTATATTAGTCATAATTTTACTAAAAATATTTGTACTAAACATTCAGAATTAATCACCATTGATTTCCTTACCGCAAGGTTTCTAAATATTAGACTTTTTAATTATGTTATTATTATTTAAATAAGTGGTAATTCAAGTTTGATTATGGAGAAATTAATTATTTTTGGAAATGGCGAAATTGCAGATTTAGCTAATATTTACTTCAGAGCGCATACACAATACGATATATGTGCCCATGTTGTAGATGATGAATTTGCCATAGAGGAAAGTTTTAATGGATTACCCTTAATAGCTCTAAGTGAAATGGTTAAGAATTATCCACCTTCTGATTACCTGATTCATATAGCACTTTCTTATAGCAAACTAAATGAAAATAGAGATCAAAAGTTCAATTTAATTAAATCATATGGATATTCCTTTGCATCCTATATATCACCTTCTGCTATATATATCCCAGGGACTGTATCATTTGGAAAGAACTGTCTGATATTAGAGAATCAAACAATACAGCCCAACGTCAAAATAAATGATAATGTCATGATATGGTCGGGTAATCATATTGGGCACGGTTCGACAATTTCTAAAAGTACATATATAAGTTCTCATGTGGTTATTTGTGGACATGCTCAAGTAGGGGAAAAATGCTTTATAGGTGTTAATTCTTCAATCAGAGATTTTGTGAGAGTTGGAAAAGAATGCTTTGTGGGGATGAACTGTGCAGTAACATCAAATTTAAGCGATCAATCAATAGTTGTGCCTTCTGCAACTAATCAACAAATTTATCCACGAGATCATAAAATTTCCAAAGCAATACTTCGATCCTTCTTTGGTATTAGATAAAATGAATGATGAAAATAGTTCTAATTCAATATGTCCTAAAATTAAATGGGAAAAGTATGGGTTAATAGCTCACCCCCCTAATACAACATATTGGACAAAGACTCATTGTATGGTACCTACTCCAAGTAATCAAACAAATGAAAGTATAGATATCCTATTTGCTAGCAGAGATAACCTGAACAGGTCAACAATCGGATTTTTTAAATTTAAATTTAATGAACCATTTAGAAAATTAAAATTAGAAAGTAAGGATCCACTTTTAAAACCAGGAAGATTAGGCTCATTTGATGACAATGGAGTTTTACCATCTTCAAGTATTATTATTAAAAACAAAGAGTTTCTTTATTATATTGGATTTAAGCCAGGGGGAACAACAAGAATGGATCTTTTTGGAGGACTTGCAATTAAAAATGATATCGGAAACAACTATACTAGGTATTCAGAATCTCCAATTCTAGAGAGGAATAAGATCAATCCTTTCATTAATACTGCTCCATGGGTAATAAGACATAAAAATCAATTTTACATGTACTATGTGTCTGGAATAGAGTGGGTTAGTAAAGATATTCCTAGATATAATATTCAAATAACTACTTCAATAGATGGAATAAATTGGAATAGAAAAAAGAAATTAGTAGCAATAGATTTAATTCATGGAGAAGATGCACTGGCAAGACCTTATGTTTTTTATGATCGAGAGTTTAAAGTATTTAGGATGTGGTTCTCTGCTAAAGGTAGAGGTTTAACATATAAAAATTATAGAATTTGCTATGCGGAGTCTCTGGATGGTTTTAACTGGAAAAGAAAAGAAGTATTAGATGAAGAAAATTTTAAATCATTAATGGGAATTGATGATGAAATCTGCTGCTATCCTATAATTATAAAAAATAGAAATAAGTATTATATGTTTTACAATGGAAATAACTATGGCAAAGATGGTCTTCTTTTAGCGATTGGGCAAGAATAGTTCCAATATGTTAATTGCTCCTAATGGGCAATATTGCGTGCGATTACATAGAGCTCCAAAGATATAATAATCTACAAGTAACTTAAATAACCAGAGATTATGAAAATATAAATTGGTAAATATAGATAAGGCTGCCAAATAAACAATTCATTTAAATTCCTGGCTATAAGAATAGATACCTGTAACTGAAAAAGCTAAGAGTGCAAAACGTCAAAACCCTCTAATTTACTTTTAGTGACATTTTTGAATATGACTGATCTGCAGATTGGCAGTCTTGACTCAAAAGTTAAACTACCTGAATAACCATCTAATCTTAAGCTTTCAGTACCAAGAGAATTTATTTGCATTTTTTTATTTCTTTCTGGTTCATTATTAAATAATATTCGTATTTTTATCTCTGAAGGAGTTGGATTATTAAACACTAAGTCATAAGTATTTTGAGATTCAAATCTATAAGCAGGGGAATAAAGATGTAAAGTTCTTGTTCTAGCAAGCAATTTACCATTCCTTGAGATCGATCCAAAGTTACCATGAATAGATGATCCCACAGATGAGGAGAGGTTCGGATAATAAATGCAATAACCTCTATTCTGTTCACAGACTAAATTATTAATTTGGAACTTTTCTTTTACTAGATCATAAAGACTGTTTTTGGATTCGACGTAGTGAATAAATGAGCTGTAAGATGAAGAGTTTGGAGGTCCACTTAATATTATTCGACTGAAAAAATCATCGCTAGTATATTTCTCCTCCCAAAGGAAATCACCTTTCTCTGAGAAAAATTTAAAACAATGAGTAACCTTTTCTCTGCTTCCTAATAATAATGCCCTAATATTTTCAGCAATGAACTCAGTTTTTGCAATATAAGGGTTCCACGCAAAGAAATCTGAAATACTACTTGGGAGAACTATAGAACTTTTTAGGCTGTAGGGGGCAGATGCTCGATTATAAATATTAGAAATCAAACCTAAAGCAGGGACTGGGAGAATCTGTTTAATAAAAGCCTTGAGGTTTATAGCCATCTTTTCTTCAATAGCTTAACTATGCTATTCCTTTCCCTACCCCATAGTAATTCACTTGGAGGGTGAGTATGCTCAAGAGATAGTTGATTGTTTTTGACATCTACACTCAAAAATACGGGAATAAATGTACAGCTTTTGCATTGAATGAACAATATTTCATAGATTTTTTCTGATCCTAAGGCATTATTTATATCTTTAAGATTTAAAATTGTAAAGCTATTTTGGCGAGCTTTCCAATGCAAAATGTTATCTTTTTTATTAGGGTTATAAATCTCCAAATCAACTTCTGATTGTTTTTCTGAATCGCGATTTAAATTCATAAGTACTAAAAAACTTTCGGTATTTTCATGCTTGTAAAACCTCTCTTTTAGAGCATCGAAAGACCAAAAGCTACCTTTATTGAAATTAGACATAACACATGGATATTCTCCTTGAAATGAAGTTGTTGCTCCTCTGAAATGGTAGTTAAGAGATACTCTCTCAGCTACTGGGGATGAATCAACACGCAATGAGTCTGGTTTAGGCAGATATCGAGCTGATTTTGGGAAAGAATTCTCATATCTAACAAGGGAAATAACCATTTGATCTGGTAATGCCTTTATAGAATTGCGTTCAATATCACAAAATGCTCCATATTTACACTCTTTAATTGAAATTAACTCCCAATTTTCCGCTTGAAGCTTATATGTTCCTATATATGTTGATCTAGCCTGGACTTTCGATTGATTTGCTTCTCTTAAATTATTAGGAAGATTCAATAATGTTGTTGAAGAGTCAATTCTTTTATCGAGTGCATTTGATGTTATTGAGGGGAGCAGTGGGAAATATGATGACATCTCACTTCCTAAAGATATGGTTGTAAGTAGTTGAGAATTTTGAGTCGTCACATAATGCTGAGTGTGTTTTTTTGACAAGGTTAAATCCGCAGTCTTCAATCATTAATATTGAGGACTGATAATCTGATCTTGTTTCGTCTAACTCAATCAGCAATGACTTAAATGTTCCCATCATCAATGTTTTACTTGCTCCTCTCAAGATGCGGTTTTCATTTCCGTCGACATCAATTTTTATATGATTAACATTAGGAGCTAATTCTGAGATGCAATTGTCAAGCGTGTCTCCAAAGCAACCTTGGGAATAAGCAGGTTTGAAAACATTTTCAAACTGGTCTTCCTGATTATCAAAACTACTTAATGCTCCTCCCCATTGCATCTTTTGTAAGTTTAATTCAGAGAAGCCTTTTTTATCATGTAAAGCTATCAAAAAAGCTTTTACTAAGTTTCCAAGTTTATTTATTCTGATGTTCATATTTAATAGTGCAAAATTGAGGGCATCAGGCTCAATACAGATTGTTTGAATGCCTTTGGTAGCTGCATACAAGCTATAAATCCCAATATTTGCTCCTATATCAAGAAAAATATCTTCACTATCGAATGAGTCTATCCAATCAATAGTTTCAGGCTCTTTGAACAAAAAGCTAGAAGCTCTAAATCTACAAATCTCTCCATAATCATAGATTTCGAAAAGTTTACGATTATCTTTACTCAAAACAGCTTTCGTTTTTGATAGACGTTTATCTGTAACTCTTGCCCATTTTCTTTTAAGCCTGCCAATTATTTTACTAATAAGAACATTTGGCATTAGTAAATTATTCAAAGGAAACCTTTTACTACTTACCATTTAAAATATTTATTAGAATAAAAATTAGCGCAGAATCGCTATAGAGTCGACATATCTTTGCAATGAGATGGTCATATTTTAACTATTGGTTTAGCTTCCGGGAGAACTTCAACCAGTAAATATAGTAATGAGCTGGGTTAATGTACCTAAAAAAGAAAGGATCTGTACTGCAAGGGGCAATGATCCGATAGCTATTTAAAGGTACCTGACATTTTTAAATCCCCAACATAATTTTTGATCTATAAAACTAACTCTTAGAAAATTAAGTTTTAAAATCTAAATTCCTCTGCAAATTTGCATTAACTATAATTGTTATAGAGATCATTCAAAAGATGAATTTCAAAGCATTAGTTGGATCAGTTGCTCTTGCAGCCTTGTCAGCTCTCACATTGCCTGTTGCAAAAGCAGATTATTTTGTAAGTCCTGGAAATAGTTATACCAATATCGGAGGAACCACTTATGGCTCTGATGGTTCCACCCAAACAAGAATTGGTGGCACCACTTATCACAGCAATGGAAATAGTTATACCAATATTGGAGGTACCACTTATGGCTCTGATGGTTCAAGTTATACAACTATTGGAGGAACAACTTATGGTTCCGATGGTTCGTCGTCTACCAAAATTGGCGGGACAACTTATTTCAGCGATGGGACAAGCTGTTCAACTATAGGCGGAACTACTTATTGCAATTAGCTATTTCAACGGAGAGGGTGTCCTTAGAACAAGTTCAGTATGACCAGTCCTGAACGTCTATGAACAGTTGTTTTCAGATTCCTTGAATAAAACCTGAACATAAACCAGAAAAATATTTTCTCAGGCGGAAGAATCTATACTTTTTTATCTGATTCTTTCGTAAACAATAAAAGCATGGGGATCAAATTTAAATATGGAATAATCAGGAAAAATACCAAATAAAAGGATTTATTTATATCCCTAAGTCTTCTTATTGAAAGTGATAGATATGCAATCAATGCTCCCAGAATATAAAGCGAACTTAATGCACTAAATCCCTTATTTACAAAACCAGAAAAATAAATTAGTGATGGTATTCCAACCATATTTGATAGCACTATAGGTATAAAACCTAAGAAAAATAAACAAAAATAAATTAAGGTTGATATTAATAGAAAAGACCAGAATTCCTTCCTTTTAGATATTCCTTTGAAATCAAATGCGCGCTTCCAAGAGATAGAAAATGAATCTATTATCTCATTAAATTTAATGTGATTTATAATCTGTCCATCGCTACCTCTTAGTGATGGTTTTATAACCCAATATAAATTAATTAGGGGACCTAGAGGAATCAAGTCTAGTAGGATCCAATATCCTGACCTTCCCATATCACGAAGTCTGCGGACCCCTAAAGATGTTTTTGGAAAAATTCGAGCAATCCAATATATAACACCTATTATCAATAAAGAAGTTGCAAATATATTACCTTTTTCTGAGATTGCTAATGAACCAGTAAAGAGACCTAAGACCAATATAAAAAGCATGACTTCCGCTAAAACAAAATACCAAAAATTCTTTCTGCTTGTAACACCTTTATAATCAAATGAATCTCTCCATCCTGAGATGAATGAAATAAGTATATCCATAAATTAAAAGTAACACTAACTACCAGTATTAATTCTAACTCTGAAATCTTCTAGAAAAGAAATTAACTTCATCCAGAAAACTTGTCGTAACTATCCAGAACACCTAATTTCATATTCTGAACTGTCCTGAATACTTCTGGATTAGTCTTTCCTATAAAAACCTCTTTGTTAGGAGCATTTTTAGGGTCACCATGACTACTCAGGATTATTCCTGATCATTTGAAAATACGGAGAGGGTGTCCGTTGAGTTAGGTCCTAGAGACCAGTGGTGATCACGCCTGAACAACTCTTTTAAGCAAAACGAAGAAATATCCCCATCACATCCCCATCACATTTTTAGGTTTGCAAGCAGCTCTGTCTACTTGATGGCAATCATTCACAATGCTCTTTCAACAATTTAATTGATTCTTCGAATTCTAATTCTGCTGATTTTTTCCAGTCCTTGCAGGCACCCGTAAGGTCTCCCAATGCCTTCTTACATTTACCTGATTTACAAAGGTAAATACGCTTCCAATGAGAAAAACCTAGCTCTATGAGTTGATTGTAATCACTAATTGCACCATTAAAATCCTCTAGAAGTTCCTTTATTTCAGCTCGATTACTTATTTCTGATTCTTCAAATTCGTCAGATTCTGAGATCTTATTATCAACCTCTTTATAGGCAATCATCAGGTCAGAATTAGCTCCTTCTATATCTCCTGCGGCTTTTTTATAGCGACCACGCTGTATATAAAGATCTACATCAAGATAATCTGAAGAATCATCAATTTCTTCATTCAATAGGTCAATTGCTTTTTGATATTCTCCTAGATGGTAATGATCTGAGGCAGCATCGATCATTAAAGAAGGGAATATTGCTTCAGGATCAATTTCATATGCTTTATATGTGTCTGACAATGATCCTTTGAAATCATTAGCTTCTCTTCTGCACTCTGCACGTCTCGAATATGCATTATGCATTGATTCATCTAATTCTATTGCTTTATCTAGATACTTAATTGCTTTGCTATATTCTAATTCTTCTGCATAAATCTCTCCTATAGATGCCATCGCAGTAGCATTTTCAGGCTGTATCTCTATTACTTTTTTAAAGTCATTAATCGCATTCTCGGAGTCATCATAATAAACTGTCAAACCTCTATTCAAGTAAGGGTCAGGATTGCTTGGATCAATCTCTATTGACTTACTCCAGTATTTAATAGCATTTTCATCATCATTTAAAGAATCATATACATTTCCTAGATCAAAATAAGTTTTTGCATTATTTGGATCTACTTCAAGAGATTTTAGATAATCATCCTTCGCTCCTTCATAATCTTCTTCTAAATCATATTTTTTCTCTGCTCTATTCTTATAGAAACCTGCACTTGCCAAGACACCCTCTGAACGACATTCCTTATCAATTAATTGATCAGCATTGTTATTACCCAATTCGGATGCTTTCTTCCAACAAGAGCAAGCACCTTTTAAATCTGAAGAGCGAAACTTTATACTTCCTATATTTTGATGAGCATTAGATAAATTTGGATTTAATTCAATTGTTGTTTCAAAATCTAAAAGTGCTCCAACTTCGTCACCTGAGTCTCTTCTGGCAACACCTCGATTATAGTAAGCATCACAATATTTGGGATCAATTTCCAATGCTAGGGTGTAGTCCTCCATAGCAGAATTAGGGTCACCAGTTAAATCCTTGCAATTACCTCTATTAACATATAAGGAAGCCAAATCCTTATCTTTTTTATTAAGTTCTATTGCTTTGTTATAATCATAGAGAGCTCCCAAATAATGTCCAGAATTGCATCTACTATTAGCTCGGCAAGAATAATCTTCATAATCATTTAGAATTATTTCGTTCCTATCTTTTAATAAATCCCCTAATAATTCTCTGGGGTAGATAGCTCTCTCATATCTAATATCTGACGAATCTCCACCTTCATTGATAAGATCAACGATTATATTCTTTTCCTTATTGTAAGGGTCAATATTCTTACCTTCTGGATCAATCTCAATAGCTTTTCTATAATCCTCAATAGCTCCTAATATATCTCCTGTATTTTGCCTTAATAAACCACGGTACCTATAGATATTAGATAATTTAGGGTTAATTTCCAGTGCTTTTGTATAGTCATTAATAGCATCTAATGGATCATAGTGCTCTTTTAGCAAGCCTCTTTGAACGTAATGCTCTGATGCCTGTGGTTCCTCATCAATCTTTTCTGTTTGATTATCAACTAGTATACCCATATTTTCATAACCACTTTTCAACCTAGTAATAGCTAATTCATACCCTAATCGAGCAGATATGATTAATTCCTCTCTTAAAATACTCCAAGGAGCAAGAATCTCAGTAAGTCTCTCTGCTCTTTGGAACTTATAACAAGACTGCCAATCTATTGCATCTTTATGCTCTACATAAGATTTCTCTTGAGGGTCTAATTCTATGGCTTTATTGATATCATCCAAAGCTGCTTGATTATCATTCAAACGATATTTCGATATAGATCTTTTATAAAGTGTATAAGCTAACCAATTAGGTTTTATATTAGATTCTCCAAGTTTCTCGAGAAACAAATTGAAATCCATCAAAGCATAATAATCTTTCTCAAGATTTAAATAACAGATTCCTCTTGATTGATAAACAGAAGCATTTCCATTATCTAAGTCTATATAGTTATTGAAACATTCTATTGCACCTAAATCGTCATCTCCCGTTTTAATTATTCCTAAAATTCTATAAGCCTCTTTAGATCTTGGATTAATCTCTAATACTTTCTTTAAATCACTAATACACCCTTCTTCATCCTTTAAACGTAGCTTCGCAGAGGAACGCGAAAGATAAAGCTCGTCATTAGTTGGGTTGAGCTCTAGTGCCTTTGTGCAATCATCTATTACTACTTGATAATCAACTGATTCAGTTTCACTTCTGACAGAGTCTATTGAATTATTTTCATCGAAGGAATCTTTACTCTCACTAGTTGCTTCTTCTGTCTGAGAATATTCTGCTAACAATTTAGTAGCCTCTTCACTCCCTAATTCTTCAGCTCTTTTTATATCTTTGATTCCTTCCTCATTGTCATTCAGTCCTAATTTTGCAATCCCTCTAGCGTAATAAGAATGAGCTGTTTGATCATCTACTTTTATATAGTCGTCAAGGTCAGAAATAGCTCCTTCGTAGTCTTCTGATGCAACCTTACAGAGACCTCTTCGGAAAGACACCAAAGGGACAGCCTTTTGCGCTAGTTCTAATGCCTTTGTGAAATCAGAGATAGCTGCATCATCTTCATCTCTATCACTCTTTACTAAACCTCGAGTTATATATGCAAGACAAATATCAGATTTAATGGTTAAAGCTTTCTCTGTAGCAGAGATCGCACCTTCTAAATCATCTAAATAATATTTTGCATACCCAAGGCTTGCTATAGCCTCTGGATCTTCAGGGTTAAGGTCTATTGATTTATTAATATCAATAATTCCACCTTCGGGGTCGCCTGATTCAGTCTTATTGATGCCCAACAAAATATACGAGGCACTTAAGACTGGGTTTGGATCGATCTTTGTTGCATTAGTTAAGTCTGAAATAGAACCTACTAGGTCACCTGTTTCTGCTTTTGTTTTTCCAAGATTGAAATGTGCAACGGCAAGTTCTGGAAAGAGTTCAATTGCTTTTTCGAAATCTGCCATTGCATCTTCGAAATTGCCTAGATCTTTTTGGGCAAGACCGCGATTGTTATAAACACGAGCAAATGTTGGGTCTATCTCTAATGCTTTGTTGTAGTCCTTTAAAGCTTTCACTGCCTCACCTTTCGAGCTTTTCAAATCTCCACTTTTTTTATAGTCCTCAGCAGTTAGTTCTCCTTCGCAGTGTTCTTTCAATAATTCGGATGCTTCTTTAATCTCTTCTTCTCTATCTTCTTCAGATTCATATTTGCTTTTTTCGATATCAAGAACTTCCTGCCAATCCATACAAGCACCTTTCCTATCACCAATCTCTTTCTTGGCAAGACCTCTTTTTGTTTGTGCTTTTCTATTCCAAGGATTCATATCAAGTATTAGGTCATAGTCTTCAATTGCTTCTTTAAATAACTTTTGACGTAAATACAGTTCCGCTCTTTTCTGGTATGCATTACTTAAACCTAAAGTCGCTCCTTTTTGGGGATTAATATCAATAGCCTTTAGGTAGTCATTGATAGATGCTGATATGTCTTCTAGGGAGTCTTCTCTCTCAGGATCTTCCCAAAGTCTTGCAGTAGCTCTGCGGTTGTATAAATCCCAGTCATCAGGGTCTATCTCCAAGGCTTTGGTTAAATCAGCAATAGCGCCTTCTTTATCATCTTCAGTGGATTTATCAAATGCCCTGTATTTATAGGCATCAATATTTTTAGGATCAATTTCAAGGGCTTTTGTAAAGTCTTCAATTGCTGCTACATATTCGTCTATTGCGTCCTTGCAATGACCTCTGTAAATGTAGTAATTAGGGTTACTAGGGTCATTTTCAATTACTTGATCGTAATCAAGAATTGCACCTTGATAGTCGTCCGATAACCATTTTGCTCTAGCTCTCCTTATATAGTCCTTTTGCGATTCTGGTTCGATTTCAAGAATCTTATTTTGATCGATTAGATCTTCTGCTGTTGTCCCATACCAAGAATTGAATAGATCTTGATCTTGATCTTCATCTTCATATTTATTTTGTGCTGCCAAAGCCTGAACCAAGTAGTCATATTGACGAATATGAAAATTTGGAACAAATGAAAGAGCTTCTTGCTCATTAAGTCCAAAGCTTTTAAGAATAGAGTGAGTATTAGAGACGAGATAGGAATACAAGAGAATCAATCGGTCCTTCATTGCACCTTTAGAAGAGTCTTCGCCTTTGATTTGAGAGAGTTGTAGTTGAATAAAGCAATGAGTTGCTAACCATAAGAACCTTGTATCCCAATCATCTTCAATTATTTCTGCTTTAGAAAGGTCAACCCCAGTGGTTTTTTCCCAAGTTTTCGTATAAAACGCACACCAATCAAGCAACTTGCTTTTCGGATCTTCTTTTGTAGGATTTTTATCAATCATTGTTCTTCTCCTAATATTGAGAGACCTCTCCCTCTCTTGTTCCAGATGTCTACGAGAGTTGTGTCATAAAAATCTGACCATTTTTCATTAAGCAGTTCTGAGTTTCGATCGATTTGGGTTAATTGAAATACCAACTCGTCATATGAATACATTCCATAATGAGGTAAAAGTTGTTCCAGAGTGAATTCTTCTGGTGGAAATATATTCCTAGTATGTATTTGTAAGTTTGAGAAGTTAACGCATAGCGGCATATTAGATAAATCCTCTATCGAATTGCCTAATTGATTTTGCTTTAAAATGAAAGTTAGTACATTTATGTATAGAAATTTTTGATGCCATCCTTCTTCCTCTCCTTCTTCTTCTGTATATTTTAAATCTTTAAATGAATCATCATCCAATACATTTTCAATAATATGATTAGTCCAAGACTTAACTGACTGTATGTTTAAATTTCTGACAATTATCTTAGACTTTTCATCGCCAAGTTTAGCTGCTTTTTTCCAATCCTCTATAATACTTTCTTGATCTCCAAAATATCTATTTATCACACCCCTTTGTCTATATAATGAGCCATCTTCTGGATTTATATCTATAGCTCTATCTATATCAACTAATGCACCATCGTGATCCTCTAATGATTGCTTGCAAATACTTCTAAGATAAAATATACCAGCACTAATTCCCTGCTCATAATCACCTTCAGAAATTAGTTCAGAAGCTTTATCAAGTTCTATTATCGCTTCCTTAAAGTTAGACTTTTTTGCATTTTTCCAGGCTTTTTCATAGATTTTGTATACATCTTTTGGTTTATTATTTCTGCACTCTTTAATGAAACGAAAAGGATTATAGCAGAAGCGATATATATTTAATCTATAATTTCTTGGGAAGTAATAAGTTAGACCAAGTAAACTTGCAAGTATATGTATATTAAACCAAATACCAAAAAACTGATATTTCCCTATTCCACCAAAGCTAATTATATAGGCACCAATCGACCAAATTATTAAGCTAAAAACTAATCTTTTAAATAAACTCTTCTCTCTTGAATAAGCAACATCTGAAACAGCCAAAGACTCAAAGTATATTCCGATTAGACTAAGAAATGCTAAGGGAAAACCTTTAAACAAAGCCCTAATTGTAGAGGAAACTATTAACGAACACATCCCATAAAATATCAAATCAATTCCAGTATTCCTAGCGGTTTTCCTACTACCTGATAGTACTAATTTAAGCCCTTGTAGAAATTTATTAATTCGGTTATTTAATTTACTCAACAGCAATCTCCTTAATAAAGTAATGCAAAAGGATTAACTCTTAAATCAAGAGCAGCAGTGCGGCGGCACATCGAAGACATCTTGTCTTATCTAGAAAGTCTAGTCCGAACAAACGATCTCAACAAAATCTCGTAAAGCGACAATCAAGAAAAGGCTTCGATTGGCTACAGGATTAAAGGGATTCTTACTGCTAGCGGCACAGGTCAAATAGCCAGGTAAATGCAATTCGCACTTTTAAGTCCCCAAACCAAATCTTGGTATTAACTTAGTGTGCCCAAAATTATTATGATTAGACTACTTCAGATGGTAGACACATCAATCCTTTTGTGCTATAATTTAAGACATCTGGAAGGCGTGAATAGAACAACGTCCTAGCAAAAGATATAACGTTAACTTGCAATGATTTATTATGCACTCCACAGTCTCTGACTGGATGCCTGGACAGTATTTCGTTACTATCAAAGACGTATCGAAGTTTCTAAATGTCTCCAGATCCACTATCACTAGAAAAGAACAGAAGAATCAGTTTCCGAGAAGACAACAGATCTTAGGGAAAAGGGTTGGGTACAAGAAGGAATACATCCTTCAGTTTGTTGAAGGCACCTGGTCTCCTGAAGGAGGCACGAAATGACCCTCACCATCAGCAAAATCAACAGGATAACTGTCAAAAGCAAGAGGCAAAAACATAGTGTTGCTGAAGGAAGTGCTCTCTACTTAGTTACTGAAAAATCCCCTTTGAATTGCAAAAGATTTGAAGGTGTTACCAGATACCCAAGAGGAAGGGCAGGGAAACTTCAGCACATACCTATGGGTGTCTATGGAAAGACAATCAGAACACCAAAGGATCTAGAACTAATGATCCACAAATGGACTGAACTCAAAACTTGGTGTAAGGAGACAGGCAATTCACCACACTTATTCCTGAATAAAGAGGGGACCGAAGAACCGAAGTCAGAAAAAACCTTGGAGGAAGTCTTTCACTCCTTTTTGCGACTGCATAAGAAAAGAACAAAAGAAGTGACTTGGGTTACCAGCCAAAACAGATTGAATCAAATGCTGGACTTCTTCGGGAAGGACACTCCAATAGTGGATCTTGAATGGGACAACAACGGGAGGAAACGTGTAGTTGATATGGTCAGACTCATCGAGAACAGAGGTTCGCATGACCATGCAAGACGTTGTAGAAGACTTTTAAATAACGTCTTCACTCATGCAATAAAAGAACAGTGGATGAGAAGAGATCAGAACCCTGCCTCAGTTCCAGTAGAGGGAGAAGGAATAGATCACAAATACAAAGGGAATCCAAGTATTTCTTGGAATGAAGTCCCTGATTTGATGACTTCAATCAATGAAAACTCTTGCGATGGAACAAAACTCACTCGACTTGCAGTGAAGTTTTATTTGATGACTTGTATTCGTGTAAGTGCAATAGTTTCTCTCGAATGGGATTGGTTTGATGAGTCGAAAGATCAGTGGGTTCTTCCTCCACAGACCCCTGGACTCAAACGCAAACTGAAAACCACAACGAATGACTATGCACACATCATTCCTGCAACATCTGAAATTCATCTATTGATGGATGAACTCAGGAAGATGACTGGGTATCAGAAATACGTTTTTCTAAGTCCTGAAGGAAAGAAATATCCACACCTCTCACGATCAACAATCAATACCTACTTACGTCGTCTTGGGTGGTTTAGGAAACTAACTGCACACGGGTGGAGACAAGTAGTTGCAACTGCAGGACAAGAAGAAGGTGATTTCAAATTCGATGTGAAGGAGATCATCCGAAGACAGATAGGTCATACAGACAACAAGAAGGGGACTTTCGGTGCGTATGACAACACTCAATTCCTCAAGGAGAGAAGGGAGTTCTTGGAATGGTGGACTGAAGAATTAGTCAACCAAGGGTTAATCATCTAGTGAACTACTTCTAAGTCAAAAGGGAAACAAAGATCTTTGAACACCTTGAGCACCATTGCCACCTACCTGATGAATTGCCTTTGCATACTGTTCTGAATACGCACAGTTTTTACAGCACTCATTAGGTTCTGGTATCTGGTGCTGGTTCATCAGAGCAACCATCTCATCAAGTTGTTCTTCCAGTCCATCAGTAGTCCATTTATAGGGAACGAGGTACTCATCAAAGTTCATCGTCTTATGGAATCCATCATCATCTCTCTTGGCATTGCAGACCAAGAAGTAAGAGGTTGGATGAACATCAAATCCCATTCCTTTCAGTAGGTAGGCATAGAAGTTCATCTGAAGTTTGTATCCCTCATGATATGGATCATCCAAATAATCTTGCTTATCAACTAGTCCATTTTTTGCCTGAGATTTGTAGTCCACAACGATCAATTGCTTAGTTCTTGTGTCTTGCCAAATATCGTCTACACCACCCGTCAAAATGATGCTGGTGTCTTTGTGTCTAAGCATCAATCCACGATGCAGAGAGTTCCTCCAGTTGTCCATTTCTGGATGATCAAAAGGCACGACATGACCTAATCCATTAGAAGCAAATAAACGGTGTGGTGTCTGGGATTCTCTGCACTCATCAAACTCTTTTTTCAGTAGAAGGTCAGTGGTTTCATTGAGCGTCCAACCTGGCGTTCCAGGCGGATCAAGACCCATTACTCGATCTAGATAGAAGCATCTTTTACAAGTCAGGAAGTTTGAAAAACGACCTCTACTGATTTTGAAATCTGCTGTTTGATTAGGGGTATAAGAAGACGATTCTCTACTACGCACTCCAGTTGCTTTTACAGGTTCTTTTTTACCGTTTCTTTTGAGGTCGATCATTTAACTATCCGCTCACGTATTTAAGGATTGAAAGAACAGTGATCGTAATTACTCCATAGGTCCATATGGTCCCACTGTTATCTGATAGTTGTTCCATCCATTGGGGTAGACCTTTGTTCTCGATAATCAAGATGTAGACGAATCCAAGAATTAATAGTGGAACAATCAGCGCTAGAAAAGGATTCATTCGCAATGCTCCTTTAATAATTCTGCTGCCTCTTCATTACCTAATTCTGCTGCTTTCTTCCAGTCTTCACAGGCACCTTTTAGATCATCAATGTTGTATTTGCTAATCCCACGGTCAAAATATGCCCTGACGTAATTAGGATCCAGATTAAGTATTTTCGAGCAATCCTCAATTACTCCTTGATAATCTTTTAGTTGCTTCCTAACAATAATCCTATTTGTATAACCATCTAAATAATTAGGGTTGATGCTAGTTGCTTTATTGAAGTCATCAATTGCTCCTTTTAAATCCCCCGCTTCTCCTCTAGTTGTGCCACGGTCGCCATATATGGTTTCATCATTAGGTTCAAATTCAAGTGCTTTAGTGAAATCTTCAATCGCACTTTTGAAATCCTTAGCATGATCACGATTAAATTCACCTCTGAGAAGATATAGTTCAAGTTCATTAGGGTTAATAGTTATTGCTTGATCAAAATCATTTAGTGCTCCTTTTTCATCTCCAATTGATTGCTTTGTAAGAGCACGAACTTTATATGTCATTATATTAGTTGGATCAAGTTCTAGTGATTTATTAAAGTCAGCAATAGCATTATTATGGTTGCCTATTTTCTCCCATGATCTTCCTCTCATAAAATATGAATCCTCATCAACTGAATTAACATCTATTGCTTGAGTAAAGTAAGAAATTGCCTTCTTGTATAATTCTAAATTCCAAAAAAGAAGACCTATATTATAATAATTATCACATTGATTCTCATCTATCTCTAAGGACTTCTGGTAATCTTCTATTGATCCTTTAATATCATTTTTTTTCTGCTTTAAAACTGCCCTAGCATTATAAAAAACAGGTTCTAATGGTTTGATTTCTATAGATTTATTATAGTCAGATAATGCTCTATCATATAAACCTAACTCCTCCAAACAAATAGCACGATAATAGTAAAGGTTTTGATTCTTCTGTATAATTTTAATTGCTTCATTATAATGCTCTAAAGCACTTTGATGGTCTCCAGATTCCCTGCTCTTAGTCGCAAGATTTTCATAGTCCTTCCAACTCAAATCTGGTAATTCTTGGGAATTTTCCTTTAATAATGCAGTCGCATCTTCATCCCCTAGTTCAGATGCTTTCTGCCAATCTTCTTTGGCACCCTCTAAGTCATTCAAATATTTCCTAGAATAACCTCTATTAAAATAAGCAAGTGAATTTTGTGGTTCGATATTTATTACCTTATTAAAGTCATCAAATGATCCTTGATAATCTTCCAGATTTCCTTTTAGTAAACCTCTATTAATATAAGGACTCGTGAAATTTTCATCTATTTCTATTGCCCTATTATAGTCAGATAATGCTCCTGCATCATCTCCTAACTTAGACTTAATTTCACCACGAAAAAAATACCATTTGGCATTATCGTTCTTAATATCTATTGCAACAGATAAATCATTTATTACTCCTTCATAGTCTCCAAGGTCATATTTAGATTTAGAACGATTAAGCAGAATTAAAGTGTCATTTGGATCGATTTCCAGTGCCTTCGTATAGAAATCAATTGCTTCCCTCTTGTCTCCTTTTTTACTCGTTGCAATTCCAAGACTATTTAAGATGTATTGATTCTTAGGATCAAAAACTAATGCTTTGTGGTAGTCCTGAATTGCACCATCTAAGTCTCCATCTTGTTCTTTCTTTTTACCTCTATCGTAAATAGGATTTGGAGTAACGACAGGATGAAAAAGTCCTTTTAATTCTTCCAGAGGGTCGTTTAATGAACTCATCTTCTTATTAGAATCTCCGACTGATTTTTCTTTTACCTCCTTAATCCACTTCGCTGCTTCTTCATCTCCTAAATCTGCTGCCTTTTGCCAATCAGCAAGTGCACCTTCTTTATCACCTAATTCTTCCTTTGCACATCCACGATTCGCATATGCCTCTGCATAGTTGGGATTAAGTTCAATCGCTTTGTTGTAGTCCTTTATTGCACCTTTCGAGTCTTTTTGATCGTCCTTATCGCATCCACGATCTAGATACTCAGCAGCAGTTAGAAGTTCTGTCATTCGCAATGTTCCTTTAATTTTTCAGCAGCATCTTCATTGCCTAGTTCTGCTGCTTTCTTCCAGTCTTCACAGGCACCTTTAAGGTCACCAAATGATTGCTTAGTATTGCCGCGTAATAGATAACCCCCTTCATACTCTGGTTTAATTTCTATTGCTTTGTTCATATCAGATAGCGCCTCTTCTCTATAACCTAGTTGCTGCTTTGAAAGACCTCGGAAACAATAGGCACGGGCGTCCTGAGGGTCAATTTCTAATGCCTTATCTAAATCAGCAATTGCTCCTTGATCATCTCCTAAGGTGTACTTAGATTGTCCACGCCAGTAATATGCTTCTGAATACTGAGGATCAATTTCTATTAAATTTGTAAAAGATTCAATAACTCCTTCATTATCTCCAAGTTGATAAAAAGCGATTCCAAGTTTGTTATGAATATCTGCGTCATTTGAATTTAATTCTACTGCTTTTTTCCAATCATTAATTGCTCCTTGAATATCTTTTATATGGTTCTTTGATATCCCTCTAAAGTAATAACTATTCCACTCTTCATAACCCATCCCCAATGATTGTGTAAAATCACTAATTGAATCTTCAAATCGTCCAATTTGCCCTTTTGCTAAACCTCTCCAATAATAATGACTTCCTTCTTCAGGTTTGATATCTATTGACTTTGAATAATCATCTATCGCTTCTTGATAACAACCACTTTGAAACTTTGCGTATCCTCTATTTGCATAAAGCAGAGCATCATTAGGGTCAGTTTCTATTGCAGTATCAAAATCCTTAATCGCCTCTTCATAATTTTCTAAATTATATGAGTTTACTGAACCACGACTATTAAGAGCATATTTATTTGAAGGGTTTATTTCTATTGCCAATGCATACTCTTCTATTGCTCCTTCGATATCTCCAGATTCTTCTTTTGCTCTACCAATTTTCCATACATGATTATCTTCTTTAATATATTCTGCTGCCTCAAATTGAGTAACGAAACCAATCTGCTCTTCTAAGGTTAAATCTTTTGGATCTTCTTTTTCTTCTAGTGGACCTTCCCTACATATATAAGCATCAACCCAATCAGAACAGGCACCTTGAAAATCACCTAGTTCGTTTCTTGAATTGCCACGAAGAACATATGAACTGCAATCTTTTCTATTAACACTAATTGCTTTTGTATAATCTTCAATTGCTCCTTGATGATCATTTAATTCTGATTTCTTATAAGCAATTAACTTATGAATTTTCAAAGAATAATCGTCCTCATCTTTAAGCGACTTTGCTATTAACAAATCCTTAAAAAAATCATCTATATTATTATCTCTTGCATGCAATAATCCCCTATTGAAATAAAAAACCGGATCATCATTACTGTTCTCAATACATATATTTAAGTCACTTATAGAACCTTTCAAATCACCTATATCGGACCGGCAAATTGCTCTCTTGTAATAAGCATCATATTGATTTGAATTCAGATCTATCGCCTTATTATAATCTTCGATTGCACCTTTTATGTCAGGAATATCAAAACTATTTTTTGTTATACCTCTAGAAAAATAAGCATTTGGTGAATCAGGATTTAATTCAATTGCCTTAGTAAAATTCTGAATTGCGCTTACATATTGACCCAATTCAAACATTATTTTTCCTCGCCAATAATAAGTAGTCGATTCCTTAAAATCTTCTTTCTCATCCTTCAGTTTAATTATCATATCTATTGCCTTATCTATTTCAGATGCACTTGCTTCACCCCATGAGTCTTTTAAATATATTTCTTTAGCATCATTAAATTCTTTTACTGAACCTTTGTAGTCCCCTAAAGCAAATCTAAAAGTTCCTAGGTCGTGTTTTAACCTTGCTTGAAAACTACTATTGTCTTCCATATGATTTGCCGTCATATCAATTGCCTCTTGATGATTGCCTAACAGTGACTTACATCTAATAACATCGAATGGAATGTCAAAGTCTTCATCTTTTTCGTAATCAGCAATTGCGCCTTCATAATCACCCAACATCTCTTTTAATTGCCCTCTCTTTTCATAAGGTTTTTCACAAAACAAATCAGGGTCAATTTCTATTGTTTTATCAAAGTCCGCAAGTGCATCTTTATAGTCTCCTAAGCGTTGTTTAATGATTGCTCGATTGAAATATGCTTTTGCACAGTTAGGGAAAAGACCTAATACTTTATTGCAATGTTCAACTCCTTTTATATATTCTCCATTATCACAAAAATCATTTGCTAAATCAGCAAAATAATTATCATGATTTTCTATTTTATTTTTTGCTGATTCAACTTGATACTTATCAAACTCGTTTCCAGTCTTATTATATTTTTTTAAGTATAAAGTAGATTCTTGTTCCCAATCAGAAAAAGCACCTTCCAGATCATCTATTTGTTTTCTTGTCTCAGCACGAAGACCGAATAGGTCTGGATCTTCTTGATCTAAATCTATTGCTTTATCAAAGTCTTTGATTGCTCCTTTATTACTACCTAACCTTCTTATCATCAATGCTCTTTCTCTATAAGCAAGTGATCCATCCTCAGGTTTATATTTTGAATCAAGTTGTATTGACTTCGTAAAATCTCTAAGTGCACTTAATGGATCTGTAAACCTATTTTTGTCCGCCCTTGCATAGTAATCAGCGGCAGTTTTCAGATCATTTCCTAATAATATATTATCTTGCGTGCTTGTATCTACAACGTTCTTCAAGTTTTCTGCCAGTAATTTATCGGCATCTTTATTACCCAGTTTTGATGCTTCCTGCCAGTCATCACAAGCACCATTGAGATCACCAGATTCTTTTTTTGCCTTCCCTCTATTTAAGTATGCTTCAGCATATTCTTCATCATCTAGTTCATCTTTTTTTAGAACTCTGCTGAAGTTTATAATTGCTTCTTGATAGTTTTTTAATTCATATTGAATTAACCCTCTCCTGCTATATGCACGACCAATGGATGGATCAATACGTATTGCTCTACTTAATTCATCCAATGCTCCTTGTGTATCTCCCAGTTGGTATTGGATATCAGCAATACTGAGTCTCAAACCATTGTGCTCAGGGTGCAGACCAAGATGTCTACGATAACTTCTTATTGCACCTTTTTTATCTTCTGTGAACCATTGTAGTCGTGCAAGGGAGACGTATACATTATTTTCTGCACAATCATCAGGATCAAGTTCAAGAGATTTTTTATAGTCACTAATTGCACCTTGGTGATCACCTAAAGAATTCTTTGAATCTGCCCTGCATTGATATGCGACCTCATCCTCAGGTCTAAGTTCTATTACTTTGCTCCAATCATTAATTTGTTCTTGATGGTCAACTTCTAAATTCGATTTAATTAATGCTCTGTATTGATAAAAGTCAGGATTCTTGGGGTCAATTGCTATTGCTTGGTTGTAATCATCTAATGCTTCTTTATAATTTTGTGCCATATATTTATCAAAACCACTTTTCGCAAATTCCTCCGCAGTAGATTTTTCTTGCATTTCTGAACCAATTGTTTTCTCATTCAGATCAATTATATTTCGATCAGAATTTTTATCTTTA
The DNA here is from genome assembly GCF_034092465.1 of Prochlorococcus sp. MIT 1223. NCBI lineage: Bacteria > Bacillati > Cyanobacteriota > Cyanophyceae > Synechococcales > Prochlorococcaceae > Prochlorococcus > Prochlorococcus sp. MIT 1223. The sequence continues at coordinate 689,928 of NZ_CP139303.1, forward strand.
GGGACATTGTCTGAAGTTATCCTTTCTCGCTTTATAGGTCCATAATCTCTGTAATCAACTTTTGATGAACGAGAGTCAATTCTCGACGAATGAGAACTATTTCCCTGAGTGCCTACCTTGATTAAATACCATATAAACCAAATGATAAAAACTAAGGCGATAAATTCTCCCATGCTTTTTTCTCTTAGGACTCATTGCAACTGATTTACTCATTTTAGTTAAGTCATTTTTTTCTACCAAGACTCAATTTTTACAAGTAACACTTCAGAATGCAGTTCAGGGTTATTGCCACACTTTATAGCGTACTAAAAACTGGAGGGTATATATCACATCATTGATAGCATTTAAAACTAATTGAAAATCCTCAAATTTGCTTCTATCTTTGTATCAATAAGGGTGTTTACTTCATTTAAGGGTTAGAATACTATTAACAGTGATGGTTTCTAGCACAAATGAATAAAATCATCGGTTACTCAAGAGTTTCTACTGGAGGACAGACCACAGATACCCAAGTTGCTGCTCTTAAAGAGGCAGGATGTGAGGTTGTCTTTGAGGAAACCGTAAGCAGTAGAAAAGCAGAGAAAGATAGACCTCAACTTCAGGCAGCACTCACAGCACTTAGATCTGGAGATGAATTAGTCATAACCAAATTGGACAGGTTGGGAAGGTCTCAGGTTGAGGTTGTTAATCGACTTCACGAATTACAGGCACAAGGAATCAATGTTCGGACTTTGGATGGTCTTGTTAATACAGCAGGTCTAGGTCAATTCGCACCAATCCTTATTGGACTCTTGTCTGGTCTTGCTGAGGTTGAAAGATCCCTAATTCAAGAACGCACAAGAGAAAGCGTTGAGTTCAGAAGAAAGACAGGAGGAAATCTTGGAGGAAGACCTAAGACAGCACCTAAGAAAGAAAAGTTGGTATTGCGTCTAAGAGAAGAAGGTGAATCACTCAGGGGTATTAGAGAGCAAACAGGATTAGCAGTTGCAACTATCAGAAAAATCCTTGAGAGGAATAAAGAGGTGGCAGCATGACAAAGGTAATGATCGAATGGTTAGATCACCAAAATCGTTGGAGACATTATTCGAGTAGTCATCACGAACCCACTGCATATAAAACTGCACAGACTCGTGCAGAGAGGACTGGGAAGAGACACAGGATCACTTCTGAAGAAGGGTCTCTGATCGATGTATTTGAACCTTGATTAGACATGTTCAAATTCATTCTTCTTGGACTTCTTTTCTTCAGTCCCTCAGTTGCATCTGCTCATATGTTGACCATTGAGGAGTACTGCGAAGACGTGACTCATAAGAATGTCGATCACACGAATATCTGTTATCGGATCGTTTGGAATTATTGGAAAGAGTTCCACCAACACACACATGAAAAACCCCACCTGTGAAGAAGGTGGGGCATGTGAGTAGTGAGTTTTCTCCTTAATCAAAGTGATTGTTCAACACCTTGAAGTTCCAATTCAAAACCCCTGCATAGGAGTCCAACCAATTCGAACTTTATTGAGTGTTCCTTCCTCACTTTTCCTCCAAAGAATCTCCTCGATTTCTTTTTGGAAAAGTTTGACTTCACTCGAGTCGTTGTATTCAACGATTAGTTGAAACTCAGCAAAGTCACTCATATGTTTTCATCCTCCAGTAGTCCTCTCTCTTCATCCACCCCTTCTAAAGATCCCCAAACATATTCATAGGTTGAACCCCAATGAATGCATTTAGTTTTGAGAATTCTTTTATAGGGAATAATCGAAGAAATTGCATCTATAAATTCTTCAGTACCTGGATATTCATCAAACCAAAGTCTAACCTCGATCACCTGATTCTCTTCTTTAAAGGAGGGGGAAGGTAATTCACATAAAACGTGAAACTCTGGTTTAGAAGCAGCACTTTTCAAAATATCTGGATATCCATTATCCAAATAAAGGTCTGAATCAAATTCTGCACAGTAAGTCATTTGTTTCCCTCTTGAGTTGTTGGATAGAGTTCGTTCATGACAATCCAAAAGGAATCTGTGATGAATCTGACGTGTTTAGTTTCATAAGGAGTAAGTAGTTCAAAGAACACTCTTATCAATTCACTTTTAACCTTCACTTCCTCTAATTTCTTCTCACGATATTTTTGAATAAAGTTATAAGGAGATTGATGTTCGTATGTACGAATCCTAATTGGTTTTGGTCTGAGTTTAGGTACAGGTTTAATCTGTACTTGTTGAGTGGTTGTAGTCATAATAAAAAGTATGGTATACAGTTTCCTGTCTCTTTGAAAGAGGAGTTTAGTGACAGTCAGGCATTGTCAAAAAGAGTAATTAACTAATTAATTTTCTTTACTTATATCGCAGATTGAAATTGTTCGATTCATTCCGTTTCGATGAATATAGTATAGCACAGCAGAACAGGATATGGCGCGTATCTTTAGGATTTCTTTAGTATTAGATCCCTTTTATATCAAAGGATCTAAAGCAGTATTTCTATTTAATTAGTATTAATATCTAATATACATTAATTGTTAATTGTAATCAACCTATAGGAGTAATTTTTATCCTGGAAAATATTTTGATATGGATTATTTCTCTCTTTCGATTTTGGTTCGTTGTAGGTTATGCAATTAATCAATTTAAATACACTTAACCATTCACATATCTGCGATTAATGTTGTCTATAAAGAACACCTGTATCTCTTTTGGATTGAAAGGGCGTTTATCTCTTCTCATCACTTCCTTGAGTTGTTCTAGTTGAACCTTGTTCAGTTTGAGGTTGATATTCATTTGGATGGAAACAGCAGTTGGTGACGTTCTGATCGGAGAGTCTTATACATCTGACTTTTATTCCATCCGTAATGCCGCATTAGTGCCAACTCCTCTCTCTTTGTTCTCTCTTCTTCCCACTCGTGATAGGAGATCGTGGTCTTCCTTCTGGTTCCTTTAGTCCACTTGGGTTGTGTATTGGTCTTCATGGGTTTACTTACTTTGTAGGGGCGTCAAGAGGTCTCTGGCGATCCTTTCTTGAGAGGATGCAGTCTGAGATACATCACTCAACTACATTTCTAAATGTATTTATAATCATTTTTCTCCCCTAAAGTTACTCTAAAGCACCTCTAAGTAATCCTTCAAAGGTTCTAATGGGGTTCCGAAAACCGACAGAGTTATTTATACAGTTACGTACAAATTATGGTCACTAGTTAATAATTATTTACAAAGAGTTTTGCTCTTCAGTTTAACTTAGCAATCAAGTCTTTAGGCACCTGTTATAGGAAATGATTACCCAAGTAAAACCCGAACACATTTGCAAAAAACCCGAACACAACCCGAACACAAATATTCCGAAGTTGAACTATCCTGAATGCTTCGGGATAGTTCTTGTCTCTAAAACGTCTGTCATAGACCCATCTCGGGTCACTATAACTACTCAGGAGTAATCCTGATCAGTTAAAAATACGGAGAGGGTGGGATTCGAACCCACGAACAGTTTCCTGTTAAACGATTTCGAGTCGTTCGCTTTCGACCACTCAGCCACCTCTCCTTAGCCTTAGCCTTAGCTAAGAGTAATTATTATTAATTGAAATTTCAAAAATATATTTTTTTCCTGAAGCTTAATCCCAAGAAGCCTCTGCCATAAGCTTTATAGCTTTCTTATTATTTTCACCTAATTGATTAATCGTTACTTTATCTGGGATCACAGCTCCAAACCTTTTAACTTCCTTAGAGTCATTGAACCCAATTAAGGGATGTTCATAAGTAGGAAAAGCTAAACCTTTACTACCTTTAGGTGAAGCTAAAAATTCCAGTAGTTTAATAGCTTCTTCTTTATTCTCAGCATATTTAGCAATACCTCCAGCACTTACATTTACATGAGCTGGGTTAGGGGTAATTACTTTAACTCTGCTCGCTAATCTTCTATCTTTAAGACCATTAACTCCACCAAGCATTCTTGCTACATAATAATGATTCACTATTCCTATTCCACATTTATTTTGTGCAACTGCTCTAATTACTCCAATATCACCAGGGAAATAAGGTTGAGAAACGTTTGAGATCATACCTTTTAACCATTTTTTCGTCTCTTCTTCACCTCTTATAACCAGTTGATTAGCAACTAAAGATTGATTATATGGACTATTCCGCTTTCTCAAGCAAACTTTTCCTTGCAAAGATGGATCAGCAAGATCCGAATAATCTTTTATTTTTGAAATATCAACTGACTTAGGGTTTGCAACCATAACTCTTACTCTTCTCGTTAGCGCATACCACTTGCCATTAGGGTCTTTATATTGACTAGGAACAGCTTTGTCTAACTTGGCAGAACGATAGCTCTGCAATAAGCCTTCCTTCGCAGCATTGCTGATTCGAGCAGCATCGACAAGCAAGATAACATCAGCTTTCGAGTTAGCGCCTTCTCTCTTCAATCTTTCTACAAGTGATATACCAGTTGCTTCAATTAATCGAACTTTAATACCTGTATCAGCTGCAAATTTTTTATATATTTGTCGGTCTGTATTGTAATGCCGACCAGAATAAACTCGAACTTCGCTAGCAATAGACCTGCTAGAAAAAATTAGTCCTGAACCCATAGCAAAAGAAGTTGCAATAACTGAAGAGGCAAAACGTTGAAATAAAGGCATTCTTAATCAAGCAAAATCAAGTCAATATATAGATTATCTAGCAAAAAAAGAAGTAGAAAAAAGTTGGTACTTTTATACGTGGACTAGTATCAATTGTTTAGGATAAGTAGATAGGATGATTAATTGATGACAGATTTTCTAAAACCATGGATTACTTAATCCATAAACTACTAGACAAAAAAACTGCGCAAAAAATAATTAGAGAGATTCTAAGTAATCAATCGGACTGGAAAGACGGGAAGAGAACGGCTGGATCATTTGCCTCAAAAGTAAAAAACAATTTACAACTTGATCGGAATTCTGAATTATCTATAAATGCAAGCGATGAAATAACATCACATATGCTTAAAGATCCGCTTATAAAAAGTTTTTCTCTGGCAAAAATTATCCATGGGTTGATGTTTAGCAAAGCAGGATTAGGTCAGGGGTATGGAACACACATTGACAATCCATATATGAGCTCTGGAAGAAGCGACCTTTCATTCACTCTTTTCTTAAGTGAGAAGAATAATTATGAAGGAGGTGAACTTTGCATTCAAACCATGCAAGGAAGCAATAGTTTTAAATTAGATATGGGAGAAATAATTATTTATCCTAGTACAAGCCTTCATTCAGTAGAGAAAGTCTCAAGTGGCCAGAGAATTGTTTGCGTAGGTTGGATTGAAAGTTACGTTTCTAGCAATGAAGAAAGAAGTTTTTTATTTGGACTTGAGGCTGGAGCAAAGGGGTTACTTGCAAAATATGGACAGTCACCAGAGTTAGACTTGATATTTCAATCATATGGGAACCTTTTAAGAAGGATGGGGGACTAAAATATCATTTGATACATTGACTAGTCATTTTTTTTGAAGGGTTCAGAAAAATGCCTATTTGATATATAAGATTGGATTAATGATTTTTAAAAAATGGGAAAAAAGTCACCCGTTGCAATATTCATGGCAGCAACTGCATTACTTGCAACAAGCAGCCTAAATGCAAATATCAGTCACTCAGCCCCAAAAGATAAAGATATTGGTGGCTTAAAGGAATGGACAACAGATCAATCTATTGAAGATGAAAGTAAATTAGATGAAGCAGCCAAAAAAGCAAAGAAAAAAGCAAAGAAAAGAAATCTTTGCATACCAGTAGGAGAAGGAGAAAATTGCTGGTAGATAAAGGTTTTTATTTTATTTAAAATATAAAAATTAAAAAAAAAAGCGCTCACTTTGTGAGCGCTTTTCCTTTTTAATTAGGTAGTTGTTAGAACTTTAAAGTTGTCAAAACTACATAACCATTTGCATCGTCGTTAGTTCCAGTGTTTGGATCTGAACTTCCGAAGAAAGCAGGAGTAACTGACACATTGTCATTAACTTGGAATGTGTAGTAAGCCTCCCATGTGCTGTTGTCCTTAGCACCCTCTGATTGAGCAGTTGCTGTCTCATCAAGAGTCGCATGGTAAGTGTTAGCGGTCATTCTTGAACCGATAGCAAAACCAGCTTTGTTACCTTCAGAACCTACGTCATCCCACATTAGGCCGATCATCCAGCCGTCAGCTTCCTTAACGTTGACGTCGTTGTTGTCGATAGTAGTTGTGTCATACCCAATCTGAATAGCTGGGATAGCACCTACTTCTTCAGGCTTCCAGTAAGCTCTTAAACCGTAAGCTGTTTCATGAGCATGAGTAGCTCTTTCTGCAGCTTGATTTGTTGCGAAGTAAGTATCTGTCCAACCACCACTCTTATAAGCAGTAGCTAGAGATACCTGCCATCTTGGAGAACCATACTCAAACTTGACAAGAGTTCCTCTCTTACCTGTTTCACCAAATATTCCGCTGTCAACAGCTGCAGACTCACCACTCTGTTGAGTATAAGCAAGAGATACAGCGAAGCGTGCAGCAGATGGATCATCCTTTTGCTGAGTCCAGGCAACACCTAAACCAGGGTTAGTGCTTGAACCGTAAACAGGACCATTACCACCAAGTGCGAATTGCTTCATCACTGGCTTATAAATAGATGGAGAGCTAGCTAGCATGTAGTAGTTCTCAACCTTTGGACCAATCCAAACTTTGAACTGTTCAGCAACTGGGAATGAATACCATAGCTTGTCTACCTTTAAGTAGTCATAAGCGGTAGCACTGCTACCACCTGCCTCGGCAGAACCTGCACCATGAGCAGATAGGTATGTAGCAGATGTTCTGGTGCCGAAATGACCTTGAACGTTACCAGTCTTGATGCGAACATAAAGATTGTCTCTACCAGAGAAGCTGGAGTTCAAGTTCATCTGATAGCTGTACTCCATAGTTGTGGAGTCAGATGTATCAGCATCACTATCAACCTGACCAACGATGATGTTGGCCTTACCGTCTAGCTTTGTTGTATTAGAGAATTGACCGGCTTCGAATTCGCCAACGCGAGCTTCAAGACCATCAATTCTACCTTTGATTACAGCAAGCTCAGGAGCGAACTCATTGATAAGACGACGCTCTTCCTCGTTAACCTGAGCAACATTGCCAAGGCACTTGTTTAACAAAGAAGCAGCTTCGTAACGAGTGATGCTTCCAGAAGGATTAGCAACAGCACATCCGTGGCGCTCAGCCAAAGAAGTTAGAGCTTGATAAGCCCAATCTGTTGGATAAACATCAGAGAAGCTCTGAACTTCTGAACCAGAAGTGTAGTCAGAGATTCCATCAATGTTTAAATCAGCAGCGTTTGCTGCCAATGGTGCCATTAGGCCCAATGCAGCAGGAGCTACCAGCAATTGCTGGAAAAGTTTCATTTAATTCCTCACACAGAAATACCCAAAACTTGGGCTCGCACATTATAGATGCTAATCAAGCTAAACACCAGTAAAAACCAATTAATTACTTCCACCTATGCATCGAATGTAACAATTCTCACATTCGATGCATAGGTGGAAGTAATTTGGAATCCTATTAAAAACAACCTGGCAGAAAATAATTGTTTTCCTTTTAGTTTCTATCTTTTAAAAGAGGGAAGTTCAATTCCTGCCTTTTTGCAAGCCAACTTTCAGCTACTTCCTTAGCAAGACTCCTAATACGTGAAATAATGCTAGTTCTCTCTGTAACAGATATAACTCCTCTTGCTTCAAGCAAGTTGAACGTATGACTGCACTTTAAAACAAATTCTAAAGCCGGTGCAGCTAAGTTGTTTTGCATTAAAGATTTTGCCTCAGCTTCATATATTTCAAAGAGTTTTTTTAATTTTTGAGGGTCAGATACTTCGAAATTATATTTACATTGATCTTTCTCAAATGGAAGCCAAATATCTCCATAAGTCAAATTTTTATTCCAATTAAGGTCCCAAATACTTTCTACATTTTGAAGATACATCGCTAATCTTTCTATCCCATAAGTAATTTCAATGGAAACTGGGCGGCAATCAATGCCACCACATTGCTGGAAGTAAGTAAATTGAGTCACCTCCATGCCATCAAGCCAAACCTCCCAACCCACTCCCCATGCGCCTAAAGTTGGTGATTCCCAATTATCCTCAACAAATCTAATATCATGTTCTTTCTGGATAATTCCTATGGCTTCCAAGGAGGAAAGATAAGTTTCTTGTATTTCATCGGGAGAGGGCTTTATTAAAACTTGATATTGAAAATAATGTTGAGCTCGATTTGGATTGTCTCCATATCTACCGTCAGTAGGCCTTCTGCATGGTTCTGGGTAGGCAACTGACCATGGTTCTGGCCCTAATGCTCTAAGAACAGTATGTGGACTCATTGTTCCAGCCCCTTTTTCAGTATCAAATGGCTGCAAAATCAAGCACCCTTGTTCACTCCAAAATGAATTAAGGCTAGAGATTATGTCCTGAAAGTACATATGCCTATCCTCTCCAGTCGCAGCAAGTGTTCTTAGCAGTCATATTCATTGATAGGTTATTGATAGGCAGGAAACTGCATATTTCATTATCTCAAAAATTAGTGCTATCAACAGGGTGCATAGGTGAATCGAAACGACAATCTATTCATTCAACATTTAATCCTTTCGCCTTAGGAAAATAAAACTTAAAATCCAACAAAATATATTTATTCAACTTCTTACTACAAGAAGCTATAATTATATTCTTAATCAATGTAATCTAAGCTATATCTAACCATGAAAATTATTGTCATATGATTTAAATTTTAAAGGAGGAGCTATAGGAAATCACTTCGGATAGAAACAAGAAAATTAGATTTGAATCTTGTTAATTTAGCTATTCTTACTCCAAGAGTAAAAGCTCTATTTCTATAGACTTAATCTTTTCTTCATTATTTTTAATTAAATTAAGACTTGCTTTTTAAGTTTGACATATTGGATTAGTAATTACTATTTCATAGCTATTCATAGATGTAAATAGATATTGGATTCGAAAGACCTAGTACTAAAAGTACTTTTAAAACATGTAAGTAATTCGAATCCTCTACTATAATATTTACCAGATAAGGCATCTAAATTACCATTTAAATAGCTTAGAGTATTACTTTTGCCAAGTTCATAACGTACATAACCTCTATCTGTTAAATATCCTCCATCTATTGGCATATATATTATTGATCGAACAACATAACTCTATATGAAAATGCTCTGGTTTTTTTCGGAATAAAAAGTAGCTTTTTCTGATTAAGTAACTATATTTAGAAATATTAGAAAAAATCATGGTTATTTCTACGAATCTAGAGATTGAGTCACTTGGAAATGAAACCAAAGAAACCCTTGGCTTTAAAACTGAAGAAGAAATGGAACTCGCTCTTAAACCTCTAATGGAAAAATCTAATGTTTCATTAGAAAATGTATATGCTATATAATCTATTCTTAAATTCAATTCATCATTTTATTATATAAAAATAATCCAATTAGAATAAACAACCCTGATATCAAAATCAAGCTTATTAAAGAAATAATGTTCTGATTGAATAATAAGTATGTTGCTATAAAAAGTATTGAAGGTGCAAGTATTAAAGTTTTTGAAAATAAATCTTTATTCCATTTTGGAGATTCAGAAAAGTCATCTTCAGTTCTTAACTCTTTGAGACGCTCTTCTAAAGTCTTTTGATCAAAATTCTTCATCAATTGAATTCATATAAGGTATTAAACATAATGCAATAATTTTAGAACTAAATAAAGACTCTAGACCTCAATCAAAAGCATTTTTACAAATCTATCTTTCAGCTGTTTCTTAAAATGAACTCTACGGCCTTAACCGTTAAATATTGTTTTAAAGATATCAGTAAATTAGGTGGTCAATGTAAAAAGTAGTATATTACAAGTATAAATAATCACTAATAGAAATGTCTTCAGAGGAAATTCAATTAATTGGGAATTCTCTTGCAGCTCATCCTCCAATTATCATAGGGGCTCTATGCCTATTCATGTACATAAGAAGACGCTTTCTAGCTACTTAAAGCAGCTTTGCTTTTATTAAATAAATGACTAATTGCCTTTCAGCCAAAAGGATTAGTACCTTTTAAAGGACCTACAAATAAGAATTCCATGAAAGCTCCAGTTATGGCCATTGGGAATACCCAAATCGCCATAAATCTGAATCCAAAAAATCTCATTTTTTCATTTCCTTCAAAGACATTCTTAGTATTGGTATAAATAGTTTCATCACCTTTAATTAAATAAGTAGATTTGTTATTCTCATCTATTGGTTTAACAATCTCATTAGTTTTTCTAGAAGTAAATCTTCTTATTGTATTTATAGCAACTATTGGTAAAACCCATAGAGCAAAGTCTCTCTTGCTAATATTTTTTCTAAATCCTTCCTTGCTAGGAATGGCACTTTCAATTAGAGAGTAAATGTATTCTGGTTCATTCATTTCTTTAATATTAGTTGGATCTAACTCGCCTCCATTATCTAAGCTATCTTGATTTTCTAGTTCTTTATTTTCTGATGTTATAACTGCAACTGAGCTGTTTTCTTGATCATTATTCAAATCAGCTCTATTAGAAGAATCAAATCCTCCTTCATTTAAATCTATATTTTCATTATTACTTACTGAATCAGATGAATCAGTATTTAAGTTTGGATCTTCCATTAAGAAATACTATTCTATTAAAATTATAATGAATCAAACTCTCAATAATCAAAATTAGATTGAATTGTATAAGTTTATATAAAAACTCTTAATAAAAAGTTTACCTAAACTCCTATTACACCCCTACGGATGAACTGCATAGCAAATATTGCTCCTAGAAAAAATACAGTTGGTATTCCTAATGCGTTTACAGCCAGCGTCCTAACTGTAAAAACTGGATAGCCTCTTTCTGGCCTGCCTTGTGTAGCGACTATTGCAGTGTCTTCCCAAACTTGATAGTTCTCTAAAGTAGGAAAACCTGGAGCTACTTTGTTATCCCACTTTAATACTTCCCACTTCGTTAGCCAGAAGACTGTAAATACTAATGAAAAAATGATGGGTGTAAAAACAAGAATTAGTCTGAAGTCCATCAAAAACCAAAAATTTATGTACTAATCGTTGCATTGATAGAGCCAAAAAAGACGATTACATTAAACAGCATGACAATTCTGTAACTAATCTTATTCTGAGGCGTAGTAATTGAAGCTTTTCAGTGGACTATCAATTACATCTGTTAGGCTTAAAAAACTGCAGTTAGCAGGTTATTTATGGAATTCGGTTTCAAAGAAGTTCTTTTTGGGCTTGCTGGGGTCAGCATGATTGCATGGGCCGCAGTCATTGGTCTTTGGCACACTTATATGTTTCCAAGATTTTTCAGCGAAGACTCATCAAGGAATCAAAGCGTCTCAGATTCATCCATCGCTCCACTATCAATCGCCAATGCAAATGGATCTAATTTAGGAAAAGGCGAATTAAGGCCAAGCACCCAAACTATTGGTCTCCCTAGTAGAAATAAATATTCAAGGCAGTCAATTGTTTTAGCTGACTTCAGCCCTGTTGAGCCTGGATATGGAGTAAATAGATTGTATACAATTATTCTACTTGGCCTTGGAATTACCTCTTTTGTATTAATAACCTTTGGCCTTCAAAGTGGCTTTAACTTAATCTAGAATATCAAAAATCCTTTGTTTTTAATGTTTTATGAGGTATTTTATAAATACTTATAGTTTTATTTTGATTGGTAATATATAAATTTATATTTTTTTAAAATAATTAAAATTAATATAGGTAAAACTTTAAATCAAATAAATAATTAACTTTAAATGGCTTTAAAATGATGCTTAATTCGATTAAACCATTGGTTAGAAAGGAGCCATTGTGAATCAACAAAAAAATGAGACCTATAGTTGTATAAAAAAAAATAGCCTAAAGAAGATAATCTCGGTCTAATTGATCAAATTTGGACTAATATATATCTGATTTTCAACCATACAATGACAGTAGGAATCTACTTTGCTACAACAACAGGCAAAACTGAGGATATAGCTGAAAGGCTTCACGGCTTACTTGACTCAGCAGATGCTCCAAAGGATATTTCTGACGTTGATGACCTAAGTGAATTTGGTGGTCACGATGGAATTATTTGCGGAATTCCTACCTGGAACACCGGTGCTGATTCAGAAAGATCTGGCACTGCCTGGGATTCAATTCTTGAAGATATTGGAGAATTAGATCTTGGAGGAAAAAAAGTTGCGATTTTTGGACTAGGTGACTCCTCTACTTACACAGAAAACTACTGTGATGCGATGGAAGAACTTCACAGGTACTTCAAGCAAGCTGGCGCCACAATGGTTGGATATGTCAGTAAAGGTGACTATACATTTGACGAGTCAAAAAGTGTCGTAGGAGAAGATTTCTGCGGCCTGCCTCTAGATGAGGACAGCGAATCAGACATGACTGATTCACGAATTGCTACTTGGGCAGAAAAGTTAAAGCAAGAAATCCCAGGACTTTAAAGGGACATAAAGCTATAAAGGGTATTTAACTTTTATAGCTTCTATCATTCTTGAAAAAATAGTTTCTCTCCTTTAACGCCTTAAGGGAGAGGAACTATTTCATATTTTCAGAAACCAAGACAATTGGACTAAAATGTCTTAAGGTTTTCTTTATGAACTCAAGACAGTCTTCTGGGGATGAGGTTTTATTCCCGGTAACCATTTCGATAAAAGCTGGAACAGCTAAGCTTTTATCGCAAATGGCTATGGATATGGGGATTAGCATCGACGATGTATTGAGCGTCTTAGCCGAAGATGCAGCTATTGACCTCGAAAATGATCTACCATATTTCCATAAAGATTCAATTCCAGATAAATGCAGTAAAGATGACTTACTAAAAGCCCTTGAATAATAAAAAATAAGAAGACAAACTATTAAAATTATTTTGTAGCGAACAACAAAACACTTCTAAAGTCTCTCAGGTCTTGGATTTTGCCAATCTGCATTAACTCCTTGATTCTGCAATTCTTTAGCACGAAGATCTAGATCTCTTCTATTTAATCTCCAAACTTTATATACACTAAACTCCCCAAGCAATTCTGGATTCAGGTCTTTCCAGTGATTATAATCACTCGTTTGCTTATCAATTACCATCAAAAATGTATTTTCATTACCACCTGGTTCTCTAGGAGATCCTTCCCAACTATCCCTTTTCTCAATAGATAATCTTTCAGAAAGATTAACTAATGCCACAACATCATTTGATTCATAAAGAACTACTTTATTAATATAAAAATGAATTGATGGCTTATTAATTCCAACCATTGCTACAGCTTCATAAGTTTTTTTGCTGGACTTTATCAACTCAGAAACTTGACGTAAAGGCAGTTGTCTCAAATAATCTCCGGTTTTCCACATTGGATTTATTATGTATAGTTGAAAAATAAATAATGGTATTTGTATTAAAAGTAATCTGCCATTTTTGAATCTTAATCCTATTAATATTGCAGCAATAGATGAGAAAAAGAGGAGATTAAAAGCCTTTTTCCCAATTGCAATATCAATCAAAGTCTCTCCTAAATTTGGCATTTCTGGGTCATTAATAAATTCCACCCAAATTGGCAGGAGTAAAAGAACTAAAGAAATAAAAATACAAATCGTACATGTCAATATCCAAAGTAGATTTTGAGACTTTGACTTGTTTTCTTTATTTATAGAGTAATGTGCTATTAATATTGAAGCTGCAGGGGTAGCTGGCAACCAATAACTAGGTAACTTAGTAGCGGCAAATGTGAATAATATAAAAACAGAGATAAGCCAACAAAAAGCAAAGTTGGTTAAAGATTCCTCTGGTATAGGAATGGATCTTTTATCTAATCTAATAATATTCTTTAATTCTTTATACAGGCTAAATAGTAAAAAGGAAGAGAAAGGTAATGAACCAATTACAAGAATTAAGCAAAAAAACCACCACGGTTGCTGATGACTATTTACAACAGAAGTAAATCTTTGAAAATTATGATAACCAAAAAAACTTTCTCCAAAAGATTTACCTTCTATTAATAGTTCTAGTAGGTACCAAGGAGAACTTAAAACCAAAGTTAGTAAAATTCCCTTGATAGGTTTTATTCGATTAATTAATCGTCCATAATCATTTTGAAATAATCCAAAGAAAAAAAGCACCATTCCAGTAAGAACTACTGCTACTGGTCCCTTAGCAAGAACTGCCAAAGATAAAAATATCCATGCTGACCACCAATTTTGATTACAGGGATTTGAATATCTTTTCCATTGCAAAAGCAAATTAATTCCAAGAGTGCTACAAAGAAGTGCATCGCTTACAGCAATTCGACTCCAAATTAAAACTAAAGGTGAAAGGGCAAAAGCAAGTGAACCTATAAGAGCAGTTCTACGCGGATAAAGATCAAATTTTAATGGATTTAGTATTAATATTTTGCCTATTGCAAGCATCATCAATAGTGAAGAGAATGCTGAGGGGAATCGAGCAGACCAAGTCCCAAGGGGATCCCATATATCTTGAAAAGGTAGTGCATAAATTATTCCCATCAACCAATAAATTAATGGGGGCTTATCAAAACGAGGCAAGCCATTAACTCTTGGTGTAAGCCAATCCCCAGTGATATGCATAGCCCTTCCCGCTGCTGCAAATAAAGGAGGAGTTTCATCAAATAAGCCTGTAGAACCTAACTCCCAAAAAAATAAAATAATTCCTATGAAAAGAATAAATAGTAATCCTCTTTTTCTTGATTTATTTTCCAAGTAAATTCTTTCTTCTTCCATTTAAGTAGATTGATAGTTATTTAAATCTTCAGACAAGCCTTCTAAAATCCACTTCTCTATTTTCTTTGCGAAAACCTCTTTTGATGCAGATTTTTCTACCCAAAGCCTACAATTTCTCCGATCAATTGAATTAACTTTAGATACTGAAAGTATCATTGAATCAATATCATCAGGTGGAACCAAAAAACCATTAAAACCTTGATCTATTAATTCGCCTGGTCCACCTCTATCATATGAAACCACTGGAACTCCGCAAGCCATAGCCTCAATAAGAACATTTCCATAGGCTTCTTTCCATTTAGGAGTATTTATTAATGCTCTACAAGTACCAATCTCTTTTTGCAAAGAATCAGTTGAAAGAAAACCTCTATAATTAATTATCTTTTTAGGGAATAATGAGTTAACTCTATCCGCATAATTTTTATCCTCCATTAATCCCCAAACTAAAAGTTTTTCACCAAGTGCTTCCGCTACTCGTACCGCATCTTCTAGACCTTTTTCTGGAGCAACTCGCCCAATCCAACCAAGAGGTCCTTCTGTTTTAGATTGAAATTTATATCGAGCTAAATCAAATCCATTACCCACAATGGTTGGATGATCTTCTAGTTCGTAATCTGAAGCTTGACGACTAGAATGAAAAGCCAATCTATGTAAATGAGTTTTTGATAAGTCTTTAATAATATTTTTCATTACATCAGATTCGTTACTCATACTTATTAAATGAAAAATCTTTAGATCTACAAAGCGCGTAATCCACAAAGGAAGCCAATCATATCCAAAATTCAAGATAGCATCTGAATTGTGAGCTATTTCAAAAGTTTTTTCCCACAATTTCGGCAAAACACCACCTAAGGGGATCTCAATTGGTCCTTCTTTTTGTTGATGTTGCCAACTTAATTGATCTCTGCCTATCACATATTTAATTTCGACACCCAAGCAATCTGATGGTAAATAAGATTTTTCAGGTGCTACTAAAGTTACTTTATGGCCTAAGGAAATAAGTCCTCTTATCAATGAGATTAATGTAAGTTCAACTCCTCCTCCTTTGCCACTCCCTATGTAGCCTATTGGAGTACTAACTAAAACTATATTTAAAGACTTTGAGTTCATTAAGTAATACCTTCTTCTAAAGATTTATCCAAAGAAGCTTGTTTTCCCCAAAAACGATTTCTCTGGCTTACTAAAAGAACTGAAATAAATATCATCACGACACCTACCCATTGTAAAAGTTCAAGCCTTTCTCCTAGCCAAATCCCTCCTGTAAAAAGAGCAAATACAGGTGTTAAGAAAGCTAAAGTACTAAAACTAGTAAGCTCTAATTGATTCGCAAACCAGAAAAACAAACCATACGCAAGAGCACTACCAAATAAACTTGCGTAAAGCATCAATAGCCAGTCGAAAGAAGTCCAATCAGGCCAAATAGACCCAACAGTATTAAAAGAATGCCAAGCAATTATTGGCAAACTTCCTAAAGCCATATGCCAACCAGTAACAGCAACTGGATCACTTTCTTTACATGCAAACCTAATTAGAACTGTTCCTAAAGCCATAGCCAATGCCGCAGCAAGCATCCAAAGCTCTCCATGACTCAATAAAATTCCATCCGAAACAGCATTACCTAGCAACAACCAATGATTAAGAAAATTTGCAGGCACTCCTAAGCAAATAATCCCAGCCAAGCCAAGAATTAACCCTATCCATCCAATAGGGTTAATTAAATCACCAAAAATTGCCCTCGCCAAAAGAGCGACCATTAATGGCTGAGAATCAATTAAAACCGATCCAAGGCCAGCACCAGTTTGAGAAAGTCCTTTAGCTAAAAAAATCTGAAATAGACTTGCATCAACGAGAGTAAAAACTAAAAACCAAAACAAATCTCCTTTAGAAATAATTATTTTTCTTTTTAAAATTACAGCGGCAAAAATCACCAATAGACCTGCAGGCAGAAGTCTGAGAAAAGCTACTATTTCTGGGCCTCCGGAATTTACCAATGGGGCCATTGCGGCCATAGAAGTGCCCCATAATGCAAATGGGAGGACCATCAAAAACCAGCGCCAAATTACAAACATGAGGTCATATGGCAAACTCCTTTTTAAGATCAAAATAAATTTGCATAAGTTGAATGATCTGGCCTTTTAGAAGAAAATCAAAAAGAAGGATGGCACGGATCATCATTGAAGGAGCCATCAATGGTGCAACACGTAAGCTAGTCCTTAAAGCTATTAAGCAGGTCGAGGAAAGAGAGTTCCCTGCACTATTGCTTAGAATAGATAGTCCTGGGGGCACTGTTGGGGATAGCCAGGAAATTCACAAGGCTCTGCTAAGGCTTAGAGAAAAAGGCTGTCGAGTGGTAGCAAGTTTTGGGAATATATCAGCTTCTGGAGGCGTTTACGTGGGAGTTGGAGCAGAGAAAATAGTTGCCAATCCTGGAACCATTACTGGCTCAATCGGTGTAATTCTAAGAGGTAATAATCTGTCAAAGTTGCTTGAAAGAATAGGTATCCGCTTTGAAACAATAAAAAGTGGCACTTATAAAGATATTCTCTCGCCAGATCGTCCACTAACAGAAGAAGAAAGGGGATTACTTCAATCCCTAATTGATAGCAGCTATGAACAATTTGTTAATGCAGTCGCCGAAGGTAGAAACCTAAAGCCGGAAGAAGTGAAAAAATTTGCAGATGGAAGAGTTTTCACTGGAAGTCAGGCTAAGGATCTTGGATTAGTTGATGAGATTGGCGATGAAGATCACGCAAGGATTGTCGCTGCCAATCTGGCTGAAATAGACGACAAAATTGAACCTATTACACTTGGTAAACCTAAAAAGAAAATCCTTGGATTTCTTCCAGGAAGTAGTTTTTTATTCAATTTAGCTGAACTAATAAATATGGAACTGTCATCTAATGGACAAATACTTTGGCTTTTTAAGCCTTAACTTATGAACAATAGTGAAACCTTAGTTCTCCAAGCTTTAAGGGGAGCTATTACATGCAGCAAAAACTCAACTGAATCAATAGCAAATGCTGTCAATGAACTTATAGATGAATTAGTCGTCAGAAATAATCTCAAGCCCGAACAAATTGTGTCAATAACCTTTTCAGTAACTAGAGATCTTGATGCATGCTTTCCAGCTTCAATAGCTAGAAAACAACCTGGTTGGGAAAAAATCGCCTTACTAGATTGCCAACAAATGTATGTAAAAAGTGATCTTGAAAATTGTATAAGAATTCTTGCTCATACATGGCTACCATCTGAACAAACTCCAAAACATCCTTATCTAGGAAAAGCAACTACACTTCGTCCAGACAGATAAAAAGTAATCTAAAAATGAATTAACGCTATATGAACTTAATTTTCTTTAAGTCATAGGCTGCATACTAAACTTAATTCAAAACAACCAGAAAAATTTTAAAATGCTTTCCATTAAAAAAATTTTAAGAAGAAAGAATATATTAAAGGTTGGTATAGCAGCTGGTTTACTAGTTTCTTGTTTTTATTTTGAAGCAATAAATAAACAAGAAGCTGCTATTGCCTCAGGAATGGCCGAGTTCCGCTGGGGTGGGAATGATAATTATAAACCTCTCAAATTCCTACAAAGAGGAGATGAAAGATTAGAGCGTGCTACTTATTTTTTCTTTCTAAAAAAGAATCAAAGAAAAACTGCAATATTAAAACTATCCTTAAAGTTTCCAGAACATTTTAAGGCAAGAATAAAACCAAAAAATATTCGAGTTTGTCAGGTTAGAGTTGGAGGCTTTACTGAAAAATCAAAGTGTTTAAAAAACGTTCCTGCCACAATTGAAATTGACAAACAAATGAAAAATATAGATATATTTCCTGATACTCCAATTCCAGCGAATAATAAAGCTTATGCAGTAGTTCTAAAAATCTTCAATCCAAGAAAAAGTGGAATGTATCAAATAAATGCTTTCTCTCAATCTCCTGGCGAACTTCCTGTTTCACTATATTTAGGAAGCTACGTTATTACGATTAAGTGAACTGGTACATTACTCTTATTAACTAGAGTCAACCTAAAGAAGACGAGAACTAAAAATGACAAAAAGAACACTCGGTGGGACAAGCAGAAAAAGAAAAAGAGTTTCAGGATTCCGAGTAAGGATGAGGACTCACACTGGTAAAAGAGTTATTAGGTCTAGGCGTAAAAGAGGAAGGACTCGCATAGCAGTTTGACAGAGTATATATTCAAATAATTTCCTCAAAAGCTATTGAATGGTTCTAACGAAATCCCTAAGGCTTAGTGGCTATAAGTGTTTTGACTATTTGCATCAACAAGGTTTTAGGTTTCATGGAAAGTTAATGACACTTAGAACCGTTACTCCAAAACCAATTTTGCTAAAAAAGAAAAATCGCCAGTCCCAGTCCGCTCAAAGCAAATTTAAATGTGCAATTTCAATAAGTCATAAGGTAAGTAAGAAAGCCGTTACTAGAAATAAGCTAAGGAGACTTTTGCATGATCATTTAAGAAATAAAATTAGTAGAATCAAAAATCAACCTAATGCTTGGGCACTTATTACTCTTAAACCTAGTAGCGCTCCATACGAAAGTCATGAATTTTTGCTAAAAGAGTGCGACAGGCTACTTTCTAAAGCGGGATTGTTTCGATGAAGAATTCTTCAGAAAAGACTTTTTATGAAGGTGGGCCCTCTAAAGCTGATCTAATTATCAACCTTTTAGCGGGATTTACTTTAATAGGTCTTCCTTTTACTGTTGGAGCAATAGTAAGAGCTTTATGGCTTCGTTTTAAAATTACAAATAAAAGGATTTCTGTAACTGGAGGATGGCTAGGAAGAGATAAAACGCAACTTGTTTATAGTCAAATTGCAGAAGTCAGATCAATCCCAAGAGGTCTAGGGTCTTATGGGGACATGGTTTTAGTCCTTAAAGATGGAGCAAGACTAGAAATGAGGTCAATTCCAAATTTTCGTGAAACAGAGGCATTTATTATCGGAAATTTAAAACAACCAATTAGAAAAGCTGAAGAAGAAAATGCAAAAGGCTTCTCGGCCTAATAAAATCACCAAAGAAAATACAGCTTTGGTGATTTTGCTATTTCAAACTGGAATAACCACACCATCAACACTTAATAAATCATCGTGATCGGTTACATCTCAGACAATTTACTAATTCCTATTCTAGATTTCTTCTATGGATTGGTACCAAGCTATGGCTTAGCCATAGTCGCGTTAACAATAGTTATTAGACTGGCATTATTTCCTTTAAGCGCTGGTTCTATAAGAAGTGCTCGTCGTATGAAAATAGCGCAGCCTGTCATGCAAAAGCGTCAGGCTGAAATTAAAAGTCGTTATTCCAATAACCCTCAAAAACAACAGGAAGAACTTGGCAAATTAATGAGTGAATTTGGAAGTCCTCTTGCAGGTTGTCTTCCTCTATTAGTTCAAATGCCGATTCTTTTTGCATTATTTGCAACACTTAGAGGATCGCCCTTCGCAGATGTTCCATATTTAGTAAATTTAAAAATTCTTCCTTCCGATCAAATTGCTGCAGTAGAACCAAAACCTTTTAAGACTGCAAAACACTCCATATTCATAACAGAAAAGGATCATTTCCCAGTTATTGCTTCACTTCCAGGTGGAACAAAAATTGGCACTGGAGATACAGTTAACATAAATCTTCAAACTCTAAGTGGAGAAAGTTACTCAAAAGCCCTTACTAAATATGAAAATGGCAAAAAGTTTCAAGCAAATTGGCGAGTAACCAAAGGAGAGGGTCTAGTAAAAGTAAATTCAGATGGGACAGTAAATGCTATATCACCAGGAGATGCAACCATCGAAGCCAAAATACCTGGATTGGCAGCTAAGAGTGGATTTCTTTTTATAAAAGCGCTAGGTCAAGTTGGGTTTTATGTTAATGGTTCAATTAATTGGGATATTGCAATACTAGTTGGAGGCTTTGGATTAACTCTTTTACTTTCTCAAACCCTTTCAGGGCAAGGGATGCCAGCAAATCCCCAGCAATCAACTGCCAATAAAATTACTCCTATAATGATTACAGGGATGTTTTTATTCTTCCCTCTACCCGCCGGTGTACTTTTGTATATGGTTATTGCAAATATCTTCCAGGCACTTCAAACATTTTTATTAAGCAAAGAAGCTTTACCAGATAACTTGCAGAAGATTCTAGATGAACAAATTGCACAACAAGGTAAAACATCCCTTGCAACTCCTCAAGGAGTTATTCAAGATACAGATAGACTTCCTTTTGAACCAAAAAGTAAAAAATAATCCAATTTAAAATCAAGTTTAATGGTACTTAGTGCTTAAGTATTAAAAAATTGAAACGGTTATGAAAGACTGGGAAAAAAATCTAGATCTTTTAATCAGGTCAAGAACTCCTCTTATTTTTATAAGAAGCAATGAAGAAATAAGGGTACAAAAATTATTAGAAGAATCATCGAAAAGAATGCATCCCCGTCGTTTAGCTATTTGGGACTATATAAAAGGAATCGAAGGATTAATTAACTCTAAAGGGATTGCTGCCAAGCAGCCAATTGCTGTTCTCCAATGGCTTCAGAATGTTGAATCAAATAATCCAACCACACTCTTACTTAAGGATTTTCATCGTTTTTGTGATGATCCTGGAATTTCTCGTATGCTCAAAAATTTGTCCTACGAGCTAAAGCAAACACCGCATAACATTGTCTTATGTTCTGGCAGTTGGACCCCGCCTATTGACTTAGATGATTCATTAACAATTCTAGATTTACCTTTACCTAAACAATCTGAACTAAAAATCTTATTAGCGAATATTGCAAGTTCAAGTGGTTCGCCCTTAGCGAATGAAGTTCTAGAAGAGTTAACAAGAGCTTGCAGTGGTCTTAGCGAATCAAGAGTTAGACAAGTAGCCGCTAGAGCATTAGCCCAGAGAGGCAAAATGGGTAAAGAAGATTTAGTAGAAGTCCTTGCAGAGAAGCGTCAGAACATCGCTAGAAGTGAGGTCCTAGAATATTGCGAAACTACCGCTACTGAGGCTGATATTGGAGGATTAGATGCACTTAAAGGCTGGCTTTCTCAAAGATATATGGCTTTTTCAGAAGAAGCAAAGGCTTTTGGACTTCCTTTGCCAAGGGGAGTTTTACTCTTAGGCCCTCAAGGTACAGGGAAATCATTAACTGCCAAAGCAATCGCAGATAGTTGGTCCATGCCTTTACTTAGACTTGATGTAGGAAGACTTTTTGCTGGGCTAGTAGGTGCAAGTGAGGCCAGGACAAGGGAAACAATACAAAGGGCAGAAGCTATGGCACCATGCATTCTATGGATAGATGAGATTGACAAGGCCTTTGGAGGAGATTCCAGAAGTGATGGAGGAACAAGCCAAAGAGTTCTTGCAAATATCCTTACTTGGATGTCAGAGAAAAAGTCAGCTGTTTTCGTAGTTGCAACGGCAAATGCAATTGATCGATTACCAGGAGAGCTCTTAAGGAAAGGAAGATTTGATGAAATTTTTATGCTTGACCTTCCAACTTCTGAAGAAAGATTCAGCATACTCAATCTTCATATTCAACAAAGACGACCAAGCTTAGAAATTAATCTTCAAGCAATTGTCGATAGAACAAATGGATTCTCCGGAGCTGAACTTGAACAAACTGTTATTGAAGGAATGCATTTTGCATTTGCAGAAAAAAGAGAGCTTCAGGAAACTGATTTAATTCTTGCCTGTTCACAATTGGTTCCCCTTTCCAGAACAGCAAAGGAACAACTTGAATCTCTAAAAGAATGGTCTTCAACTGGCAGAGCAAGACCTGCCTCAATTCATATAAATTTTTAAAAAAGGCCTTAAAGTTTTTCGTAGAAAAAATCTAAAGATTTGCACAAAAAATTATTTGCCGCTCAACAAAGCAATCAAATATTTGGATCAATACCATTTAGGCTTAATTAAACAATAAAATTGCATAGTGCTAGATCAGCGTTTAATAAGACAAAACTCAAAACTCGTTTCTGAGGGTCTGAATCGTCGTGGGACCAAAATTGACCTAACTCAAATTCAAGAAAACAGTCAGAAGCTAAAGGAAATTGAAGAAAAGCGATCTAATCTTCAAGCTGAAGGTAATCATATTGGGAAAGAAGTTGGAAGAAAAATAAAAAGCGGGCTTAATCCAGACGCTAATGAATTAAAAATTCTTCGATCACAGGGAAACGAAATAAAGCAGAAGGTTGGGAAATTAGAAGAGGAAGAAAAAAATATTTCAGAAAATCTAAAGCAACAAATTCTGAACCTTCCAAATATTCCATCAACCTTATGTCCTATTGGGAAAGATGAAAGTGATAATCGGGAAGTTAGGAAATGGGGAACCCCACTAAAAAAAGAAGGCTTGAAAAATCATTGGGAAATAGCAGATGATCTTCAACTCTTCGAAACAGAACGGTCTAACAAAATTGCTAAAAGTAGGTTTGTAACATTGTTCAATCAAGGCGCTCGACTTGAAAGAGCCTTAATTAATTTTATGCTTGATATTCATACTGCAAAAGGATATCAAGAAGTACTGCCACCTATTTTAGTTAATACTTCTAGTCTTACTGGATCTGGTCAGCTACCAAAATTTTCTGATGAAAGTTTTAGATGCTTAGAGGATGATTTATGGCTTTCACCTACTTCAGAAGTTCCTTTGACGGCACTTCATCGAGATGAAATAATTCAATTTCAAAAACTACCTATTAAATATGCTGCATATAGTCCTTGTTTCAGAAGAGAAGCTGGGAGCTATGGTCGAGACACCAAAGGACTAATAAGACTCCATCAATTTAATAAAGTTGAACTTTATTGGTTTACTGACCCAAGTGAATCAGAAGCCGCTCATGAACAAATCACTGCTGATGCAGAATCAATCCTTCAAGCACTTGAATTACCTTATAGAGTTTTAGAACTTTGTACTGGAGACCTTGGTTTTTCAGCTACTCGAACATACGATTTGGAAGTTTGGCTGCCTGGTGCACAAAAATATAGAGAAATCTCAAGTTGTAGCAATTGTGGTGATTTTCAAGCCAGGAGATCTTCTATTAGAACCAAAACAAACCAGACGACTAAACTAGTGCATACTCTAAATGGAAGTGGATTAGCAGTAGGGCGGACCATGGCAGCAATTCTTGAAAATGGTCAACAAGCTGATGGATCTATCAAATTACCAAAAGCTTTAATGCCTTATTTTGGTAAAAATCAATTAATTAAAAAGTAATTCTAAATATATGAACGTTCTGACATCAATATTTGTTCTAGGGTTTCTAATCTTTTTTCATGAAGCAGGTCATTTTTTAGCTGCCAAACTACAAGGAATTAAAGTAAATGGTTTTTCCATCGGTTTCGGACCAGCTCTCATAAAAAAGAAACATCTAGGAGTCACATATTCACTAAGAGCTTTACCCCTAGGAGGGTTTGTTTCTTTCCCTGATGATGAAAGCGACATATCTTCAGATGATCCCGACTTAATGCGCAATAGATCCATTCCACAAAGAGCAATTGTTATTTCAGCTGGAGTGATAGCTAATCTTCTACTGGCTTGGCTTGTATTAATTGGTCAAGCAACTTTTATAGGTTTACCAAGCTCTCCTAATCCAGGTGTTCTAGTAGTGGATGTAAAACAATCAGAAGTTGCTGAATTATCAGGAATAAGAGCTGGTGATCAAATTATTGGAATTAATGGAAAAACCTTAGGGAGTGGTCCAGAAGCCGTTAAGTTTTTGGTATCAGAAATTCAAGCTTCTCCTACAGAGAAGATAGATTTTGAGAGAATTAAAGTAGGTTCGAATGAAAGTCAAATCATAAGTCTTACGCCTGAAAATAATGGAGGGAATGGAAGAATAGGTGCTCAACTTCAACAAAATATTTCTAATACAATTAGGCCTGCAAGTTCAATAGGAGAAGTACTTCAACAATCTGACAAACAATTTATAGATATATTAGTCAAAACAATAAATGGATATAAAGGACTTTTAACTGATTTTAATGCAACCGCAGAACAAATGAGTGGGCCCGTGAAAATAATAGAAATTGGAGCACAACTTTCAAAGCAAGGAAATACAGGACTGTTCTTATTTGCAGCCTTGGTTTCAATAAACTTGGCTGTACTTAATGCCTTGCCATTGCCCCTTCTTGATGGGGGGCAACTATCTCTACTTATTTTAGAAGGTTTAAGAGGTAAGCCAGTTCCTGAAAGATTTCAAATAGCTTTTATGCAATCAGGATTCTTCTTATTAATAGGGCTGAGTCTTGTCCTAATAATTAGAGATACATCTCAATTGGCTTTTTTCCAAAAATAAATAACCTCAATGGTTTGATTGAAATAGATAAAGGCAGAAAAAGGTGCCTAAAAAACCACACAAAAAAAATTTCCTCCAAATTTAAACAAATTTTTGATAAATGAATTAAGCAAAGAGTTAGTATGGCTGAATTGCTACTCCCCTTAGATTGCATGGCCAAGAAGTCGATGATAGCCAGAGATGTAAAACGCAAAAAGCTTGTAGAACGATTCTCAAGCAAGCGTAAGGATCTTCTTCAAGCATTTCATGAAGCAAAAGACCCTATGCAAAGGCTAGAAATTCATAGAAAGATTCAGGCTCTACCAAGGAATAGTGCTCCTAACAGAGTAAGAAATCGTTGTTGGGCCACAGGCAAACCTAGAGGTGTTTATAGAGACTTTGGTCTATGCCGAAATCAGTTACGAGCAAGGGCACATAGAGGGGAGCTACCTGGAGTGGTTAAAGCAAGTTGGTAATTCCTTCTCGATTTTTCCTTTGCAAGAGTTTTTATATAATCCATACATAAATTTTCTGAAGGAGTTTTTTATGCAATATCTCATTAAGTAAATTAGAAAAAAAAGTTCAAATGAGGTTTTTACCCAATTAAGTACCTATTAAGTGCAAGAATATTAAAAGACAAAAAGACATAAGCTCACGTGCAAGGTCAGACAAAGACGATCTCCTTTGACGGTCGGGAAATACGACTTACTACAGGAAGATATGCGCCACAAGCAGGCGGATCAGTAATGATCGAATGCGGAGACACCGCAGTCCTAGT
Organism: Prochlorococcus sp. MIT 1223; assembly: GCF_034092465.1. Lineage (NCBI taxonomy): Bacteria > Bacillati > Cyanobacteriota > Cyanophyceae > Synechococcales > Prochlorococcaceae > Prochlorococcus > Prochlorococcus sp. MIT 1223. The sequence continues at coordinate 715,739 of NZ_CP139303.1, forward strand.
AACTGCAACTCATAATCAGGGAAGAGAAGGAATTGATTTCCTTCCTTTGACTTGTGATTACGAAGAAAAACTTTATGCGGCAGGGAGGATTCCAGGGAGTTTTATGCGACGAGAAGGTCGGCCTCCTGAAAGAGCAACATTAATCTCAAGGCTTATTGACCGACCACTTAGGCCTCTTTTCCCAAGTTGGATGAGAGATGACATTCAGATAGTTGCAACTTGTCTTTCATTAGATGAAAGAGTTCCTTCTGATGTCCTTGCAGTAACTGGTTCATCTATAGCAACTTTGCTTGCCGGAATCCCATTCAATGGTCCAATGGCTGCTGTTAGAGTTGGACTTTTAGGAGATGACTTTGTATTAAACCCTAGTTTCCGAGAAATTGAACGAGGTGATCTTGATCTAATTATTTCAGGGACGCCAGAAGGAGTAGTCATGGTTGAAGCGGGAGCTAATCAACTTACTGAACAAGATGTAATTGAAGCTATAGATTTTGGTATGGAAGCAGTTGGCGAACTAATAAAAGCTCAAGAGGAACTTGTTAAAGAATCAAATATAAAACTCTTAGATATAAAAGAGCCTGAAATTGATGACACTGTTCAAAAATACTTAGAGAAAAACTGTACCAAGGCAATTCAAGAAATCTTAAAAGATTTTGAACAAACAAAAGACGAAAGAGACAAAAAACTAGAAGGAGTTAAATCAAGTTCTTCCGAAAAGATTGATTCTTTAAAAGAAGATCATGCAGTTAAAAAGTCATTAGCCTCCAATAACAAAATACTTGGAAATAGCTTCAAGGCTCTCACAAAGAAATTAATGAGAGATCAAATTCTCAAAGAAGAGAAACGTGTTGATGGAAGAGCACTTGACGAGGTGAGAAAAATTGATGCCGCCGCAGGTGTTTTACCAAATCGCGTTCATGGTTCAGCTTTATTTCAAAGAGGCTTAACTCAGGTACTTTCAACAGCAACTCTTGGAACTCCTAGTGATGCACAAGAAATGGATGATCTAAATCCAAGTACAGATAAAACCTATATTCATCATTATAATTTCCCTCCTTATTCCGTTGGAGAGACTCGTCCAATGCGTACTCCAGGAAGAAGAGAAATAGGTCATGGTGCATTAGCTGAAAGAGCTCTTATTCCTGTTTTACCAGCTAAAGACACATTCCCTTATGTATTAAGAGTAGTTAGTGAGGTACTTAGTTCAAATGGATCAACCTCTATGGGATCAGTATGTGGAAGCTCAATGGCTTTAATGGATGCTGGGGTTCCTTTAAAATCTCCTGTTAGCGGAGCCGCAATGGGGCTAATTAAAGAAGGTAAAGAAGTCAAAATCCTTACAGATATTCAAGGCATAGAAGACTTTCTAGGAGATATGGATTTCAAAGTTGCCGGGACTGAAAAAGGAATAACTGCTCTTCAAATGGATATGAAAATAAATGGATTGCCAATTAAAACAATTTCAGAAGCAATTAATCAGGCAAAGCCAGCAAGAATTCATATTCTTGAAAAAATGAATGAAGTTATTAATCAACCTAGAGAGACTCTTTCTCCACATGCGCCAAGACTATTAAGCTTCAGAATTGATCCAGAACTAATAGGCACAGTAATAGGACCAGGGGGTAGAACTATTAAAGGCATAACTGAAAGAACTAATACAAAGATAGATATAGAGGATGGGGGTATCGTAACGATTGCCTCTCATGATGGAGCAGCTGCAGAAGAAGCACAAAAAATAATAGAAGGCCTAACAAGAAAAGTTCACGAAGGTGAGATATTCTCAGGTTCAATTACAAGAATTATTCCAATCGGCGCCTTTGTAGAAATACTGCCTGGCAAAGAAGGAATGATACATATATCTCAATTGTCTGAAGCAAGAGTAGAGAAAGTAGAAGATGTTGTAAAAGTAGGAGATCAAGTGACCGTAAGAGTTAGAGAAATTGATAATAGGGGTAGAATTAATCTTACTCTGAGAGGCGTTCCGCAAAATGGAGGTATGTCTTATCAAGAGCCAACTCCAACACCTGTAGCACCTTTAAATCTCAATTAAGTTAAGAAACCCGGATCAATATTATCCATAATTTTGATAGCTTGTTTACAAATCACGTCATGCTTAATTCCATTGGTAGCAATTAAACATCCTCTTTGAGAAATATCTCCTGTGTTATATATCAATGGTTTACCATCTGCGTGAGTAAACATTCCACCTGCAGCTATAAGTATTGCCGCAGGTGCAGCCAAATCCCAGTCTTTAGGAGCAGTTTGGCCTGATAGTGAGACATATATATCACTCTCACCTTTTAAAATAGTGGCAATTTTGCAACCAATACTCCCCACAGATTTTTGCTGTCCAATTTTCATTCCATCAATTAAAGCTTCAAGCCGCTTATCTCGATGACTCCTACTAGCAACAAGAACCATCTCATCAAGCTCTGAATTATGGCTAAAAGAAGGATATTTTTTTTGTCCAAGTCTATTTTCATACCATGCAGAATGACCAATAACTCCAAACCAAAGCTCCTCTAGCTCAGGAATTAAGACAACACCTAAGACAACCTCCTGATGATGGGTTAAAGCCAAGTGCACAGCATATTCGCCAGTCCCCAGAAGAAAATCTTTTGTACCATCTA